>NZ_JACFQE010000002.1:0-352267 GCF_016101625.1 Lactobacillus sp. M0396
TCAAACTAAAAGGACTAACTCCGCTTGAATATCGGCAATTAGTCCTTAGTTAGCAGCTAATATAAAGTGTCCTAATTTTAGGGTTTACATCATATGAGAATCTTTTATTTTAATATAAATTGATTTTAGAAAATCATATTGAAATCAATTTAATCATAAACTTTGCTTGTAAATTAGAGAAGAACACGTTTTGCTACACAAGGATAAAAATATGAGCTGATTGTTTGTAATACAACACCTTGTTCCGGTGTTGCAGCACTGACATACTGATTATTTCCAACATAAATGCCAACATGATAAGGCGCCTCTGTCGAACCCCAATATAATAAATCTCCGGGTTGTAATTGATTCATTGACACCGTTTGCCCAACCTTCACTTGATCAGTCGTTACACGAGGTAATTTCACACCACCAACTTGATTATAAACATATTGCACCAGACCAGAGCAATCATAGCTATCTGGTCCATTGCCACCCCAGACATAACTTTTGCCTAATTGACTTTCAGCTAAATTGACTACAGCCTGTGCACGTCTTGAAGTATCGCTTGAAGAATTATTAGAAACAGTTTTATTACCTAAATTAATTGGATTTACGGTAGTTTTATTACTCTTCTTTTTAATAACATTATTTAAACTAGGAACAACTACTTTTTGTTTTTGAACCTTTTGCTTTTTTGGTACTTTTAATGCCTTTTTAGGCTTTATTTTTTTATCTTTCTTTTTTGTGGCAACAGATTTTACTTGTTCACGAGCAGTTTTAGCATCAGATTTTTCTTCTAGATCTTCAGTATAGCGTGCTTCAATCCACTCACTGTCACCAATCATATACCATAGCTTACCTTTGCGGTCCACTGCAGTTTTAGCAACATTCCACTTACTTTTATTTTTAGCACGAAAACTTATTAGTTGTCCCCCCTCAAAATTAGTCCATATCTTGACATCTTTATTTGGTAAACAACTAATTTGAATCCTCTTGACTGGGACTTTTAATGTAGCAGCATCCACAGCTTTCTGCGGTGAAGCCACACCAATTCCGGTAAGAGTCAATGCCGCGGCAAGACCCATTTTCCAAAAATTACGCTTCATCAAATCAGTTCTCCTTCAATAGCTTAATGTGATCAAAAATTAGTATTCAATTTTATTTTAAACGCTTCAGATTTTTAATCAAGTTACACCAATCAATTAGCAATAAAAAAACACTTAGAAGATTTTCTAAGTGTTTTAAATTTCAAACTTATTCTTATTCAAGAACACGTTTTGCAACTGATGGATAGAAATATGAACTTAAATTTTCTTTTACAACCCCTTGAGCTGGAGTAGCAGCATGTACATATTGATTGTCACCAACATAGATACCTACATGATATGGAGCTGTTGATGAACCCCAAAATAGAAGGTCACCGGGCTTTAAGTTTTGCATTGAAACTTTCTTGCCCTGCTTAACTTGTGAGTAAGTTGTACGACTCAAGTTTACTCCAGTAGCTTTGCTGTAAACATATTGAGCTAAACCTGAACAATCAAAACCTTGAGGGCCGTTTCCGCCCCACGCGTATGATTTTCCAACTTCAGCGTTTGCCAAATCAACAACTTTTTCTGCCTGTTTTACACTTTTTTTCTTGATAGCTCTAGCTTGAACCTTTGCTATTTTAACTCCTGGCTTGACAGTATAACGAGCTTGAATCCATTGATTTTCACCAATCTGATACCAAGTATTTCCCTTTTTATCAATCGCAGTGCTTAAAATGCTCACTTTTTTACCGTGCTTAATTCTTTTACCAGTAAAAGTAGGATTTTCATAATTATCCCACACATTAATGCCATATCCAGGAACATAATTGATTTTTAACTTGTTTGTAGAAGCCTTAACATTAGTAGCAGCAGAACTCGTATTTACTGCATTTGCAATGCCAAATCCAGTAACGGTCAAAGCAGCAGCAGTAGTAAATTTAACTAAATTACTTTTAACTTTCAAAATCAAAATCCCCCCGTATTTGCATTAAATATTTTTAAATTAAGTTCTATTTCTACGTGACAAAATCAATTTTACTCGCATATTGTTACAATAAGGTTACAATAATAATACCGGTAAGTAAAAAAGCCCTTTCATCTTTATTTTGCCTGAAAGGGCAAACCTACTTTTTTAAAATTTTAAATCTAGAATCAGAGCTTAATTAATCTAGTATACGTTTAGCAGCTGAAGGATAGAAATATGCACTAAGTGATTGCTTTAAAACACCCTGACTTGGGGTAGCTGCATGAACAAATTGGTTATCTCCAACATAAATGCCAACATGATAAGGTTCAATAGAAGAACCCCAGAAAAGCAAATCACCTTTCTTTAACTTTTTTAATGAAACTTTTTTACCCTGTGCTACTTGAGAATAAGTGCTTCTTGGTAAAGTTTTATTTCCAGCTTTTTTATACACATATTGTACTAAACCGGAACAATCAAAAGAGTAAGGACCTGTGGCTCCGTATACATAGCCTTTACCTACCTGTTTTTTGGCTAATTTAGCTACAGCTGTTCGCTTTTTGGTTACACTACTGGCACTGACATCGTTTGCAGTGGCAGCACTAACTACCGTTACACTAGTTGCACTAGTGAAAAACAAAGCAATGAAAGTTATTAACTTAAATAATCTCTTTGAGTGTCTGTGTTTCAAAATTAAACTCTTTTCTAGTTCATATACAAAAATCGTTCGTAATTCCAACAAATGATAAGTAGAAATCATTCGCCATATTTCTTCGACATTTTCTATAATACTCATTTAATGTTACACATTTGTTTCAAACGAGCTACAAAACGTTAAGAATTTTATTTTGAAACGGATATTTTTTTACAAAAGTAATTTAATTAGTTCGGCGAGTTTCTAAGACTTGTAACAATGGTAAGGAGTTCTTTTTCAGTCTGCTGCCAGTTGTCATTAATTAATATGTGAGCATTTTTTTTCAAGTTATCAGGTAGCACATTTAGCTCGCTACCGCTTAGCCGTTCCTTAATTTTATACGGATCATCGCCTCTTTTAAGTAAACGCTCAGCAAGCATCTCTTTAGAGCTGGTAGTAATATATAAAAAATAAACTTGCTTATTGATTGCAGCCAAATATGAAGCAGCTCCCTTAATATCAACAATCAAGGATACTATATCATGGTCCAGCCAGGCTTTCTCTAATGCTTCTCTGCTCGAGCCATATTGATATGAGCCATATTTAACGTGCTCAAAAAAATGCAGTTTTTTAAAACTGTCGTTAGTTTCAAAATGATAAGAACTCTCGGGACTTTCTCCTGGTCTAATTGGCCTGGTAGTATGAGTCAAGACTCTGGGAATATCAAACTTATTTGCTAAGTATTCTGAAACAGTAGTTTTGCCTGCACCACTGGGGCCAGCAATTAAAATTAATTTTTGCAAAATCCAGGCTTCCTTTACTTGAAAACAATTCGCTTTTATAATAATATCTTTCTATTATAATGAAACATGGGTAAGAGAGGAAGTAAAACTTATTATGAAAAAAGCAGATGTGAAAGCAGATGACATTCTTAGCGCTAAATCTGAAGAAGAACTGACTAAACCTTTTTTAGGTAAAGTAGAAAAAATTTACGAAAATTCTGCCCTGCTAAAAATCATTGATTTTGATCCTGCTGACAGAACTGCAGTTAGTGATCTTAATCAAAAAATTGTAGTGAATTTTAAAAACTTGAAAAGCATTCCTAAAAAGAAGATCAAAGAAATTCAAGCATTGGCCAAAAGTGATGTTAAAGTAGAAAAAATTAAAAAAGCTGCCAAAGAAAAAGCAAATACTGACAAGAAAAAAGATTAATAGCTATTTTTTAATTAAGAAACAGTGAATAAAGATTCACTGCTCTTTTTTTTTGCTGCGTTTTTGCCTAAAATTAAACCATGAAAATATTTATAATATGGAGAAAAAAGTGAAAGAAAAAGCAAGAACTGTCTTATTTTGGTTCATTTTAATACAACCGTTTTTAGATTTATATTGGTTTTACCATGGTACTCTGGCCAATATTTTACCATTTACTTTGCCCACAATTATCCGTATTTTGGCTGTGGCTGTACTGGTTTGTCTTTACTTTAGCTCGAAAAATTCCTGGCAGAAACTATCACAGGAAAAATTGTTACTATTTTATATTGTTCTTTTAGCCATCTATTCAGCACTTCATTTAGTGCACGTGCAGCACTTTACCAGTGTCAGCCCCAACAATTACGGCTATACTGCGAGCGGGGAAATCTTTTATTTGATTAGAATGATACTGCCTTTAACAGTTCTTTATTTGACTAATGAATTAGACTTTGATCAAAAACAATTGCAACTTGTGATTGAGGGTATTTCAGGACTTTTTTCAGGCACTATAGTTCTTTCCAACCTTTTTGTCATATCCCTTAAATCATATGAAACGGGAACCATCAGCGCCAACATTTTTGAATGGTTCTTTAATCCTAATATTGGTTATTCCCATATGGCTTCTAAAGGTTTCTTCAACTTTACTAATATGATCTCGGCAGTCTTGTTTATGCTGCTGCCCCTTATGCTGTATTACCTTTTTACTTCATTTAGCTGGCATACGGTTTTGCTAAATGTTGTGCAGGCTCTGGCAATGATCGAGATTGGTACTAAAGTAGCAGCAATTGGCCTTATTTGCGGCATAATAATTGGTCTTATCCTGTTTGGTCTACATAAATATCTAATTAAAGATGTGAAAAAAGGCGGCAAGGCATTTTTAGTTGCAGTCTTGATCGAAGTAGGATCTCTCGTAATCCTGCCTTTTGGCCCGGCAATTCAACGTTACAATTATGAAATTTATTTAGCCAAACAATCTGACCACGACTTAACTGATGAAAAAAAGGAGCTGGCTGCGGGTCTGCAAAAGTATCCTAGTGGTGAAAAAAGAGCGGATTTTTTACGTTACTTCATTAAGAAAAATTATCAGGAATATGCTCTTAATCCTAAGTTTGTGTTCAAAAGTTATCCGTATCAGTATGATCCTGAATTTTGGCTCAAAATTATGAATGAACCGGGTCAAGCGCGAATGGAAAACCGCCATATTGAAAAGGCAATGCTTGATCAAGTAGTCAAAACCAATAACAACAAGCTAGACAAATTTTTGGGTATTTCGTATATTCGAGAAAACAACATCTTTAATTTAGAGCGTGATTTTACTGCTCAAATATATTCTTTAGGCTGGCTCGGAATGTTACTTTTTGTCGGACCATACTTGGCAGTACTAATTTATGGAGCATACAGGTGGCTAAGATATAAGACAGCACGTACTTATTTAGTCAGTTCTTTATTAGTTTCCAGCAGCTTCATCTTACTGGCCGCTTTTTCCTCTGGTAATGTAGTCGACTTCTTAACAGCGAGCTTTATTCTCGCTTTTGTCGAGGGAAATCTCCTGGTTCAAGTTCGTAAAAAGGAAGCAGTACAATACAAAATTGCAAATTTATCATAAGATTCAATTTTAATTAAGGGGCTCATGTCGCTATCGGACTCGGTCCCCTTTATTTTTACCTTTATTAACTTTTTTGACCATTAGAAAACCCCGAAATTTATCCAATTTCGGGGTTTAAACTAAGTTAGTTGCTTAAATTTTATTCTTTATTCATTGTATCTGCTAATTCTTTAAACCATAAAGCACTCCTTTTAACATAACGCTTCTGAGTTTTGAAATCTACATAAAATAGACCATAACGTTTGTTGTAGCCATTTGCCCAGGAAAATTGATCTTGCAAAGACCATACAAAGTAGCCTTGGACATTCACTCCTTCACTGCGAGCTTTTAAAAGGGCAGCGACATGTTGATCAATGAAATCAATTCTTGGAGTATCATCAATAATCTTATCTGGGCTAACAAATTTATCCTTATAACCTAAACCATTTTCAGTCACATAAATTGTCTTGCAGTTAGGATAATCATGACTGATACGTTTTAATGTGTCATAGAGACCCTGTGGGAAAATATTCCAGTCCCAATCAGTTGTCGGTACCCCTGGCTTTTTGACAGTTTCTCCTACTCCCTTAAACTTAAAGGAAGAAGTACCTTTGTCACCAGTACCGTTAAAGTGGTTTTCACTTTCGCCATGATACGCTTTAATAAACTGATTTTGATAATAATTTAAACCAAAAATATCATTTTGTGATGCAGCTTTAGCGAGAATATCCAAGTCACCGTCTTGAATATCCAAATGAGCATCATTTAACTGCAATATTTCATTAATTGATGCCATGGTATCGTCTGAGTAATAGCCTAAGAACGTCCCGTCAAGCAAAAATTTATTCAAAAACGCATCTTGCAATTTAGCTGCATGTTTATCTTCGGTGCTGGTTGATATTGGATATACTGGTTGAATAACATGAATTAGACCAATTCTACCTGGTAAACCCATCTCTTTATATAAATTAACCACTCTGGCATGTGCCACTAACTCGTTATGTTCAGCCTGAATTGCACTAGTAACGTCAAAATGATGGTTTGGTGGAAAAGTACCGGCAATGTACTGTGAATATGCTAAAGAAATTAGTTCATTAATTGTAAACCAATTTTTTACTTCTTTAAATTCATTAAAGCAAAACTTGGCATAGTCCACAAAGTAATCAATATTCTTGCGGTTTAACCAGTCACCATTATCAAATAAAGTTTTAGGACTATCAAAATGATGTAGGCTAACGTAAGGTTCAATACCATTATCAAGACATTCTTTGAACAATTTATGATAATATTCCACACCCTTTTGATTTACTTGACCGTAACCCTCAGGAAAGATTCTGGTCCAAGCAATTGAAACGCGCACAGCATTTAAACCATATTTTTTGGCAAGCCCAATATCTTCTGGATACCGGTTGTAAAAGTCGCTAGCAGGATCTGGTGAAAACCTACCCTGTTTTTTAAGGTAATCATCCCACATCGTTTTGCCTTTACCGTCAACTTTAGTGCTACCTTCAACTTGATAAGCGGCAGTGGCACCACCCCACACGAAATCATGAGGCAATTTTTGTACTCTATTTAATAAAGCCATTTTATTCTCCTTTATTCTGAAATATTAGCAATTATGAGATCTAGACACTTGTCAGCATGTTGTGTCATATCTATATATTGCTTACCAGTAGTCGTAATCATTTTAGCGTTATTCTTATCACATTCCTTTTTCAGTTCATCTTTCATTGCATTCATTTGCGGTGCCAAAATAACGATATCCATTCCTGAAAGCAAGTCATGGTGAGCACCAAATGAAGTGGCCGCTACTGCTAATGGAAGATCGTTTTCAGCAGCTAACTTGTTTAACGCTTTTGCTAAAATACCACTGGTACCACCACCAGCACAAAGAACCAAAACATTTAGGTTCTTGCCATCTTTTGTTTTTGCTAAAGGAATCTTGCTTGCGCTTGCAACATTATTTTCTGGTCCTGAACTACTTGAATTATCTGTTTCCGCATTATTAGCATTAGTTTCTGTTTGAGTTTCATTAGTCGCAGTACTTGCGACAGCATTTTCTTTTACTGCTTCTTCGGCACATTTTTGGATGTCATAAGCTTTAAAGAACGGGTAGTACATTACAACATCTACAACTAAAAGCAAAATTGCCAAAATAATTGAACCAACTGAGAATCCAGTACCCATTATTAATCCAAGTGTTCCTGGCGTAGTCCAAGGAAGGTTATAGATAAAACCAGGCATATGGAAGAAATCAACAAATATCTTGAAAAGCCAGACGTTGGCAATTGGTGTCAAAATGAAGGGGATAAAGAAGACCGGATTCAAAATTAATGGCGCTCCAAATAAAATCGGTTCATTGACCCCGAATAGTACTGGAATTGAAGCAGCTCGACCAACCGCTTTTAATTCCTTGGACTTAGACATGAAAGCAAACATTAATGTAATAACTAAAGTAGCACCTGTACCACCCAAAGTAGCAACAAAGTATTGCGTACCTTGAGCTAAAATTCTGTTGGCGCCAGCAATATTACCAGCTTTCCAAGCCGACAAGTTTAATTCAACATTGCTTAAATAAATAGCAGTGACTGCCGGTTCAACAATTGATGGTCCCTGAATTCCGATGAACCAGAAGAAAGCCATCGCACCATATACTATTGCCAAGCCAAAATACCCGTCTGCTGCGGTAAATAAAGGTGATAAAACCTGAATGATCCAAGCAGCTAGATTGGTACCAGTCATAGCTCTAAAAGCTAACGAAAAAATCCAGAAGAAAAATGTACTTATTGCAAAAGGAATAATATTTTTAAAAGCTCCTGCAATATTTTGAGGTACTGCATCTGGTAATTTAATTGTGATGTTATGCTTAAAACATTGATAGTAGACGTTAGGCACTATAAATGCTACTAAGAAAGCACAAATTAAGCCTTTAGTACCAATCATTGCAACTGCAAAATACAGATTATTCATTTTATCAGTTAAAGTGTCAACAGCAACTAAGACAAAAGAAACCTGAGCAGTAAACTGCACACCTACTGTTGGAATCTGGTCTGTTTTGGGCAAGTCTAGATTAAATGAATCAGTTAAAGCCTTGGCAACCGATGAAGAAGCCATCAAGGCTAAAACGCCCATTGACATGTTGTAAAACATGTTTAAAGCATTAGCCACTTTAGTGGGCCAGGCAAAGTGCCAAATTAAAGGAACATTTGCTATTAATAAAAAGATACTTGAAAAGATAATGATTGGCATTAAAGCTATAAAGCCATCTCTTACCGCACGCAAATATTTATTGGCAGCGACTTTTTGAAAAAACGGCTGCGCTTTTTCTATTTGCCTAATTACAGCATTCATTTTTAAACCTCTTTCTTAATTACTTATTTTTTAGTTCATTCAATTCTTTTAAAGCGGAATTATACTTTTCATATAAATCGATAAAATACTTTGCTTCATCTCTAAGCAGCATTGTAGTCATTAATGTGTCTTGCCCGTGAGACATAATGAATGTAGTCTCCATTTCTTCACCACTGGCTTCTTTACTCATTAATTTTGTTTGTGCATTATGAGCATCATTTAGTGAACTATCTGCACTTTTGACCAATTCTCTGGCTTTATCGTAGTTGCCACCTCTAGCTTCATCTAAAGCATTGATTATTGCAGTCTTGGCGTCACCTGCATAAGCAACTATTTCAAAACCAGCCATTGAAATTTCTTCTTTGGTTACCATATTTTTACTCCTTTTCTTCTTGTCCTAATATTTGATGAATATGAATGATAAAATACACTCTTTCCGCATCAGAAGGATGAAAATCAAATTCACCGTCTAACGCCTGAAAGATTTCCTGAGTTATTTGATACGAACGTGGATAAGCTTTGATCATGTCACATTCAATCTTTTTATCAATAGATTCATTTTTTTCTGGTGGGCGCCAAAGCCTTTTAGCCAGATACTGCAGATGAATCAGAAACCGCCTGAAACTATCCCTATTTTTGCTGTTTTGATAAACATTATTGTTGTCTAATACATTGAGTACAACGTTAATTAATTTGGAAGTGTCAAAAATATATTTTGATTTGCCTTCATGCTTTGCAATGCCATTAGGAATCTTGCTATTGATAAAATGAAGGGCTATACTTTTAACCTCAGAATTTGGAAACTCAACGCCTAACTTGTTGTTAATAATTACAAGTGCTTCTTTTGCTATTTGATATTCTTCAGGATACTTTGCGCTTAAATCTGGGATCTCATTTTCTTGGTACCTTCCTGTTAAAAGCAATTTATAAGCTCCATTTATATGTTCACTTAATGTTAAATAAATCGAATCATAAACTTCGAAATGATAATTTATTCTTGCATTTTCAATAACTGCAAAAACTGCTGCAATTATGTCTGCCGGAATATTATGAAATAAATAATCAAACGATTCTTTATCTTTCTTATTATCTAAATAAAAAATCTTCTGAATTTTACTAGAATCAACATGTCTGTTTTTTCCTTGTTCAAATCCCACTCCCTTACCGAAAACAATTGCTTCTTGTCCTTTCCCAACATCAACTAAAATGCTGTTATTATTAAAAATTTTTTTAAGGCGCATATCTTTGTTCCTTTTTTACGAAAAAAAAAGAGACTACTAGCAATAGCCGATGAATAATATAAAATTCACCAGTTTTACTAGTAGTCTCGCCTAATTTGATAGTAACAATCTACTTAAATTTTCAATGTAAATAAAGCATAGCACACTTTTAAAATTATGCAAACGCTTTATTTAAATTAATTTTATTTCTCTTTGATAAATGATGAATCCGGAATCCTAATTAAATAGTAGCGCGTTGCGTTGTGTCCAGCATGCATTCCGATGCCATTCTGCCACACCTTTTTATAATCAGCCGTATAAATTGCAACATAAGCACGTTGATACTTACGATCCATTTTCTGTAGTTCTTTTTTATCATACGGAATTTTTGCGGCATTAAGATCTAAGGGACTTTTGCCATATGCAACAGTGGCAAAATCGCTGGATACTTTGATCTTCTTACCTGGTCTATAGTAGGTAAAAGTCTGAGTACTAATTCTTTTCTTTTTCGAATTAATCGTAACATAACTTGAATTGCCTTCCCCAGTGTTCATGACAATAGGCTCATAAGTAATATGCGACGTGATTTTACTTGTATCTTCAAGGTCAGGATTATCCAGCATAGTTTTGTTAAACAACCATACAATACCTACTATTAAAGCAACCACTTCGATAATATCGATTAAAAAATTTGGCCAGCTAAACTGCCTGTGCTTCTTGATAATCATAGTAATTCGGCGTTTACGAATATTTTGCACAACAAAAACTAAATAAAGAATAACAATTACCCATAATAAAACTCCAAGTAGATTCCAGCTAACCATAACGGACCTCCTGCTTCTTTTTCCATTATATTGTAAAAAGTATCTTTTGAATAGCTGAGCTTAAAAATAGTATTATTAACGCAATAATTAAAAATTGAGTATTTTTATTTAGTCTTTTTAGTAGTAGTTTTCTTAGTTTTTGCAGTATTTTTAGTGGCAGGCTTTTTTTTGGCCGAAGCTGAAGGCTTTTGATATTCACGGATCTGCTTAATTTTTTCCTGCATTGCTTCTGACAGTCTATCTGCAATTTCTGCTTGATCTTGTTCAATTTCTTCTTCTGTTGCTATTTGATCAATTCTAAACCCTGATGCATTCAAATATTCTGATTGTGTCTCAAAATATATAGCAACAGGATAATCTTTACCTGCTTCGAAGAAATTAGCAATCTTTTTGTAATTGCTATAAGGCAAATTAATGATATTGCTTTCCAAAGCAAAGACAACAGGCCTCTGTCCGCTTATTTCAAGTGCAACATGGCTTAATGAACTATGTTTAAGTGCTGCTCTGGTTTCCTTAACTAATTTAGTCGCCAGCTCATGCATTCTAGCTTTTGACTTGCTAATGTCTGCATATTTAACAGTTTCTAAGTCTTCAATATAATCTTGTTTTTCTATTTTTGCAGTTAAATCTTTTAAGCTTATTTTCAAATTAAAAACCCTTATCTAAATTTATTAATTTTTATCAGTCTTTTATACGATACTCAAATTTTTGTTTAAAAACAATTTTTTTATTTCTTTTAAAAATATTTTTAAAAAAACACTTTTGCTAGTCAAAGTTAATTTAAAATATCTAAAAACCGTTTTTATTCATAGAAAACCACTATTAAAGCAGAATTTTTGCTAATATTAAATAACACTTTGCTCTATAAAATTTTAAAAAAGCGTTTTTATAAAATATTATTTAAAAAACTTGGCCTTATCTACTTTACAAGCGTTTTCACATAGAGTAAATTTAACATGTAACTAAAAATTTTTCACTAAATTTTTTAACTGAAAGGTAGACGAATATGTCAGATAAAGTTTACACAGATTATTTCTATAATTCCGAAGATTTTGATAAAAATCACGAAATGGGATACAAGGATCTTCACATTCCTGAAGGTGTTGAAGCTCAACCTTTAATTGTTCCACCAGTATTAGAGCCTGATAAACAAGAAAACAATGATGTTTGGTACACAATTGAGTCCCAAGAAGGTGACTTCCAATTTTTGCCAGGTAAAAAGACTCATACTTGGGGCTACAACTTCCCAGTTCTTGGTAAAACTATGGTTTTGACCAGAGGTCAACACGTTCACGTAACTTTGAAGAACAGCTTGCCAGAATTAACTACATACCACTGGCATGGTATGGAAGTTCAAGGTCCTGGTAACGATGGTGCTTGCCACTCACCAGTTTATCCAGGTGAAGAAAAGCATATTGACTTTACTATTAAACAACCAGCTGCCTTGACATGGCTTCACGCTCACCCATGTCCATCAACTGCTATGCAAGTATGGATGGGGCTAGCAATGGGTGTCGTTATTACTGATGCAAATGAAGCTAAGTTGCCAATTCCTAAGACTTACGGCAAGGACGAGTTCCCAATTATTTTACAAGACCGTATTTTCCATGAAGATAATCAATTTGACTACAAGGCAGACTACAATGCAATGGGTATCTTCGGTGATACTCCAATTATCAACGGTGTCGTTCGTCCATACGTTGATGTTACTACCCAAAAAGTTCGTTTAATCTTCTTAGGTGGTTCCAACCGTCGTGAATGGCGTCTGCACTTTAGCGATGATTTGGTAATGACTCAAATCGGTGGTGATGACTCATTCTTAGAGCATCCAGTTAAATTGACTAAGGTTTTAATTGGACCAGGTGAGCGTCAACAAGTAGTTGTCGACTTTGGTAACTATAAAGATGGCGATGTTGTCAATCTTTACACTGACGACTTCAAGTTGGTTGAATTTAGAATTCACAGCTATGAAAAAGATGACAGCGTAATTCCTGACACATTGTTCAAACCATACGATCCAGTCGTTAACCCTAACTCACCAGTTCCTCATGTTACTATGGATAACCACAACATGATTAACGGCAAGTTGTTCTCAATGGACAGAATTGACATGAAGCAGGAATTAATGAATGCTGAATACTGGGATGTAACTAACACTAACGATAAAGTTAACGGTATGTTGCACCCATTCCACATTCACGGTGCCCACTTCTTGGTTGTTTCTCGTGACGGTAAAGATCCTTATCCAAATGAAAAAGGAGTATACAAGGACACTATTGAAGTGGCTCCTCAAGAAACAGTTCGCTTGAAGGTTTACTTCCAAAACACAGGTGTCTTCATGTACCACTGCCACATTATTGAACACGAAGACGCTGGTATGATGGCTCAAATTCAAATAGTTGATCCAAAAGAACCAGACAAGAAATATCATTTGATGGACATGGAAACTTTGACTAAGGCATTTGCTGAAGAAAGAGGAGTACCTGAAGACGAAGTCTTCTGCCCAGGAATGGACGTTGAAGGTATGGCAGTTAAAGGTGAAGATCACAGTCTTGATGCTTTATCAAGCGCAACTCACCACTAATTACCGCTTTCAATAAAGAAAAAATAAAATTTAGCAAAATCGCTCAAATTAATGAGCGATTTTTTGCTTTTAATAATCGTCCTATGTTTAAATAGCTTTATGAAAAAGAAAAGATTTTCCTTTAAAGCTATTTTGATATTACTATTGGGTGTTTTTTTTCTAGGCTTAGTCTTTACAATTTTTAATTCTACAGGTGTTAAAGACCGCTATGACTGGTTAACCTTAAAATCATCCCAGAAGTTAGATGTTCCTTTAGAAAATCAGTATCCAGATTTGCCCAACGGCTGCGAAGTGACTTCTCTTTCGATGCTTTTGCGCTATTATGGTGTTAAAGTTAATAAACTCGATCTCTCAGAGAATATTAAGCACGTTTCTTCATATACCGATGATGGCAAATATCGCGGCAATCCTCATGTTGGCTTCGTTGGCTATATGAGTCAGGCTAATGCTGGCTGGTGCGTTTATAATGAACCGCTAGAGCAAGTCGGACTAAAGTACACTAACCGTATTAAGAATTTCACGAATCATGATTTCATCCAAGTAATAAAATTGGTTTCTGATGGTCATCCAGTTCTAATTATCACTACCACCAATTTTAATCATGTTGGCGACATGCAAACGTGGCAAACAGCTCAAGGTGAAGTACACGTGACACCGTCTTCACATGCTTGCGTTATTACCGGCTTTGATAAAAAGGCACGAATCGTTTACGTTAATGATCCCTTTGGTCATAAAAATAAAGCAATTCCGTGGAGAAACTTGGAAAGAAGTTTTAACCAACAAGGAAAGCAAGCATTATATTTAAAATAAAAAAGAGCAGATTCAATTAAGAATCTGCTCTTTTTCAAATCGAGGCCCGTTAAAATTAACAGGTGACTACTTCTGTTCACATCAGGTTGGTCAACCACCAGCACTTCCCGTGCCTGTCACTTAAGGCGGGTGTCCTCATACAAATACGCATCTCGCGTTTTTGTCGACTCGCATTAATTATTATACTTATCTGAGTGACGTTTGTAAAATTTTTTTATTCTGAAGAAAATTTCCACACACATGTTTGATAAGAGCATCCCCAAAGCAATTGATCCTGTGACAATTATTACTCTTAAAACTGCATCATTTGCACCCCTAAGGTTGCCGGATGTTAATTCACGCACAGCCTGGTATGCTGGAACACCTGGCACTAAAGGCACAATCGCAGGGATATAAAAAACTGTAGCTGGGCATTTTTTCATTCTGGCAAAAACTATCCCTAAAATACCAATCGCAAAAGAGCCAAGTAAATTAGATAATAACCGACCCATCGACGCTCTCATTGACAGCCAATAAATAATCCAGCTAATAATTCCACTCACGCCGGCCAAATTAAGTACTCGTCTTGGGACATTGATTGTTAACGCAAAACAGGCCGAAGCCAAATAGGCAAAAGCAACATTAATTAGTATTTCTAACCAAAAAGGCATTTTTTAAGCTCCTAAAAATTTCAAGACAATACCAACTCCGCCGCCCAATGCAAATGCTGTAAGCAGAGCCTCACAAATTTTCACCATTCCTGAAAGAATGTCACCTTTAAATAGGTCTCGCAGTGCATTTGTCAAAGCCAGACCCGGAACTAAAGGCATCAGTGCACCAGTAAGAATATGGTCAATAATCATTTGCGGAAAAAGTCGAACTAAACCAGCTGCAATAACCGTCATAATCAGAGCTGCAACAAGTTCAGCCAAGAATTTAACATTGGTAAAACGTTTAAAATAATAAAATGAAAGAAATCCAATAGCTCCAACAATAGCCGCAGCAGGAAAATCGATCCAATCATAATTATTCATGAATAATACCATGAGCGTTGCACTTAAAATTGCGGCTCCAATCGTCTGCAGCCATATGGGAAAATTGGGATAATCACCCTTTGCCATCTTGGTAACTTCTTTTTTAACTTCTTGCAAAGTTATTTTTTTATCTGCAAAAGCACGGGACAAAGAGTTGATACGGTCAACTAGTTCAAGGTTGATATTGCGCTCATGTACAAGTGTGCTCTGGCAATAGTTACCGTGATCTAAGCTCATAAAAACACCCGTTGGTACTACAAAAACACGTGGATCCGGTTCACCAGCACTTTTGGCAATGCGCACCATCGTATCTTCAACCCGATACATTTCGCTTCCGCCTTCAATCATTAATTCACCGACAGTTAAGCAGGTCTCAAGCAAATCTTGGTAAAATAATTCACCTGGTCTAGCATTCATTTTTCACCTCAAAGTTTATTCATAGTCTCAATATCAATAGTTTTATCAACCCAATTGCCTTGGAAAAAATCACGTTCATGGCTAACGATAATTACTCCTCCCGGAAATTTAACGATAGCCTGTCTTAATGCGTCTTTAGAATCCCGGTCCAAATGATTGGTTGGCTCATCCAAAAATAATAAATTTGCCGGTTCAAACAACATTTTTGCGAGTTTGACTTTTTCCTGCTCACCGCCTGATAGCTTTTTCAAAGGACTCATTGCCTGTTGAGCAGTGACGCCCAATTTTGCCAAAGCCCCTCTTAATTCTTTGGGTTTTATGCGCTCAAAGTTTTCCTGCAAATATTGCAGAGGTGTCATGTTATTATTTGACCAAGTTAATTCCTGTTTAAAGTAGGCAATTTTAGCAGTTTCAGACAATTTATAGGAACCAAAAATCGGATCAAGTTGTCCCAGTAAGGTTTTTAAAAGCGTTGATTTCCCAATACCATTAAAACCGGTAATAGCAACTTTTTCATTACCTCCAACAGAAAAATTGAACGCTTCTTTGACTAACGCCTGATCATAGCCAATTACTAAATCCTGTGTCTGCAATAAAAGATTGGCTGCTGTAGCCACATAAGGAAATGCAAAGTGTGGTTTATGGTTATTTTTAGGTGGATTCAGTACATCCATTTTTGCAAGTTGCCGAGCACGTGATTTTGCACTTTTTGAACGGGTACCAGCCTTATTTTTGCGAATATAAGCTTCTGTTTTGGCAATTTTACGCTGCTGGTTAGCATAAGCCTTCATATACGTTTCCCGATTAGCTTCTTTTTGACGCATTGCCTGTTTTAAAGTACCTGTATAACGTGTAATTGTGCCGATATCTATATCAATGATACAATTGGCAATTCTGTCTAAAAAGTCATAATCATGGCTAACCACGATAAAAGCACCGGCAAAATTGTTCAAATAGTCAACCAGCCAATCGATATGAGAAACATCAAGATAGTTGGTCGGCTCATCTAGCAGCAACACATCTGGAGTCTGCAAAAGCAACTTAGCCAAAATAATTTTTGACCTTTGACCTCCTGACAATTGACTCACATCATGATCATACCCCAGCTCTGCTAGACCTAATCCCGATGCAACTCGCTCAATTTCGGTATCAATATTATAAAAATTATTTTCTTCCAGATAGGTTTGCATCTTACCTGCTTTTTCTAATATAGAGCTATCACCCTCAGCTGCATACTTTTCATATAAAGAGTTTAACTCTTTTTCCTTATCATAAAGTGATGCAAAAGCCGTACGTAAAAACTGGCGAATTGTCACCCCTGGTTTCAACTTGGCATACTGATCAAGGTAACCAATTGCAATTTTGTTTTGCCATTTAATTTGTCCATCATCAGGTAATATTTCACCAGTTAAAATTTTAATCAAGGTCGATTTGCCAACCCCATTTTGACCAGTCACACCCATATGATCTTCTTTGTTAAGTACAAAACTGGCATCTTGATATAAAGTTTTATCTTCAAAACCTTGTCCCAAATTTTTAACTGTTAGTATGCTCATTATGCATCTCCCTAAATATCATTATAAGTTGTACAAAATAAAGTAAAACTACCTTTAATCTTTTGGCCTGGTTTTGCTAATATCCACAACAAAAAAGTGGGCTACTTGCCCACCTTTTCATTTTTTTCTTGTTCATATTTCTGCAAGGAGTCCAATATTTTAGGCCAATAACGCTTAGGTAAAATCAACTGCAATTTATCGTTATAAATTGGAAAATCGCTTGCTTTCATGCCAGTAATTTTAGCTAAATCTTTATCAGATAAATGATGTTCACGTGCAATTCGTTTAATTTCAACGGAGGCATGACCGCGAAACCATGAAAGAGCAAAGAAAAATAAGGCAAATATGCTTGCTGCTAATACAGCAACGGGTAAATTCCAATGAAATGTGCGTAAGCAAATGAACACTATCGCAATAAAAGCAATAAAGGCTGATATTGTACTATAAATAGCTATAAATACAGATTGCTTACGCATATTTATTATCCTCCTTTACCAGAACAGTTATTGACCTGCAGAATTATCTCCACTTGTTCCAGTTCCTGAAGAATTGCCATTTGACTCATCAGTTACTACTGAACGGTAAATCTGGTAATTAGTAAATGGATTGGGATCTTTCCACTTAATGTTATTGTTCTGCTCATTTAACTTATTGAGTTTCGTTTCATCATTATCCAATACTTTTTTATCCAAGTCAAGATTGGTACGTATCTTGTCAGAAGCCTTTTGAAGCTCTTTAGTTGATGCTACCTGAATAGATGCTCCATCAATCCAAGCATCATGCCCCTGAATATAACCACTGGCAATATTCTGTGAACAGCCGCGGTAAGTCAGGGCTAAGGCTAACATATCATTAAACGTAAGGTTAGTTTTGACATATTTTGAAAAGATCTTAACCAACTTGCGATAATTCGTAATTGAATCAACTGAAATAGCTTTATGAACTACAGCAGTGATAACTTGTCTTTGACGCATTTGCCTGCCATAATCACCTCGAGGATCATCATGACGCATTCTAACATATGCTACAGCATGGCGTCCGTTTAAGTGTTGTTTTCCCTTGTGAAAATCACACCAATCATATGAAAACTTGAAAGGTACTTTAACGTCAACTCCACCAACAGCGTCAACTAGGCTTTTTAGTGCCTTCATATTTACTTCCACATAGTAATGAATAGGAACACCTATTAGGGCTGAAACGGTTCTCATTGAAGCAGAACTGCCTCCAATACCATATGCCGAATTAACCCGAAACATATTGTACTTGTTTCCAGGATCACCTAATATATTAGCAAGAGTGTCTCGAGGAATTGAAGTCATTGTCGACTTATTTTTAGCAGGATTTGCTGTTGCCAAAATCAAAGTATCCGAATTTCCTTTATCATGTCGTCCTTCAAGTCCCTGATCAACTCCGAGAATCAAAACAGAAATCGGCTGTCTGTTGGCAATTCTTGCAGATGTGGCATAATTGCCACCATTGCCATCAATTGCACTGTGCAAAGCAAAATACATGTGAGCTATCCAGGCCAGCCCGAAGCAGACACATAAAACAGTTACTATACCACAAATCCGAGCAAAAACGCTGCCTTTAAAGGCTTTAGCTGGTTCTGCTAAAGCAATATTTCGATGAAGATTTAGAGAAAAATGCTTTTTACGGTAATCTTCTCTGCGTTTTGAATTTGGATTCATTCTTCTATACAAACCCTTTCGTAGTTGTCCATCTATTATTTTTAACACTTTCAAACTTGAATTAAAATAATATCAATTATAATTAATAATATCTTATTTTTTAATCTTTAGTATAATTTAGTTAAATAGCTAAAAAGGAGAATCTTTATGTTAATTCCTAAACGTGATGAAGTCCCAGAAAATCTTAAATGGGATTTAACCAGGATATTTAAAACTGATAATGACTGGAAAGATGAATATACACTTGTCAAAAAAGAAATACCAGTTTTAAGCACTTTAAAAGAAAATTTTACCACTTCTGGTGCATCTTTATATAATGGTATTACTCAAATTTTAACAGTTAGTCGGAGACTGGAAAAAGTCTATTCTTATGCTACTCTTGCCAGTGATGTTGATACTGGAAATGCCCACTATTTGAGTTATGTAGCTCAAGTGCAGGGACTAGCAAGCCAGTTCGAAGCCGCTACTTCTTTTATAAATCCAGCAATTTTAAGTCTTTCAGCGGAAAAGTTGAGTGCTTTAGAACGAGAAGAGCCTAAACTCAGCAACTACAAACATTTGCTTGATCAAATTACGAGACTAAGACCATATACGCTATCTGCACAAGAAGAAAAGATAATTGCAGATGCTGGTGATGCTTTATCTGCTTCCGAAAATACCTATAACGTTTTAACCAATTCAGATATGGAATACGGTTATACTCAGGATGATAACGGTGAAATGGTTCAACTTTCAGATGGCTTATACTCACTGCTTATTCAATCCCAAAATCGTGAAGTGCGTAAAAATGCTTTTGATTCCATGTATACTACTTACGGACAATTTGAAAATTCCCTGGCAGCAACGCTTTCTGGTGCTGTCAAGGAGCATAACTATAGTGCACGTGTTCATCATTATCCATCGGCTCGTGAGAATGCAATGAATGCAAATGGCGTACCATTAGTCGTTTACGATACTTTGATTGATAAAGTCGATGAACACTTAGACCTATTGCATGAATATGTAGCTTTACGCAAACAGATTTTAGGCTTAAAGGATCTGCAAATGTGGGACATGTATGTTCCACTAACTGGTAAACCAGCATTGAGCTATACTTTTGAGCAAGCTAAAGCAGAAGCTAAAAAAGCATTAGCACCCTTAGGAGAGGACTATTTAAAGCAGGTCGACTATATTTTTAACAATCGCGTAATTGACGTGGTTGAATCACAGAATAAAGCTACAGGAGCATATTCTGGCGGCTGCTATGATACAGATGCATATGAATTGCTCAATTGGGAGGACAATGTTGATTCATTATACACATTGGTTCATGAAACAGGACACTCTGTCCACAGCATGTATACTAGGCAAAATCAGCCATATGTTTATGGTGATTATCCTATCTTTGTTGCTGAAATAGCTTCTACAACTAATGAAAACATCCTGACTGAGTACTTTTTAAATCACATTTCGGATCCTAAAACACGTGCCTTTGTCCTTAATTACTACCTGGACTCTTTCAAAGGAACCTTGTTTAGGCAAACACAATTTGCTGAATTTGAACAGCAAATTCACGAAATGGATGCAAATGGTGAACCATTAACGGCTGATCGTTTAGATAATATCTATGGTAAAATTAATCAGCGCTATTACGGTGATGCAGTAGAACCTGGTGGAGAAATTGCTAAAGAATGGGCCAGAGTACCTCATTTTTATTACAATTTTTATGTTTATCAATACGCTACAGGTTTTGCTGCAGCCACTGCCTTAGCGAATAATGTCGTTCATGGTACTACCAAGCAACGAAAGGCCTACTTGAATTTTCTAAAAGCTGGTTCTAGTGATTATCCCGTTGAAATTATGAAAAAAGCCGGTGTTGATATGACGAAGCCAGATTATTTAGAAGAAGCCTTTAAAACTTTTGCCAATCGTTTAAGCGAATTTAAAAAAATTGTCCAAAATAATTATAATTAATACTTGCATCTTTTAGTTACAAATAATATAACTGGTATGTAAATAATAATTTCTCACATCAAAAGCCACTCCTATTTTTAAGAAGTAGCTTTTTTTGTTATAAAAATATTAATGATAGTCAAAAATCAGTCTAATGAGTTCCAAAATTGCCTTGCTAATTCTTGGTATAAACGACAGCCATCTAAATAAGCATTAACTTCTATATACTCATTTGACTCATGATCAGTAGTACCGGCTCCCGGTCCCAGAATAATAATAGGAAATTTCCCAGCTTGAATATATTCTGATGCATCTGTAGCAGCAGTTCCTGCAACAAATTCACTAGGCCTGCCAATTTCTTGCTCGACAACTTTTTGAGCCATTTTAGCTAATTTTGTCTGAGATTGGTCAGGTAAAGGCACCTCAGGAAAACTATATCTTATTTTTAGCCGAGCGCCATTTTTATTTAAATCAGCAACTATTTGTTCAAGTTCAGTATAAATTTGCTCATTGGGATATACTGGTGTCGTTCTGATATTTCCGGAAAGCCAAGCACTGTCGGGAACAGAATTAATTTGACTTCCACCCTGAATTTGGCTAACCACATGAGTAAAAGAGCCTAAAACCGGATCCTTTTTTTGATGACTGTCCATTAATTGTTGCGCTGATTGTGCAAACTCAATCAGTGGCATTATAGCATTCTGACCTTTTTCTGGGGTCGAAGAATGAACGCAAATACCTTTAGAATAAACATAATAGTCAATAACACCTTTATGTGTCACACGTACGTCAAAGTTAGAAGGTTCACCAATAACAAGTCCATCCAGGTCAGAAGCATAGCCTTCTTTAGTCAACTGAGCCGCTCCATATTCACCGGTTTCTTCGCCTACAGAAGCTAAGAGTCTAATACGACCAGGCATTTCTTTCTCACTATCTAGTAAATCAAGCATTGCAACAATCATTGCCGCCAGACCGGATTTCATATCGCTCGCACCACGCCCAAATATTTTTCCGTCTTTCAAAACGGGCTTGAATGGGTCTGTATGCCAATTGGTCAAATTCCCAGCTGCAACAACATCTTCATGCCCTGAGAAGCCTAACAGTGGACCATGATCTCCAATGGTTACTACCAAATTATCTCTGCCGGAAGAATAAGAAAGTCTGTGAATTTTCACTGGATATCCGCTAAACAATGCGGTTACATAATCAGCTATCAGGCTTTCGTGATCATTTGCCGAATCTATCGCTAACAAGTCTGTTAATATTTTAATCGCTTGTGTTTCTTCCACTTACTATCTCCCACCTAAGCCTCAAGAACTTTTGCCAAAAAGTCCTGTGCGCGCGGAGTTTGTGGCTGAGCAAAAAATTGCTGTGGTGCAGCTTTTTCTTGAATATAACCGTCAGCCATAAACCATACTTCATCTGCAACATTTTTGGCGAAACCCATTTCATGAGTTACAACTACCATAGTCATCCCTTTTTGAGCTAAATCCTGCATTACTTTCAACACTTCACCCACCATTTCCGGATCAAGCGCTGAAGTTGGTTCGTCAAAGAGCATTACTTCGGGATCCATTGCCAAAGCCCGAGCAATAGCAACTCTCTGTTGTTGTCCACCTGAAAGATTGGTTGGAAATGCTTCTGCTTTATCTGCCAAACCAACCTGGTCTAACAGCTCCATTCCTTTAGCTTTAGCTTCACTGTCACTCATGCCCTTTACTTTCATAGGCGCTAATTTAATATTTTCAATAATATTCATATGGGGAAACAAATTAAACTGCTGAAAAACCATCCCCATTCTTTCACGCAGTTGATCAAGCTGATCTTCACTTAAGGCAGTTAATTCCTTATCTTCAAAAATCACTTTGCCAGAGGACGGCTGATCTAATAGGTTCAAACAACGCAAAAATGTACTTTTGCCTGCACCGGACGGTCCAATTAGACAAATAACCTGACCTTCATTTACCTGAGCATTAATATCCTTTAAAACTTTATTATTGCCAAAATTTTTCTGTAAATGTTCAACTTTAATTACAGGGTTTGCGTTAGTCATGATTCATTTTCCTTTCAAATACCTTCATTAAGCTAGATAAACCAAAAGTAATGATGAAGTATAAGATCATTGTAATTACCAATGGCATTACTCCGCGATAAGTATCGGCCTGGACTACACGTGATTGATAAATCAAATCCTTAACGCCAATTACCGAAACAATGGAACTTTCTTTAATGAGGGAAACAAATTCATTACCTAATGCCGGCCAAATATTTTTCATTGCCTGTGGCATAATAACATAACGCATAGTTGCAGTTCTTGATAAGCCTAAGGAGCGAGATGCTTCAGTCTGTCCCACACCAATCGAATTAATACCCGAACGAATTACCTCTGCCACATAAGCTGCAGAGTTAAGGGAAACGGCAATTATACCCGACAGTAAAGCTGGGATATTTACTACTACTCCCAAGCCAAAGTAAATAAACAGCAGTTGTACCATTAACGGCGTGCCACGAATAAATTCTACGTAAGCTTTCGCAATTGAACGTGCAATTTGATTGTGTCCTAAGCGCATAAATGCCAGTATTGCACCTAACAAAAAGCCAAAGAAAACTGATATAGCAGAAATAAGTAAGGTGTAACCAACTCCCGCTATAAAGAAGTCTTTATATGCCCACATCGAATTAGACGCTTTGACTTCCTTTTTTGTTTTACCGGCAGTTAAATATTTTCCAGCTTTGGGTAAATATACTTTATCAATTAAATCTTTTTGCTTAATCTCTGCTATTGATTTATTAGCAGCTTTAACTAAACTATTGGCTCCCTTATGAAAGGCAACAGAAGTAGCAGACGACTCGGTCTTGAGGCCCGCTGGAATAACCATTATTCCATCGGTGTTTTGAGCAAAAGCCTCGGCCGTTGCCTTATCAACAGAAACTGCATCAACCTTATGCGTTTTTAATCCTAAAACCAGGTCGTTATCTTTATCCATGGTCTTCAGTTTGACATTTTTGGCCTGATTTTTGATCATCGTTGCCTGCATGCTGCCAGTTTGAGCACCAATTGATTTGCCTGCAAAAGACTTATAATTATGATATTTGCCTTTATCTTCTTTTCTTATCAGTAGTTTCTGTTCACTTCTATAGTATGGCTGACTAAACGCAACGCTTTTAGCTCTCTTAGGTGTTGCGTTCATTCCTGCAATAACCATGTCAATTTTGCCAGTTTCAAGACCTACTAAAAGAGAGTCAAAGTCCATTGGCCGCACTACGAGCTTAACACCCATATCATGAGCAATTTTTTGCCCGATTTCAACATCCATACCAACTATTTTTGATTTGCCCTTAATGTTTTTGACAAATTCATAAGGAGGATAATCTGGACTAGTCCCCATGACTAGTTGCCCTTTTTTCTTGACTCTTCGTAGATAATTGTCGGTTCTTTGTTCAGTTTGTCCTTTATCAGCTGCTGCTGCGTTCTGGGGTAACAAGGTTAACATCATAACTGCTATCAACAAAGTTTCAAGCAATTTCCACGCTTTCTTCATAATTTTCCTCCATTATTTGTTTTTATTATGACAATTATAAAGATATAAAAATTAAATTACAACTATTAATTAAAAGCAATTATTTTTTAAGCAATAAAAAAAGGCTCTGCAAGTTAGTTATAACACCTAATATATGCAGAGCGCTTTTTAATATTTAAGGCTGATTATGCTTGAGAAGCACCAGTTACAGCATCAGAGTCATTTTCTTTTAATTGATTCTCAGCTGTTACAGGATATGGCTTAGCTCTTGAAGGATCAGTATTTGACTTCAAGTTATCAGCAGTGTAATTAATATGAGTAATCTTGGCGTGTTTAACATCTTCAATTGTCTTGCAACCAGTCAATTGCATATCAATTAGTAATTCTTGGTTCAGTTGTTCAATAACTGATTGCACTCCTTTTGCGCCACCAAGTGCAAGGCCGTATAAGTATGGGCGACCAACACCAACCATATCGGCACCAAGTGCCAAAGCCTTAAAGACATGTGAACCACGACGAACACCTGAGTCAAAGACAATTGGTACACGGTGGTTAACAGCTTTAGCAATTTCCGGCAACATATCAATAGTAGCAGGACCACAATCAACTTCTCGACCACCATGGTTGGTAACATAAATACCATCAGCGCCAGCACCCATAGCTAAATATGCATCCTCAGCACAAACAACGCCTTTAACAAAGACAGGTAAACCAGACATTTCCTTAATGCGTCTAACATCTTCTGGTCCGATCTTTTGGGCTGAAGAAGCATACATCTGCGCTACAGTTTGGCCTTCACCCTTTGCTCCTTGGTAACGAGTAAAGAAGTCTAGTGGAACAGGGTAGGCAAACTTAGTTCTGAGGTTAGCTTCACGAAAGCCTGAAACCAAAGCATCTACAGTAAGGAAAATTCCCTTGTAGCCAGCCTTTTTAACTGCATCAAAGACCATCTTGTTGAATCCCCAATCTTTACTGAGGTAAAGTTGGAAGAAACGTGGTGCGTTTGGAGCTGCTGCCGCAATCTCTTCTACACTCTTATTAGCATAAGTACTTGATGCAAACAAGGCTCCAGCAGCAGCTGCACCCTTTTGGGTAGCAATTTCCGCATCTTTATGAGCAATACCATGGCAGGCAATAGGTGAAATCATCACAGGTGTCTTTAATTTCATGCCCATAAATTCAGTATCCAATTGCGGACTATCCATATTTGTAAGAGCACGAGGCACAATCTGAAAGTGATTGAAGGCCGTAGTGTTATTACGCCAAGTCCACTCATTTTCTGATCCCGAAGCAATATAGTAGTATGCACCTTCTGGCATAACTTTCTTTGCACGTTCCTCAAGTTCATCGAGGTTAATCATCTTTAAAGCTTCTTCACGATCACTTTGGGGAAAACCGTTATAATATGATGTCATTTTTAAGACTCCTTCTTTAAATTAAAACTTCCACTTTCTATTATACATGTAAATGCTTACAAAAGTTAGTGAAATTTAAAAATAAATGTTTAAATAACGGGTTTCCTACTGTTTGTTTTTTCACAAAGTCTAGTAAAAATAGTAACGCATGTTATTTTAAGCTGGTAAATTTTACAAACTACGCTTAATAATATGAGTGAAGTATGTAACAAGATAGATCGTAACTTCAATGACAGCAATAAAAAAAGTTACTGGTAGGTTCGTAATATAGCCTAAGTATAAGCCAAACCAGACGCCAACTAATGCAAAAAAGACAGACCAAGCTATCATTGCCGGAATCGTTTTTCCCAGATAATTCGCAGTGGCCGGTGGTAATGTCAACAAAATAAAAACTAAAAGTGACCCTACTATTTGAGCACCAATTGATACCGACATTGCCAGAGCAATTAAAAAAATAACACTGACTACACCAGTTTTTACTCCATGAGCAAGAGCACCAATATGATCAAATGAATCAAAATTTAATGAGCGCTGGATGATAAAAATCATTAACAGCACAAATACAGATAAAGCTGTTAGCTGGATGACACCCTGATGGTCAACGCCGATAATACTGCCAAAAAGAATATTCGTAGCATAATTGCTATTGGCTCCAGAAATGGCAAGGAAAAGTACCCCCAAACCCGTAAACAGAGCTGAAATAGCACTAATTGGGGATTCTTTTTGCTCACTATGAAGTGACAATTCGCCAACACTAATTGAGCCAAGAAGGGTAAACAAAAGCATCCCCCATAAAGGATTAATTCCGAGCCAGACTGCAAATGCAGCACCAGCAAAACCAATTTCAGAAAGCGTATGTGCTAAAAAACTAAAGTTGCGTGCGACTACATAAACACCGACAGTGCCACAAGTTATCGCAATAAAGGTACTCGCCAAAAATGCGTTGCGCATAAAACCATATGCAAACATTATTCATATGCCTCCTTAAATTGGGACATTTCACCATGTTCAATTTGACCATGATTTAAATATAAATAGTTTTGCATATACTTGTGAGCTAATGATATATCATGAGTTACAAACAAAACTGTTATTTTATGCTTTTCATTCAAATGTCTGATCAGCTTCATCAGCTCATCTTTAGCCATAGGGTCAAGACTTGCCGTGGCTTCATCTAAAATAATCATATTAGGATTATCAAGCAAGGCTTGTGCTAAATAGGCTCTTTGTTTTTGCCCGCCTGAAGCTTCCCCCATACGAGTATTTTTAATTTGATATAAATTTGTTTCCTCTAACTGCTTTTTTATTGCTTCCTTAGTTCGGCCGTTTTTAATAATCGGTGCATTCAAACTCACAAAAGCCTCAATCGATAATGGATATTCAGCATCTATATTGCGAAACTGAGGTACATAACCCAGACGAACATCATCTGCAAATTTAAAAGATCCCGAGCTAGGAGTCAACATCTTCATTAGAATATTTATTAAAGTAGTTTTTCCCGTACCATTAGGACCTAACAGTGCAGTCAATGAACCCCTTTTTAACTTGAACTTTAAGTTCTCAAAAACATTATTTTTATCAAATCTCATTGAGAGATTATTAACTTCTAAAATATCAGACAATTTGTATTTTCCTATATTATCTATTTAAAATTGCCCACTTTGACAAATTTATTAACATCAATTGGGTAATATTTGCGACCCTTAATCTTAACGCGACCGCCATATGTCCGCACATAATTACCACGGTATAATTTATTCATACCAACTCGTTTACCTTTGCCATCGTAAATATAGGCATTGTGACTTAACGGACGCAACTTGCCTTCAACATTGCTGGCAACGACAAATTGATTAACACCTATTTGCAAATACTTTCTTTTTTTAATAGTTTGATTGCCATAAATTGTCAACTTAGTGCCGGCTTTTTTAGTTGGTAAATCAGTTGCCTCACCATTTTCATCATAAACCAATGCATTATGAATCAAGACTTTGGTAGCAACTGGTTCAGGCAGGACAGCAGGCTTTTTAGCAGGTGCAGCAGGTGTTGGTGACGTTACTGTATTATCAACAACAGGTGCATTATTAGCTGGCGTTCCTTGATCATAATAATATTTAACCAGGTCAAAGAAATCATCCATTGAATAACCCCATTTGGCAAAGTAACCATCCGGATCAGTATGGTCAGTACCACCCAAAAATGTAGATACGGCATGGTGAGACCAAATTGTCCCTTTACCATCATGAACAGCGTTGTCAGGTTCTAAATTATATTGGTGTAAAATTTGCGCAACATAAACAGCATCATTATTCACGCCTTTGGCAAAATCAGCCAGATTGTTTTCTTCACATAGTTCTACCTGAACAAAACGGTTGTTAGCAACAGGACCTGCACCCCATACACCGTAATCTGGACTTGTCATTTGAATGACACCAGTTTTATCCACAAAAGCATGAACATAAGAATAAATATTCATCCATTCGCGGTTAAAATAAATACATTCATTACGTGCAGTAGCATTTGGTGTAGCTGTTTCATGAATAACAACACCTTCAGGCTTACCGTTGCGATAATTAATTGGATTAGCAGCAGAAAAATCGTTGTATTTGATACCTTCTTGCGCTAATACCTGCTCTGCATAAGTTACACCGCTGAAACTATTTTGTTTAGCAGTATCATTAATTGTACTACTTGCCTGTACTATCGTTGTCTCTGGAGCAGCTACAGTTGCAATGCTTGCTCCTAAAGCTAAAACGGCAATTAATTTTTTCATTTTCAACGCCTCATAATAATTACTTTCGGACTACTTCAGCCAAATCCTGATAACTATCATTCATCCAATCAAGATAATTGGTATTATCCGGGATAGTTTCCCTTACTTTTAAGATACGGATGTTTTGCTTTTTAGCCAACTTTAGAAAAGTGTCAACTGTAGAACTTGAAGTTTGTTCATTGATCACAAAAAATGCAATTTTCCGCTTCTTAATGCCTTCTGTCATTTTCTGAACAGCTGATGGACTCGGATCTGTATTATTTTGGATTGCTTTCTCAAAGTCTTTATTTGCGACTTTAATGTTGACAGAACTTAACGCATAGTCAAAAACTGGCTCACTGACATAAACGGGCTTTTCAACGTGGTGACTTAATTTAGCAGAAGTCCTTTTAATACGGGCAATTTCAGCTAAATACCTTTTCCCGTTTTTTCTATAATAACGAGCATGCTTTGGATCTTTTTTACACAAGCTCTTAACTAAGTAATTAACATACTTGGTGGGCATAGTCAAATCAAACCAAATATGCGGATTATCACCTTTTTTTAAACCCATCAAGTCTTCACCAATGCGAACCGGCTTTTTGTCAACTGAAGAAGCCAATTTATCCATCCAGCTGTCGTAACCTAGGCCATTTTCTATTACTATGTCTGCGTTAGATAGAGCCTTGGCATCGTTAGTAGTAGGTTGAAAATCGTGAGGGTCAATTACAGATTTTTTAATAATTGCTTCTGCTTTGCCATATTTGCCAACTATATTTTGAGCAATGTCAGAATAGACATTCGTCGTCGTCATAATTGATATCTTACTGCTTTTGTGTGACTTTTGTGAACATGCACCTAATGTTAAAAGAACTATGCCTAATAAGGTAACTGCAGCAAATAATTTTCTAAATTTAACAAATTTCAATATTGTTGTCATTCCTTTTCGTTTTTAAGTGTAGTTTTTAAGTAATAAGGCAACTTTTTAATTGCAGTACAAAATAAAAGTTACTTACAATTAATAACCATTATACACTAATTAGGGATTGCTTTAAAAGCAACGCCTTATTATAGTTTTGTTACAGTTTAATTGCTTTAAAAAATAAATTTAGCGTAATCTAAAAAGCACACGATTCATTCGTGTGCTTTTAGAGTAAGTAAACAAACAACTATTAAAAATATAAATTACAACCCAATTAAGTGGGCAAAAACTGGAACTAACAGATTATCTACTAAAGCTGTGGCCACAACTGCCACTGCAGCAGTAGCTCCTTGCACAGAACCCAATTCCAATGCAAAAGCTGAGCCAATAGTATGTCCTGCAGAACCTAAACCCAAGCCAGTTCCTAATGGGTCACTATTCAAGTTAAACCACTTAACTAATTGCTTACCTAAGGCATAAATTACTACAGCATTGAGTATGCATGCCATAGCAGTAACTGAAGCATTGCCCCCGATAGCTTTTGTTATTGGCATTGCCACTGCAGTAGTAGCAGACTGACTTAGCATTGACTTTATTCCAACAGTATTTAAACCAACTGCTTTAGCAACAAATGTTATTAAGGCCATTGAAATTAGCGTACCGAAAACCAACCCTAAAAGAATTACCAGCCAGTTTTTCTTTACAACATCATTACGCTTATACAATGGTACTGCGAAAGCAATTGTAGCTGGGGTGATGAACCAGAAAATAATGTCGCCACCTGGTTTATAAGCTTTAGCATAAACAGTAGCTGTTGAAACGTCAAAGCACTTAGCAAGGATAATTAGGATTGCTATTCCCAAAACCATTGCTACAAAGAGTGGTTGAAAAAGGAAAAAACCTTTTGATTTTTTGAACAGCCATTGTCCAGTTAAAAATACAATTAATGACAAGAAAACTCCAAATAATGGATTAGTAATATATTGCATTATTTAACATCCCCTACTTTTTTGTGATTAATAACAGTTAGTTGATTATTAGTTACTTTTCCTATAACCCAACTAAAGAATTTAGTTGTATAAGCAGTTACAACTAACAAAATGATTGTAGAAGCAATTACTACTATAATTAGTTGTATTCCCTGCTCTTTCATAATCTTTAAATTTGCAGCTAATGAGATTCCAGATGGAACAAACATAAAACTAATTAGTGAGATTAATGCACTGCCAAAAGAATCTACCCATTCAACTTTAATTACATGGACGGTTAATAAAAAATATAGCAAAACTAACCCTATTACTGGAGTCGGTACGGGAAAAGACTTTGGCATCAAATCAGAAATTACTTGTGCCACAAACAAAATTGCAGCATAAATAAACATTTGTACTAAAATTGGAGCTGATTTTGTTTTTTCTTTTTTCATAAGATCGATTTCCTTTCTCATTTTCAGCTTTCTTGCTTTCAAGTAATAAGATAATAGAAAATACGATTTTTGTAAGCGATTAACTCGTGAATTGCAAAAAATGACCTGTGAACTGCACTAAAGCAAATTCACAAGTCAAAACAAATTAGAACACTATTTACAAACCTAATTTTTGATTTAATTCTTTGCGGTAGGATCGACCTACCTGAACTCTGGAATCATTATTCATAATCAACATCAATGTATGATTAAACCAGGGCTGAACCTCCTTGATATCTTCAATATTTACAATTGCATTTCTATGTACTTGTAGAAAACATGGATCCGTTAATCGTTCCTTTAGCCAAGCTAAGGTCTTGCGTGTTTCATATTTTTGCTTGTTCGTTTCAATCGTTAGTACACCATTATTAACCGTTGCAGCTATTACTTCCAGTTTCTTAATAACAACATTGCGATCCTCAAGCTCAATACTAAGAACGTCACTTTCCGCTTTTTGAGCCTGCACAGAATTGTTATTTTGACTGTTTAAAACTTTCACAGCCTTTTGCAGTGCCTGATCAACCCTCTCTTGTTCGAATGGTTTCAGAACATAGTCAAGTGCACCAACATCAAAAGCCTTCACAGCATAGTTATCGTACGCTGTAGCAAATACAATCATCGGTGAATAACTCAGTTGTTTCAATTCATCGGCCAACTCAAAGCCATTTTCTTCATTAAGTGAAATATCTAAGAATAGCAAATCAATTTTATACTTAAGCAAAGTTCCCTGTGCTTCTTTAATATCTTCTGCTTCATAGAGTTTAATATTTTGTTTATTTAAAACTGAACTTTTTTTGATCAAATAAGATAATTCAGTGCGGGCTAATGGTTCATCATCAACTACTAAAATTCTCATTTTTAGCTCCCTCTTAACCTTCAAAATCATTTTTTTCAGCTTGTTTTAGTGGTATCTCGGTTTGAAAAGTCGTTCCACTCTCACCAGTTTTGATATGCAATTGACTATTAGTGCCATATAGGCCTATCAGCCGTTTATTTAAATTATAAAGTGCTGTACCGCTGCCGCCAGATTCACTTATTGGTTCTTGACCCAGCCTTTTTAAAATTTCCGGTTTAATACCTACACCATTATCACTAACTAAAATCTGTAAGTAATCATTTTTTTGACTTAAATTAATGACAATTTTGTTACCAGTTTTTCTACCTTTAAAAGCATGCTTAATAGCATTTTCCACAAAAATTTGTAAACAAAATGATGGCAGCAACGTACTATCAGGCACACTAATTTGATAATTAATTGTAAATTTATGTGGAAAACGCAGCTCTTCAATTCCGGTATAAGCACTAACATATCTTTTTTCCTGATCAAGGGTAATTTCTTTTGCCTGACCATTTTTCAAGCTTAATCTAAAAAAGGTACTAAGCTGCATTAATGCTCTGTGAGCCTCGCTAACGTTAACCCTCATTAAGGCTCCAATTGTATTAATTGCATTAAAGAAAAAATGCGGATTAATTTGCACTTGTAATGCTCGTATTTCTGCTTCATTTACCAAACTGGTCTGCTGTTCTGCAATACCAATAGCCAGTTGTCCAGAAAAAATCATAGCCAAACCGCGAACCAGATTTTCTTCGACCACAGTCATTTCTTGTTCAGCACAAAAGTACAGTTTTAGTGCTCCAATCGTTTTTTTATTTACTTGCAGTGGACAAACGATAGCGGATGTTAATGGACAATTCGGATGAGGACAACCAATTTCTTCTTTTGAATGTGCCAGTTTTTCATGTCCCGAAGCAATAACCGTTTTTGATAAATCAGTTATTACGGGCTCACCAGCAATGTGGTGATCTTGTCCCGCGCCAACATGAGCCAGTACATTAACACGATCAGTTAAGCCTACGGCATCAAAATTAGTGTATTTTTTGATAATTTTACAGACATGCTCTGCAGAATCAAAGTCGAGACCATGACGAAAATAAGGCAATGTTTTATTAGCCAATTCCAAAACATCTTTAGTTTGCACAGCCCGTAGTTGACGCTCATTTGATAAATAGGTTTTCAAAATTTCTATGAACAAGCAAGAGCCAATTGTGTTTAATAATATCATGGGTACAAAAATTAATTTGATCAAGCCGAAACCATGGAATGCAAAAATAAAGGCCATCTGAATTAGTTCTGCTAAAAAAGATAAAACTGCTACCCAAAAAGTAGAAGGATACAAGTTATTTTTCTTAACCTTATCACCTAAAACGCCAATTAAATATCCGATTAGAACAGAACTGACAATATAAAAATAATCCGAAAAGCCACCAAAAATCACACGGTGTAAACCACCCACTAAACCAACTAGAAGTCCTACATAGGGTCCAGCAGTCAGACTGGCGGTAGTGATAACCAACATCCTGGTATTTGCTATTGAGTCAGACTGGGGTAATTCTGTCAGAATAAGTGGGGTAACTATTTCTTTTGAACTCGAAATTTCTACACCAGTGAGATTGGCAATGACAACGAAGAGTGAAAAAATGATAAATAACCAGATTTGCGATTTTAAGGTTCTTTTTTCAATTAAATCCCTAAAAAAGCGCATGTTAACAAGGAGAAACGCCAGAATCATAATAATACCCAGGCGTTCTGATAATAATATGAATAGACTGAACACGTTTTTCTCCAATCCGTAAACTAAGCTGGAATTAACCTTTTATATCATATAAGTATGACAATTTTTTCAGTTTACGCAATAGAAATCGTATTCAACTGCTCAAAATAATACTTGAAATGGTGAAATCTATGCCTTAAATTCACTTAGGTTTTAAGACTTATTGCTTATGAAATTTATTAAACAGATAAAAGGCAATCATCTAACTGATAATTTGCTTTTATTTATTTGCTGTCAAGTGATACCATTAATAATATATTAATTGCTAAAACAGTGGAACTCAACTAATGCCATTGGCGGTCACGAAGAAGACGGAGGTCTTTTCTACAACGTGTCGAAGCTTAAAGGACATCAAGTATTAACTGAGACTAATGTTATGCATGGTAGCAAAATACACAATTGTGCTCACTGGTACCGTTCCAAGAAATTGGCCCGGAAATGGTCATTACATGAATATAAAGGATTTTTACACTAACGTTTTTATATCGTCAATATTTTTTAATTATACATCTGTAATACAATAGAAGAACCTATATAATTAAAGGTATTCAGCTTATAAGCATTTATTTACAAGCAAAAACTGCACTGAACTTTTTAAACAGATCAGTGCAGTTTTTGTATAATTCAATTAAATTTTGTTATTTATCTTCTTGTTGGTCAACCGGCTTTTTCCACAGTCCTAAAATGACACCAGCAACAATCGAGCCAATAATAGTAGCAACGAAGTAAAGCAAAATGTGGTTAGCAAGTGGAGATACCCAGAGACCACCGTGAGGTGCGGGAACGCCAATACGCCATAATCCGACTAGAGCGCCACCGACAGCAGAACCAATGATACATGAAGGAATAACGTGACCAGCATCTGCCGCAGCAAATGGGATAGCACCTTCAGTAATGAAGGAAAAGCCTAAAATCCAGTTGGTTACACCAGCGCGACGTTCATCCACAGTATATTTATTCTTAAAGAAAGTCGTACCAATTGCAGTCGCAAATGGTGGTACCATGCCCCCAACCATTACAGCAGCCATCATTACAGCAGCAACAGTTGAATGAGGATCATTGGCAAAAGCACCTGAAGCAAAGACGTAAGCAGCTTTGTTGAAAGGTCCGCCCATATCAATTGACATCATGGCAGCTAAAATAGTTGTCAAAACTACCAGGTTGCCCGTACCCATTTGGTTTAAGAAATTAGTAATTGCAAAGTTAACGGCACTAAAGATTGGATTAACAATGTAGTACATAATAAGGGCTATGAAGAGCAAACTCAAAATTGGGTAAATGAGCATTGGCTTCATCCCTTCAAGAGACTTCGGCAACTTGGCAAATAATTTTTTCAAGCCGACTACCAAGTATCCGGCAATAAATCCAGAAGCCAGACCACCTAAGAAACCGGCAGGTGATTTAGCATTAGTTACAACATTGGCAACATAAGCACCACCATATGCACCACTATAAACGGTGGCCATAAAACCACCGACAAAGCCGGGCATTAAAGCAGGCAAGTCACCGATTGATTCAGCGATGTAACCTGACAAAATCGGCACCATGAATGCAAATGCCATGTTACCGGCATTGTTTAAGAAAATGAAAGCAGGAGATTTTGGACCACCAGCATAGTTTTCCACAATAAAGGAGATTGCCATTAAAATACCGCCACCGATAACAAATGGCAACATGTGGGAAACACCGTTCATTAAGTTTTTGTAGATTGAACCCCAAACGCCTTCTTTAGAGTTGTCACTTTCTTCATTACTCTTTTCACCATTAGAATGGTAAACGCTGGCTTTTGAATCTAAAATGTTATCGATCAATTCGTCAGGTTTGTTGATGCCGTCAACAACTGGGCGAGAGATTAACGGTTTGCCTTCAAAGCGGGGCATATCAACTTTCTTGTCCGATGCAATGACAACACCTTGAGCACGGCTAATTTCAGCAGCTGTTAATTTATCTTTGACACCTTCTGAACCGTTGGTTTCAATGCGAACATCAACACCGCGCTTTTTACCTGCCTTGATCAAAGCCTCTTGAGCCATATAAGTGTGGGCGATACCGTTAATACAAGCAGTGACACCAACAATTAAAGGCTTTTCTTCCTTATTAGATTCATTTGTACTTGCAGCCTGTTCTTTCTCGGCTTTCTTATCTTGATCCTTTTGTTTTTCAGCATCTTCAAAAAGCTGTATTACCTCTTCAGGTGTTTGCGCTTTTTTAAGAGCATTAACCAGATCGGGATCAATTAATAAACCAGATAACTTAGCTAGAGCTTCAAGGTGAGTGTTATCAGCACCATCAGGTGCAGTAATCATAAAGAATAAATGAACTGGTTGACCATCAAGTGAATTGTAGTCAATTCCCTTTTCGCTTTTAGCAAAAAGCACACGCGCCTTGTTGATCGTCTTATTACGGGCATGAGGCATTGCAATTCCATCACCAATGCCTGTGGTAGATTCATTTTCGCGAGCCCAAATTGACTTGATGAATTCATCTTCGTCATTGACGATGCCGGTTTTGACTTCCAAGTCTGCCATTTCCTTAACGGCATCTTCCTTATTAGTCGCTTTAAGCGACATAATCATGGATTCAGGAGCCAAAATATCTTTAATTTTCATTTTAAATTCTCCTCAAATTACGAAATTTCTTCAACATTAATTTGCGGCAAAACCGCATCAATCTGACTTTTAACAGCTATATCTTTAGTAAAAGCTGTGGCAGCACCACAAGCCATACCAATACGAAAACTTTCGGCTGGATCTTTTGTTTTAACATAAGTGCCGACAAAGCCAGCTATCATTGAATCTCCAGCACCAACCGAATTAACAGCAGTTCCAACAGCTGCTTTGGCATGATAAAAATGTTTAGGCGTAATCAAGTAGCCACCTTTACCAGCCATGGAGACCATAACATTTTGTGCACCCATGTCAAGCAATTTGCGCGCACACTCAAGCATCTCCTGATCTGACTCAAATGTAGTTTTGAATAAATCAGCTAGTTCGTGATGATTTGGCTTAATCACAAGTGGCTTATAACTCAAAGTATCAAGCAAAGCCTGGCCGGTGGTATCAATTACAAATTCTGCCCCTGCTTCTTTAATAATAGGTAGAAGTTCCTTATAAAAATCAACCGGCAAGCTTGGTGCTAAAGAACCACTCAAAACCACAATGTCACCTTTTTGCAAATCGCTAAGATGTGCTTTAAAAGCAGTTATTTCCTGATCTGTAACATTGGGACCAGCAGCATTAATCTCTGATTCTTCTTCTGCATGCACCTTAACATTAACGCGGGTCACGTCAGAAATGGTGACAAAATCATTAACAATGCGGCGCTGATTTAGCTGACGCACTAATTCTTTACCCGTAAAGCCACCAACAAAACCCCAAGCGGTGTTATCAATATCTAACTGGTTAAGAATTTGGGAAACGTTAATTCCCTTGCCACCTGCCAGAAACGTGCAGTTATCTGCGCGATTAACTTCACCACGGTTAACCTGTTCCAATTGGATCACATAATCCAAAGCTGGGTTAACTGTAACCGTATAAATCATTAGCATATCTCCTTCAGGTTAATTTTTGCGGGCAGTAAATTTTTGTCCTTTGTAGTTAAAGAAGTGGTTATTATTGTTACATCTTTTACTTTCGCAAAGGTAGCAAAACTACGCTCACCAATTTTAGAAGTATCGGTCAAAATGTATGCATGATTTCCCCGAGAAATTTCTATTTTTTTAATTGCCGCTTCTTCAGTATCGGGAGTTGTCAAATTGCCTTGGCAATCAAGTCCATTAGTGCCGATGAAACTGGCAGAAAAATTCATTTCTTGCAATTGCTGCAAAGCAGTCTGTCCGACTACTGCATGGGTATCTTCCTTTATTCGACCACCTAAAAGTATGGTCTTAATTCTGTTATTAAGAGCACAAAGTGCAGTCTCTAAACCATTAGTCACAATCGTTACTCCTGGAATCATCGCAATAAAAGGAACCATTTCATATGTTGTAGTACCCGCGTCAATAAAAATGTAATCATCTTTATGTACATAGTTTTTAACAGCATATTGAGCAATCAGCTTTTTAGCATCGTGATTCATTGAAAAACGAATATGTTGGGACACATCATGAGTAAAATTTTTGACTGATTGCGCACCACCATGTACTCGTTTAATCAGACCTTTTTCTTCCATCTGGTTAAGATCACGTCTAATCGTTGACTCAGACGTTGAGGTCATTGAACAAAGGTCACTTACCCGACACAAACCATGCTGGTTAACGTAATCTTCAATTACTTTTTGTCTTTCCGGTGTTAGCATACATTTCACCCCAGACAGTATTTTATTCGCTTTAAAAATTAAAAGCAATCATTTTCAATCATAATTCATCATTTTCTTGCAAAAGCGTTCATTTTTGGCTAAAAATAATGGTTGTCTATGATAAACCTTGATGGCTTCAATGGTAATTTGCCACAGAGGACATAAATAACAGCTAATGTGTTTACTTAAAATTTTTGCTCTAATTAAACCCATAAAAATAGTCCAACCACGAATATGGTAAAATTAAAATATTACGTTATCAAAAGAAAGGTTATAAATTTAGTTATGAAAGACGAGCAGTCTCCAGAATCATATCCCAAGATTTCTAGCAAACACCATATGAGAATTCACTGGAAAGAATTTTTCAAAAGTTCAGATGATACCTTAGTCAAAGATATCACCTTGGTAGAAAAAGGGTCTTTAGTCGGAAGAATTGGTATAATGCTGCTGCAATGCGGTACTGGAGCCTGGCGGGTTCGTGATTCGATGAATACTATTGCACGTGCACTTAAAATCACATGTTCAACAGACATTGGCCTGGTAACTATTAGCTATACCTGCTTTGATGTTGACAACAAGTCTTACTCACAGACTCTTTCCTTACCAACTACAGAAGTAAATATGAACAAGCTCAATGAAATGGAAGAATTTGTCCGTAAATTTGAAACTGAGAATGAATATTTGACTATTGGAGCAGTTCACCACAAACTGAATCAAATTGAACGCCATACTCAAAATTATCCTTTAATCATTTCCGCTTTTAGTGCCGGTCTGGCCTGTGCCAGCTTTATTTTTCTACTTGGTGGAGGAATACCGGAAATGTTATGTACATTTTTTGGAGCCTTAATTGGAAACTATATTCGTCAACTTTTAGGAAGAAAAAAAGTCACTCTCGTTGCCAAAATTGCTGTTGGGGTAGCTGTTTCCTGCGCCGTATATTTTATCTGTTTTAGATTAGGCACAATAATTTGTGGTTGGAGCAATAATCATGCATATGGCTACATTGGTTCAATGCTTTATGTCATTCCTGGATTCCCCTTTATTACTTCTGGTCTTGATATGTCAAAACTTGATATGCGATCAGGACTGGAAAGACTGGCTTATGCAATACTAGTTGTCATGATTGCATCAATGGTAGGCTGGGGGACGGCTACCATACTCAACTTATCACCAGGTGCTATGCCTAAATTAAATCTTAATCCAACATTACTAACAGTTTTCAGAATAATTGCCAGTTTCTGTGGTGTTTTTGGATTTTCAATCATGTTTAATGCTAAAGTATCAATGGCAACAGTAGCAGCAGCCATTGGAGCCTTAGCGAACACTTTGCGACTTAGCTTAGTTGAATTTAATCACGTACCGGCCGCCTTAGCAGCGTTCACCGGAGCACTATTAGCAGGACTGATTGCCAGCTTTGTGCGTGATAAAGTTGGTTTTCCTCGGATTGCAATTACCGTTCCTGCAATTGTAATAATGGTTCCCGGTTTATACATGTATCGAGCTGTCTTTAATTTTGGTATTACTAATATTAATGTCGGAGCTTATTGGATTATGGATGCTTTAATGATTATTACTGCCCTTCCAATCGGTTTACTTACTGCTCGGATTTTAACGGACGCAAAATGGCGCCATTGCGACTAAGTTCATTCAAGGAAAATTCTTTTTACCTAACTAGATTTTTAGTTAGGTTTTTTATTTGCATCTAGCTTTATTAAGAACATATATCCATAAATGTTTAAATTTGTTCGCTTTTTATCTATTTTTGTTATTAAAATTATGCTAAACTAAGATAATGAGTTAAAAACAAGAACATTATTAAGGAGGATTATATGAGTTCAGTCGTTACACCAGAATTTACCCGTGGCCTGCCTAAAGCAGAATTGCACTTGCATATTGAAGGTACTTTAGAGCCAGAACTAAAACTAAAATTAGCTAAACGCAATCATGTCGATATAGGTCAAACGACCATTGCAGATGTCCAGAAGACGTACAATTATCATGACTTAGCATCATTTTTAGCTGTGTATTATCCAGCAATGAATGTTTTACAAACTGAAGAAGACTTTTACGACTTGGCTTGGGATTACTTAACTAAAGCTGCTGCCAACAATGTACGGCACGTTGAACTCTTTTTTGATCCCCAAGCTCATACCAGTCGCGGCATTCCCTTTGAAGTCGTTCTAAACGGACTTTATCAAGCTACGATTGATGCCAGAGCTTTAAATGTCGATGCTCATTTGATCATGTGCTTTTTACGTGATTTTTCAAAGGAATCAGCTAGAAAAACACTTCACGAAGGTCTGAAATACAAGGATAAAATTATTGGCATTGGACTTGATTCTGATGAACACAATAATCCTCCTCTAAAGTTTACCCGGCAATTTGAAGATGCAGCAGCTGCCGGACTGCATATCACCACTCACTGTGATATTGATCAAAAAGATTCAATCGAACATATCCGTCAAGCTTTAGAAATTATGGAAGTTGAACGTCTTGATCACGGTACCAATATCGTGGAAGATCCAGATTTGGTAGAATTAGCAGCCAAAAGACAGATTGGCTTAACATCTTGTCCTCTGTCTAATAGTTTGTGTCACCAGAGATGAAAGGTAAAGAAGTAATTGACCTTTTGAATGCAGGAGTCAAAGTGTCAATTAACTCAGATGATCCAGCCTATTTTAAGGGTTATATTAGTGATAATTATTATGCTTTGGCACAAAAATATGATCTTAGCAAAGATAAAATAGTGCAACTTGCTAAAAATTCTTTTGAAACTTCTTAGATAAGTCAACGACAAAAGCAATTATATCTAGATGAAATTGATCAATTTGTAAAAGCAAACTCATAACTTAAAAATACAAACAAAAAGGCCAGCTCATATTAAATGGGTTGGCTTTTTCGCTGGTATAATGTTTTATTTTATCTCTTAGAAATTATTTTTTGATTATTTTACTTCTGAGCTGCAATTGCTTTGTTTGCATTACGTCCTGAAAAGATGCAATACCCTGCATGTGTTCCTGGAATATTAACACCGTAAGTGTCACCATAAAGAACTGCAGAGCCATCGCCACCAATAGCATACAAACCTGCAATAGGTCTGCCCTTTGTATTCAAAACTTCGTTATTGGTGTTTACGCGTAGTCCGTCACCTGTAGTGTATGCACCTACACCTAATTCGATAGCATAGAATGGGCCGTCTCCATCAATTGGCAACATGTATTTGGCCGGTTTATGAAAATCAGTATCTTCACCATTTGCTGCCATTTCATTATAATGCTTGACGTATGCCACTAGGTTAGGGGTATCAATTTCTCGAGCTAATTCTTCCAGCGTTGCAGCTTTATGCAGGTATTCGCGACCTTCTTTTTCAGCTTTGGCAATATCATCACGCAAAGTTGGGTATCTGTCTTCTGGAACAAATGGCTTCATGGATCTTGGATAAGACTTGTCAGTAAAGTCATCCAAGATCTTTTGGCTAAAGATGCAGAAGACGCGGTCTTGGCGGTTCATTGAATTGCCTTCATTAGCCCAGTTGACCACAGCTGCACTTTCGTCGACAAAGCGCTCGCCCAGTTCGTTAACCCACATTTGCGGTTGATCACAAACTGAACTCCAGATAGCAGTACCCCACAATTTAAATGATGGGACTGTCTTATCTTTCAGCTGACCGCCAAACATCATTGCCATTCCAGTAAAGTACTTCTTAGCACCTAACTTCCAAGCAAGTCTCAAACCATCTCCAGTGTTTTTACCAGAGTTAACTGGAATAATATTGTCTGGATTTTGGTGAGGCGTACTTTCTAATAGTTTTTGGTCATTTAAATAACCACCGGTAGCAAGCACAACATTTTTGGCAGTAACTATTTTAGTAACTTTTTCAACCACATTGGTCAGTGTTACATCAAAGGTATGATCAGAATTTTGCTTTAAGTCAGTCACTCTAGTTAGGGTAGCTATGGTGATGCCTTTTTTCTTAGCATATGGTTCCAAGCCATTGTGAATGGCATCATGACCCTTGCCTTTAAACAAGTGCCAAGTTCTAGCTCCAGAACCTAGATTTGCTACCATTTCAATTTCAGCACCATGATCTTCGAGCCAGGAAACATTTTTGCCGGCATTGGCAATGTATTTTTGCCACATCTTACCGTCTGCTTTGTAGTGCGAATAAGTTAACTCTTCTTTGAGCAAATCATCCTTATCAAGAGTTGCATTATCCTTTTTTTGCATTTCGGAATCAGCAGCAAAAACTCCTTCAACATAATTACCAGTACCGCCTGTTGTTTTACCTTTTTCAACAAGCAAGGTCTTTAAGTTATTATCAACAGCTTCATCTGCAGCAGCAAAGCCTGCAAGTCCTGCTCCTACTATTACTACATCATATTTTTCTTGCGTCATAATTTATTCCTCTAGTAAAAAATCATGTATAAATTAGTTAATTCATACATGATTTTTTGTCATAATCTACTTACCGGCTTTGGCAGTTTCAGCCGCATCGATTCCAGCAAGTCTACCAGAAATATATGCAAAGCCTAAAGTACCACCTTCAAAATCAACGTATGCCTTACCATACATTCCTGATGCATCAGCACCAGCTACGTAAAGGTTTGGTACTGGTTCACCATTTGGAGCTAAAGCATGCATTTTTTCATCAATGGTTGCACCACCAAGAGTGCCCAAGTTACGAGCGATGAATTTCACAGCGTAAAATGGACCCTGCTCTACTGGAATCATTCTCTTAGTATCAGAGAAGAACAAATCGTCTTCGCCTTTCTTTTTAGCATTATTGTATTGCTCAACTGATTTGGCCAAATTATCTTTGTCAACACCCATCTTTTCAGCTAATTCTTCTATGGTGTCAGCAACAAAAATAACATTGGTTGAAGCCAGTTTATTCAATAATGAAGTAAAGTCGGTCTTTTCGTGTTCATGTTTGATGCTTTCTTCAGTATCAGTTGGGAAGTTAAATTCCATGTAAAACTGACGATGGTTCTTCCACTTGCCGTAATGGTCTTCAATTGCGACAGTTCCGCCTTCTTTAATCTTATCCAGCATTGCTTGGTCAAAGACAACAAATTCAGTTTGTTGTGGTTGTTCTGACAATTCTGCACCATGAACAGCGAAATCTAGTGCATGAGTTTCACTGGCATAACGTTGACCACGGTTGTTAACACGCAAGTTAGGAAAATCAGCTAAGGCATTGACAGGCATCCAGTTTGGACCAACAAGTTTAGCCATTTCACCAATATCCTTGTCACTAAAAGTTTGCCAGAAGTAATGAGTAGAACCATTAATATGGTGAGCAGTACCTGCATTCCAGGCCATGTTCAAGCCATCACCAATGTTTTGCAAAACTTGACCTTGTGTGCTGACATCGCCAAGATACTTTTTACGCATTTCAGGACTGCCACCAAAGCCACCAGTTGCAATGACTACTTTCTTAGCATTAACGTGAAGAGTTTTTTCATCGCCTTCGGCAATCAAGCCAGTAACTTTGCCTTCACTGTCTTGCAGCAGCTTTTTACCGGCAAAACCGAAGTACATCTTGCCACCGATTGACTTGAATTTTTCAATTAGTTTGGTTACCGCCTTAGTACCGCCTTCTTGATAACCATGAAGAGTAGCTGGCATGCCAATATGGTCATAACTGCCACCTGTACCAGCATCAACCAATTTCATGATTGCGCCGTTTTCATTTAACCAGTCAACCGTCTTACCTGCTTCATCAATAATGCGGCGCACAAGAATTGAGTTCATGTAGCCTTGAGAAGCATCCATGTATTCGTCATAGAGCCACTTCTTAGAGACAACCGCATTTTGATCTTTTTGTTGTTGGCTGTCACTGGCAAACATACCACCAGCAAAAGTAGTTGCACCAAGTGGGGAAATAGTTTTTTCAAACAAAGCTACACTTGCACCATGTTGACGAGCTGCTAAAGCGGCTGCCACACCAGCACCACCGGCACCAACTACTGCAACATCAACGTCAATAGTTTCTTCCTTCTTGCCAGCAGTTTGACCACCATTTTCTTTAAGGGCGTCAAAGTCAACTCCTGCCTTGTTCAGAGCCTCTTTAACGCCTTCAATAATACCGTGTGAAGTTTCAGAAGCACCAGAAACAACATCAACATCGACTGATTGCTGATCCACAATTTTTTGCGCCATTTTCTTAAATGCGTTATCAGCCAAACTGTCGGGAGTATATTTATCTAACGGTTTAACATTTACTATCTTGTCTGAGTCAACCTCGACTTCAAGGTTGATTTGACTTTCTTTGCCTTGACCAGAACCGGTATACTTTCCTGGGTTCTCGGTTATTTTTTTTGCCATATAAATGACCCCTTTCACTTTAAAAAATTTTATTCAGCATGACGACGAGCAGCGTTTGCGTCTGGTAAAACTGCCAGTACGATAATTTGTACTACAAAGACAAGACCTTGAATAATAAAGGTTAATGCATAGTTCTTACCAGCAATTGAAGAAATGATAACTGGAAGGAAGAATGATAAGAGCAGTGATACTGTACCAACAAGTCCACCAGCACTACCAGCATTCTTAGGACCTATCTCTGGGAATGTAATTGGCATAGCCTGCATAATTGGACCAGTCATAGCGCCAAATACGCCACCAAGGACTAGTGCAATGCTTAATGGCATTCCTAATGGAATATACCAAGTGATGGCCATCAACAAACCACCAAGAGCAGTAATAACAATCATCATTGGTTTAGCCTTTTTGGCCTTATTAATAATTGCTGGGCCAAAGAGTGAACCTGCTAAACTACCAATAGTAGCAACAGAAGCAACCACACCAGCAGCTGCAGGAGTCATTCCTCTGGCAGCAAATGCTTGCGGCAAAATGCCGGAGAAGGCTTCACTAGCACCCATACCAAAGCCAACAGCTAAAGCAACATACCAAGTTTTCTTACTTTTAGCAGCAGCCTTGAAGAATTCAAATGATGACTCAGATTTGCCTTGTTCTGTTTGAGGTTGCGGAATTTCTTCACCCTTAGGAGTGTCTTTAACAAAGATTATCCAGCAAACAGCTAAAATCAATAATACCGTTGATGAAAAGATATATGCCTTTTCAACAGTTGGGAACAAAGAACTGGTAGCTTGGGAAAGCATAATTCCGACACTGGCAGAAGCAAAGAAGACACCCATAGCTGTATTAGTATCTTGTTTAAACCAGGTACCAAAGATTTTCAAAGTATTAGCATTTAGCAAAGCCATATAAACTCCGAAAAGTAACAGGGTTATAAACATTGTGATGAAGTTATTAGCAAAAAGTCGACCGTATGCACCTAATACTGAGATAACCAAACCGACAGAAACAATTTTCTTAGCTCCAAACTTATCAGCAAGAGAGCCGGCAGGAATACTTAAGAAAACTGCAATAAGCATTGGTGCCATTAATAAACTTTGAAATTGTGCTGGTGAAATATGCAGTTCTGGCATAATTTGGACAGCTAAAGCAGAAATCTGAAATTGAATGTAACTACTAATTGCGTCAAGCAAAGCAGCTATTGCTAAGATTACCCACCTATAATTTGAAAGCTTAGGTAACTGTTTTTCATCCATGATATATAAAAACTCCTTTTATGATAAAAACTAATTTTCAGCAGCATATTGTCCGGCTAAACGACCAAAGGTCTGGGCGTGACTGCAAGTAAGGCCAGGAATTCTATCTGGATAACTGCCCCAGAAGAAACCACCGCTGGCATTACCGGCTGCATAAAGGTGAGGAATTGGATCACCATTCTTGTCAATGACTTCCATCTTAGTATTGATCCGTAATCCATCCAGAGTAGCAAGTAAGCGTCCGCCCATGATGACGCCATAATATGGTGCTTTATCTACTGGGAATAATCTGAACTTTTCTTTACCAAAGTCTGTATCCTTGCCTTGTGCGCACATCTCGTTATAACGTTTTACAGTTGCAACTAACGTATCCTTTGGCAGGTTCAATTTTTCAGCTAATTCTTCAATCGTATCTGCTTTCTTAACTAGGCCGTCGTCAATTCTGCGTTGAATTTCTTCCTTGTTTTCCTCAGTATTGTAAATACCAGGCCAGCCTAAACGAGAGCAGCCTTGAGTATCAAATTGTGCCAAGTGATCCATAGTATCTTCTGACCAAATCTGTGCTTCCAGGTATCCTGGTTGCTTAGCCATCGCATTAATATCAAATTGGTAAGGAACACTTTCGTTGCCGAAACGCTCACCTTTTAAGTTAACTTTTAGTAGTGGATAAGCACCCATCCAGAAGTAGCCTGGATCTTTAAAGTCAATGACATAATGGTCTTCAGCCTTAGTGCCAACAGGAACTGCACCACGGTCAAAAATGATTTCAGCTGGTTCTTCATCGCGTGCGGCTCCGACTTTAAGACCAGCAAGAATACCTGAACCATCATCACGAGGTCCATCTGAATAAACATTCTTCTTGTAGCCAAGTGGATCCCATTTCTTCATTAATTCAACATTGGCACCGTAACCACCAGTACAAATGATGACACCCTTATTAGCTTTATATTCAGTCTTTTCGCCACTTCCGCGATCACTGGTAATTACACCAGTAACTGCACCACTATCATCTGTCACTAATTCTTCTAATCTAGTGTTGTATTTAAGGGTTACTCCTAATTCTTTAACTTTATCAATTACCCAATCGCCATAATGAGCCCAGCCATTATCAGGTGTTGCAATTGCTAACTCAGTATTGAAAGCTGTATTTACAACAGTTTCATAGTGGGCATCCTTTTGTGGTCTCAAAACGCCACCGTTTGGTTTCAAAATATTATCTTCAAGCCAATTGGCAGTTTCATCTGCATGATTTGCCCAAGTCCACAATAAACGTTCATCAACGTTATCTTGGAAGAACAAGGTTAAAAAGTTCATTAGTTTAGCTTTATCAACTTTAATTCCTGCTCTTCTTTGGGCGTTACTGTCCAGCGCAGCAAAGAATGAACGGAATAAAAATCTTGAACTTCCTTGCTTGTCAATCAGGAGAACTTTTGCTCCCTTTTCAGCAGCAGCACAAGCTGCCATTGCGCCAGCATTGCTGGCACCAGCAATAATGACATCATAAGTATTTTCCATTTTTATACCTCACTTCTTTAAGCAAATCCTTTAACCGCTTTCATAATACTATGAATCAAGTGAATTTATGCACCATATTTAGAATTAAGAATTACTAAATGGAATACAGAACATAACAATTTAAAAAGGCAAAATAAAAAATGCTTGTAAGATCAACGTTTAAGTGCTGATTACAAGCATTCCAAAAACAACTTTTATTTGTGCATTACTTATTTTTATCCTCAGATAAATATTCGTTTATTGCTTCCTTTAATGTACTGACCACTTTTTCAAGTACAGAATCATTAGTAAAACTCTCCATGTATGCAATTCCATATGGTGAAATATCATGATAATCAATGGGAATATATTTAATTCCCTCTGATTGATAATCTGCAATGAAGTTGGGCAAAATGCCATAACCCCAACCGCCTCTGACATAAATATCCATGGCCAAGAAATCTTGCACAAATTTGATATGTTCCATACCTAATTTATTGATTAAAGCAGTTTGAAAATTCAACTGTACATTTAAAGAACTGTTAGGATCAAGCAAAAATACGTCACGATCAATTAAATCTGAAATAGAAATCTTAGATTTTTCTGCTAAAGGAGAATCTTTTTGACAAGCTACTACCACTTTACCTTGAACCATTGGCTCAAAGTGAATATCTTCAACAACATCAACATCTTCTCGTGCAATTGCACACAAATCAACGTGATGGTTAAGAAGCTCACCAATAGAATTGTTGAGTACAAAGACAAACTGGATGTTCAAATTACTCCCAGATTCACGCAATTTGCGCAAAAAAATGGGCAGAATTTTTTGTTCAAACGGTGTATCGCAGACTCCTATTCTTAAAAGCGTTTCAGGGTCATTCTTTTTGCTTTGCAAGTATGCTACCGTGTAATCCATATCATCTACTACATTGCGCGCAACACGATAGAAGTACTTGCCAGCGCTCGTTAAGGAAATACGGTGATGAGCACGATTGATTAAAGTTACCCCCAGTGTATCCTCAAGATCCTTAATATTTTTAGAAACTGCCGACTGGGAGAAATTTAAGCGCTCAGCTGCAATAGTAAAACTGGAATTATCTATGGCCTTAATAAAACAGCGTAATTGAGTGAAATTCATTTTATTACCTCATCAAATTAACAAAAAATTTTCTTCCTATGTATATTATACTAAAAATTAACATACTAAAAAAAGACTGCCCTATTAGTTACTGTTTTGAGCTATACAAAAGGGCCATTTAATTTTAATGACCCTTTTTAGCAATACTTACTACTTTATTTTACTTAGCGCATCCCTAACTGCGTCTTTGAGACCACGTGATGAACTCGAAGCACCACTGACTGCATCAACATTAACAGTATTTTCCTGAACCATCTTAGAAGGTAGTATCTTAATGGCTTTCAAACCATAGTCATCCGACTCAGCTTGTTTCAAAACTTCAATATTCTTTAGGTTCTTTTGGTCATCAACAGTTACCCGTACAACTATTTCATCACCCATGCCTTTAGTAGATTTACCAATGTATTGGTTCTCTCCCGTTTCATAGGTTTCATGTTTAAGATCTGAAGTTAAATGCTTTTCATGCATAGTAGCACCGCTTGCTGCATCGGTTGCTTCATCAACTTTTGGTTTAGCCGCATTTTCTCCAGCAATCTTGCCCCAAATCAAACATTCTGCCAAGTTATTGCCGCCCTGGTATTGGTTAGCACAGATACCGCCAAGTTCACCAGCGGAATAAAGATTAGGGATAGCTTTGCCTCTGGTATCCAAAATTTCCGCATTCTTATTTCTTCTTGGACCACCTTGAGTGTTAAGCATTGTCTGCTCCAGTTTGACGGCATAAATTGTATTACCAGCAAACGCACGCAAAGTAGCTGGATTTCTTCTAAATTCGGGGTCGTCTTGTTCTTGACATGCTTTATTAAAACGATTGAGAGTATCAGACAAAACTGCCGGTTCAACCCCAATTTTATCGGCTAGTTCGGAAACGGAGTCAGCCTTGATAACATTTTCTGTGTACGGCTTGTAATCGCCAATAATTTTATCATTATCTAATTCATGCTTTTTGGTTTCATCAAAAATCAGGTATGGGTGTTCTTGATTTAGCGGTATTTTCCACTGGCCGTGATTCTTAATGTGACCGTGGCGATTTTCTTCTGCTTCATTAAAGTATCTGGTACCATCATCACCTATAACAAAAACACTACCGGTAGAAACAGCTTCATTTTGAGCTCCCAGCATTAAACGACCACGCTGGCCTTTCGGCACTGCAAAAGCCATGCCATGGAGCAAGCCCAAAGACTCAAAGTTGTGCAAATGCCAAAAGTCAGCGCCAACTTCCTGAGCCATTCGCAAACCGTCACCTTTGTTATAAAGGGTACCTAACGGTGCCAGTCTTTTTGCCCCGATAAAGTCTTCAATCATTCTTTGATTGTTTTCAAACCCACCAGTCGTCATGACGACACCATTCTTGGCTTGAACCTTTAATAGTTTGCCGTCGCGTTTAATAACCACACCGTAGATCTTTTTACTTTCTGGATCCTGAATTAGTTCTACAGCAGGTGTGCCATACAAAACATCTATTTGGTCTTGCCGCTTAACTACCTGCTCCTTCAAAATTTGCCATAAAGAAGCGTCAAACCAATGTTTAGTGACAGTGGTAAAGTCATAAGACTCTGAACCCTCAAACTCAGGAAATTCTCTGAAAGCATAACTTTTATCCGGCGCATATTTTTTAGCACTGTTAGGTTTGACTCCTAAATACTGGGAAACATATTGCGGTGTATTAACCATCCCCTCAACGTAGGTATCGATCATGTCCTCATCAAGTTCCATTGGTGCAGTTAGTTTCTGATAATACTTTTTCAATTCATTAAAGTCATTTCCAGTACCAATTAATTGAGCCGAATAACGAGTATTACCGCCTTCATGACCCTCTGGAGCCGAATCAACCAGCAGTACTTTAGCATCATGATCAGCTGCAAATCGCGCTGCAGTAGCGCCAGCACCGCCAAAGCCTAAGACAACAACATCATAATTAGCATCCCATTCAAAGTTTTTATGATAAATCATATTAATCTCCTCATTAATTAAATCGTTTTCATTTAACAAGTTAATTTTATCACGTTATTTTTTAACAAAATAACAAATTCACAAAACAATAACTAATTATTAATAAATGTAATTTAACTCATAATTACTGTTAAAATAACTTGACTTAGAGTACACATTAAGTACTAAAGTAATCGTATAAATCAGGTAAAGGAGAATCAATATGGACAATCACAAAGATGATGTGCAAAATGGTATTTTTGCTTTGGGTGAAAAGAATACTGCTTATCAAAAATATTTTATTGGCCAGAGTTACCTGCAAAGCTTGGTCAATGATCCTAAGATTAACGTAAGCGTCTCAAACGTTAGTTTTGAACCGAATTGTCGCAACAACTGGCACCAACATATGGGCGGCTTTCAAATTTTATTAGCTACAGCTGGCGAAGGCTGGTATCAAGAAGAAGGCAAAGCGCCTCGTAAATTACATCCGGGAGATGTAGTAGTTGTTCACGACGGTGTTAAGCACTGGCATGGTGCTACCAAAAATAGTTGGTTTACGCATATTGCAATCACTGCGGGAACACCAAAATGGCTGGAGCCTGTCACAGATGAAGAATATGAAAAATTGGAGGATTAAAAAATGAAAAAGCAAACAGCCGGTAGAGATAACTTAGGTGATTTTGCACCTAAGTTTGCAGAATTGAATGATGATGTTTTATTTGGTGAAGTCTGGTCAAGAGAGGACAAGTTGTCTGCACGTGACCGTAGTTTAATTACTTGTGCCGCATTAATGGCACAAGGAGCTTTTCCTCAACTTAAATCACATATGATTATTGGAAAAAAGAACGGCATTACGAAAGACGAAATAGTCGAACTGATTACTCATTTGGCATTTTATTGCGGCTGGCCGAAGGCTTGGTCTGCTTTTGATTTGGCAAAAGAAATTTTCACTGATTAAAACCTTTAATTTAAAGCAGCTGGCCTTTTGTCCGGCTGCTTTTTATGTCTAAAATCTATGGTCTTAAACGGTTTCTGCATCCCTAATTTTATGCTAACCTGTAGAAGTATTAATTAAAGAAATCACAGGAGCAAAAACCTATTATGAGTAAAAAAATTCTAATCTTACATACTGGTGGCACCATTTCAATGTCAGAAGATGAAAATGGAAAAATTAAGCCTAACAGTCAAAATCCCTTGGCTGACCTGTCTTTAAACGTTAATGACGATGTCCAGATAGTTACTGAAGAAATTTTCAACTTGCCTTCTCCTCATATGACACCGGAGCGCATGTTGCAACTTTCTTTGCGGATCCGCCAAGCAGAAGCCGAAGGTTTTTTCGGGGCAGTCGTGACTCACGGCACAGACACTCTGGAGGAAACAGCTTTATTTTTAGATTTAACCATTTCCAGTAAAATGCCTGTGGTAGTAACCGGAGCTATGCGCTCTTCTAATGAAATTGGCAGCGACGGACTGTACAATTTCAGAACCGCAATCATGGTAGCCAGTTCTGATGCTTCTATTGGCAAAGGTGTTGTAGTTGTGATGAATGATGAAATTCATCCCGCCCGTTATGTTACGAAGACCCATACTACAAATGTTGCTACTTTTCGCACAGCCACATTTGGTCCTATAGGAGTTGTATCCGAAGGTCACGTTAATTACGTGCAAACCATCAATCCCCAGCAACACTTACCAATTGACCACATTATTTCAAATGTTTATTTAGTAAAGGCCTATGCAGGAATGGGACCAGAGATCTTTCAAGCTTTAAACAAGCCATCAACAAACGGGTTAGTAATTGAAGCTTTAGGTGCCGGTAACATGCCACCCCAAACATTACCTGAATTGCAAAAACTGCTTGATAATGGAATTCCCCTGGTATTGGTTTCCCGTTGTTTTAACGGTATTGCTGAACCAGTTTATGATTATCAAGGTGGCGGTGTTGGCTTAGCCAAAATGGGCATTATCTTCTGCCGCGGTCTCAATGGACAAAAAGCCAGAATTAAGCTCTTAGTTGGTTTAAGTGCTGGTCTGAAAAATGAGCAATTAAAGAAATACATTAATAATTAAATCAGCAATGAAAACCATCTTCATATAAAGATGGTTTTTTCTTGCAAAAATTGGCGATTATTTGTAAAATGACCGTTGGTCATTATTGAATGAAAGGAGTATATCTGCCATTATGTATGTCTTGACTCCCAAAGAAAAAGAAGCAAAAAAACAGCTCATTGCAGCTGCTGCCAGCAAGTTATTTCAAAAAAATGATTTTAACCAAATTTCTATGGCGCAAATTGCCCATGAATCTGGCGTTGCCAAAGGCACACTATTTAATTATTTTAAAACTAAAGAAAATATCTTTATGTACTTATTGCTTTCTGGTTACCAAGATTACCTCACGGAAGTTCTTCAGCGTTTTCAAAAAACTAAAAATATCACTTCTTGGGCTGATTTTTCCTCTTTTATACTAGAGCAAAACCATTTGTTAATTAGTCAGAGGACTGATTTATTACGTCTTAACGCGCTACGTGGTCCAATTTTAGAAACTGCCGCTGACAGAGAACAGACATTGGCTGGTCGCGAAAAACTCTACGAAATAAACAGGAAACTGGGACAAGCAATAGACGAGAGAATTTCACTGCTTAGCGTTAAGCAAGCCAGTCACCTTTTCATCATTCAAAGTGCAATTATTAGCGGACTAATGAATATGATGAACCTAGATGAGTTTCACCACGATCAATTACCCGTTGATTTTAAAGTTTTTCAAATCGACCTCGAACAAGAAGCAAATCAATTAATGCTCTTTTATTTACAAGGCATAGAGCAAAAACTGGAAGGAGCAAAATAAAATGAAACTTGCTAATATTAGAAATTTTGCCATAATTGCTCATATTGATCATGGTAAATCAACATTAGCTGACAGAATTATGGAACAAACTGATACTGTGAGCAAAAGACAGTTAAGTGACCAACTTTTGGACAGCATGGAAGTTGAGCAGGCGCATGGCGTGACAGTCAAATCAAGATCAGTGCGTAACTTTTATCAAGCGGATAACGGTCAGGAATACGAATACAATTTAATCGATACTCCAGGGCACGTTGATTTTTCTTACGAAGTTTCTAAAAGTCTGGCTGCAAGTGATGGTGCTATTTTACTGGTCGACGCAACTCAGGGTGTACAAGCACAAACCGTAGCCAATTTGCGTTTAGCTTTAAAACATAATCTGACTATCATTCCGGTGATTAACAAAATTGACAATGCAGCGGCAGACGTAGAGGCAACAGAGGCACAAATACGTGCCTTAAGACCAGAATTTGCAGATGCGGATATTTTAAAAATTTCTGCTAAAACAGGAGAAAATATTCATCAAGTTTTAGAAGCAATTTATCAAAAAATTCCAGCCCCTCAGGGAAAACCCGATGCAGCACTTAAGGCACTGATTTTTGACTCACAGTATGATTCATATCAGGGAATTATCGCGGATGTCAGACTAATTGATGGTCAGTTAAAGAACCAGCAAAAATTGCAGCTAATGCAGGGCGGCAGCAAGTTTAATGCGCAAGCAATAGGGATTTTCACTCCAAACATGCAGCCGGTAAAGGAATTAAATGCGGGAGAAGTCGGCTATATTGTGACTGGAATTAAAGATGTTGCCAGTGTCCAGGTTGGCGATACCTTAACCACTGCAGAAAATCCTACTAGAAATGCCATTCCCCACTTTAAGCCAGCGCAATCAATGGTTTATGCCGGTTTTTATCCTAAGGGAGATACCAGTTATGAAGCCTTAAAACAAGCTATTAGTAAGCTGGCTCTAAATGATTCCGCTTTTCATTACGCTCCCGAACAGTCTGAAGCTCTTGATGCTGGCTTTCGCTGCGGTTTCTTAGGCATTTTTCACTTGCAAATAATCCAGGAACGACTGCGCGATGAATATCATGTGGAAGTATTAACCACTGCACCGAATGCAACCTATCACGTTTATCTCAAGCAGCCTCAGCCTAAGCAGGAATACCTCATAATCACCAATCCAGCGAAATTTCCTGACTTTTCTGAGATTGATTACGTCACTGAATCTTATGTCAAAGCAGTCATTACAACGCCCAATGAATATTTAGGTGCAGTCATGAAATTATGTGACCAGCATTTTGGAGAGATGATTGACTTGGACAATCAACAAGATTTAGTCACATTAACATACAAATTGCCTGTTTCTGAAATTGCCTATGACTTTTTCAACAGCTTAAAATCAATTACTCATGGCTTTGCTACACTTGATACCGAATTTCTGGATTACGAACTGGTTGATGTAGTCAAAATTCAAATTCAGATCAACTATGCCGCTGTTGATGCTCTCGACATTATTGTGCCACGTCAAAAAGCCGATTTGATCGCCCATAAGTTAGTTAAAAAATTGAAATATACTGTGCCGCGTCATCTATACCCGATGCCTGTGCAAGCAATGGTGGAAAACAAATCAATTGCGAGAGTTGACGTGCCGCCTTTACGCAAAAATGCGGCTGTGAACGGTGAAAAAAGAAGCATCTCGAAAAAGCAACAACTTTTACGCAGACAAAGTTTAAATAAAAGACAAGCTGTTAAAAGCGACATTAAGTTGCCCCAAAGCGTCTTCGATGCTATTTTAAACATTAATGAACCGGATTAAGAACTTGAGGCAAATAAAAGGCGAGAAGATATATCTTTCTGGTTTTCTATAGATTAAAGTTTCATCAAAATATACTGAGTTACAGTGACAGCACTTAACATTTTTGTAACAAGTAACAACTTAGTTGCAAGTACTAAAAAAATTCCTAACTGTGAAAGTTAGGAATTTTATTTTTTAACTTAAAATTAGTCGTCTAATTTTTCTTTGTTAGTGACATTCAACTTGTCATCAAAGGTGTAAACTACTGGTTCACCGGTCTTCATTTCCAAGTTCATAATATCAGCATCAGAAATGTTTTCGATGTACTTAGTCAAGGCACGAAGTGAATTACCGTGAGCTGCAATAATAACGTTCTTGCCAGCTAACAAGTCTGGAGCAATGTGGTCTTCCCAGAAAGGCATAACTCTTTCCAAACAAACCTTTAGGTTTTCAGTCCGAGGAATGATGTGTGGATCAAGATCGGCATAACGACGATCATGAACTTGGCTGTATTTAGAGTCATCTTCAATCTTTGGTGGCAAAACATCATATGAACGACGCCAAATGTGAACTTGCTCATCACCGTATTTGTCAGCAGTAGCTTTCTTGTTTAAGCCTTGCAAGCCACCGTAATGACGTTCGTTTAATCTCCAGCTCTTAGTTTCCGGAACCCAAAGTTGGCCGCTTTCTTCCAAAGCATAGTGTAGAGTCTTAATGGCACGAGTTAAAACAGATGTATAAGCTTGATCGAACTGCAGACCATGTTCCTTAATTAACTTACCTGCGTTCTTTGCTTCTTCAACGCCTTTTTCTGATAAATCTACATCAATCCAACCAGTAAATTTATTTTCAAGGTTCCATTCACTTTGTCCGTGACGGATCAAAACTAATTTTGACATGAAATATCTCCTTTGCAAATTAAATGTTTCACTTACTATTTTACACATTTACATTTTGTTTTCATAGGGTTTAGGACTAAAAATCATTTTTAAAATCCAAGTTTTACGATACAATAGATATAATGATGATTATAAGAAAAGAGAATACCTAACTCACTATGAAATTCAAAAAATTATTAATGGGCTTGAGCTTAGTTGCAGCGCTTGCTGCAGGCGGATGCTCCAAGCAGAAAAAGCAAAGCGAACCCATTCTAACTAAAAGCCAAGTAATCAAATGTTCACAGAAATCATTTAAGAGTGGACAAGCCAAGCAGGTCGTAACCTTAGGAACCGATACTTCCAAGCAAATTGTTACTACAACTGCTGTTTTTGGTGGCAACCCTACTGTATTTCAACTTAACTACCAAACTCAAGCCAAAGGTAAAACACAATCTTCGCAAGAGTGGGTTGATAATTCCAATCACGTTTATATTAACGGCTCAAGTGACTGGTATAAAGCGGATTTTAACAAATTAACCGGGCACTCTTACGCTGATTTACTCGATTCTATAGTTAATAATTCAATGTTAATGGATCCACCTAAGGCTCTTACTAACGCTTATAAAATGACTAGAAAAGGTCACACTTATACTTTAAAAGCGAACATCACAGACCAGAAAACGATGAAAGATGCATTAGATCCGATATTTACCACCAATACTCAAAGCCCTAAGCAAAAAACCATCTATCATAAATTAGTCAAAATGGGCAAAATTAAAGGTATGACTGCAAAACTTGTGGTTAAAAATAAAAAGATGTATAGCTTTCAATATCTAGTTAAAATTAGAGTAAATAAATTAATGCAATTCAGCGCTGGACAAAGTTATGGCAACATGGGCAGCAAAGACTTCTTAAAGATACCTACCAATGCCCTTAATGCTAAACCACTGCCTAAAACAAACAAAAAGAAAAAATAATTTTTAAATCACAACCTCGAAACTAAAACTTTCGGGATTTTTATTTATTTAAGACCCCTAAGATAATTCTTTGACCAGAGAAAAAACCAAGACTTGCAAATTTAGGATTAATTAATTCACCAAAAACCTGTTTTTTTAAGCCTAATTTATGTAAAAAATTAAAAAATCATACTCTGATTAATGTACAAAACAATTTTTTATCATTTTTAAACTCTATTACTTCAATGATGCAGTTGTAACACTTAAAAAAATCGGACAAGTTTTTATATCAACTTAACTAAAAATGCTATATAATTTCCTTAAGGTAAAATAAAAATATTAAAAAGGAGATGTCCACAATGAAATTGAAGAAATTTTTGACGGCTATGTTATTGTCTGCCACTTTAGTTGGTGGTGGTCTAACTCATGCAAAAACAGTCGATGCAGCATTATCAAAAAAGCAGGCTATTGCAATTGTTAAAAAGAAAGAGAGCAACCAAACTAGTGGCCAATATACTACCAGCACAAAGATTAAAAGTGGTAAGCAAAAAATAAATTTCGACTCTCATGGTGCTTTTACCACCAAGCCTGAACTAGTTCAAGCCATTACTAAAGTAAAATCTGGCAAACACGCTGAAACAGTAGAGCAATGGATTGATATGGACGCAAAACGTGTCTACACCAAAGCAGATGGCAAATGGCAATATACACCTATTGCAGACGCTGATACTGCCAAAACTGATATAAAAAAATATAGTAGCGATCTGAAGAAATTTGCTAAAAGCATCACTACTGATTTGAGCAAAAATGCCAAACTTAGTCATAAAAATGGAGTTTATACCCTCAAAAGTAATGTCAATATTACTAAGGCAAGTAAATTTCTGAACAAAATTTTTAAAGACTATAAGGTAGATCTCAAGTCGTTCAAAAAGCACGTTAAACTCAGCAAGTGTAATGTTACTTTTAAAATCAAAGATAAAAAAATAACAAGCTCTGCTACTTCTTTTAAAATGAACTACGACAAAAAAATGCCAGCTTCATTCAACTTTAGAATCTTTGGCTTCGGTAATTCCGACTCTTTGAAGTTACCAGATGAAGTCAAAATCGCCACTCCAGCATCTGCAAACTAATTTGAGCAATAAAGTAAAGGTCTTTATATGAAAACAACTGTTTTTAGTAAATATTTAACTATCATAATTATGGTGCTTTTAGGTTACTTAATGAGATAAAATGACTATAGAGTCGTTTAAATATTTTCATTAGTAATCGGAGGTCCAAAAATGAAATTAGGAATTATTGGCAGCGGTAAAATTGTTCACGATTTTTTAACGACTGCTGCTAAAATTAAAGGCCTTGAGCTTGCAGCAATATCCACTACTAAACGTAGTCAGCCTATTGCCAAAAACTTAGCTAAGCAATACAACATTAAAGAGGTATTTGCTGATAACGGGCAGTTGTGTCATGATGAAAATGTCGACACAGTTTATGTAGCCGTACCTAATTCTTTACATTATGAAATCGTAAAAGAAGCTCTTCTTGCAGGCAAAAATGTTATTTGTGAAAAACCATATGTAGAAACTGTTGCTCAAGCTGAAGAACTTAAAGAAATAGCTGACAAAAAGGATTTAATCATAGTTGAAGCTATCACAAATATTCACTTGCCAAATTTCAAAGTAATTAAACAACAATTAGCTGAAATTGCACCTATTCACATTATTTCTTTAAACTATACGCAATATTCCAGTCGCTATGATGATTTTTTGCAAGGCAAAATTGCACCTGTATTCGATCCTGCTAAAGATGGTGGAACCCTAACAGATTTGAACATTTACAATATTCACTTAGCTGTTGGTTTGTTCGGTAGGCCGGAAAAAGTGCAATATTATCCAGTAATGCAAAAACAAGTTGATACTTCGGGCATACTTAATTTAGTTTATCCTGATAAACAAGCAGTTTTAATTGCCGCAAAAGATAGCTATACTACTCCAAGATCATTTATTGAGGGTGAAAAAGGAACCATCTACTTTGATGGTTCAACTGGTGTTATTAAAAATTTCACGGTTGAACACAGAAACGGTGATGACAGTGAGTTCAACTTTAACGAGTTTGATCACCGAATGGCAAGTGAGTTTACGGATTTTGTGAAAATTATTGATACCCACGATACACAGAAAGCTAATGATTTATACGAGCATAGCATAGCTGTCATGGATGTATTAGCCAAAGCAAAGCAGTCTGTTTCTAATAATTAATATTATTGACTAAAAAACGCAATCAATTCTCCAGTTGAGAATGTTGCGTTCTTTTTGTATCAAAAAAGAGGTCAGAGAATTTTTTTAAAAAACCTGTAAAAACAAGTTTGTCAAAAAAACATCAAAGACCTCTTTATCTATGATATTAAATTTACTCAATAATTTAATATAAAAAGCAAATTAATGATTATTCTTTACTTTGAAGGGGTTGAGCTAGTTGAACCATTGGAACCTGTTGAACCTGTTGAGCCGGTTGAACCGTTGGAACCTGCTGAACTTGTCGAGCCGTTAGATCCGTTGGAACCTGCTGAACTTGTCGAGCCGTTAGATCCGTTGGAACCTGTTGAACTTGTCGAGCCGTTAGATCCGTTGGAACCTGTTGAACTTGTCGAGCCGTTAGAACTAGTTGATGGGGTTGAAGTTGGTGTTGTAGCAGTCTTCTTCTTAGCTAAAGCACTTGCTTTAATGTATCCTGCTGAAGTTGAGTAGTACTTTTTGCCCTTAATAGTAACAGCTGCACCAAATACAGTTACTTTTTGGCCCTTACGAACCTTACCGTTCTTCAAAGCTTTGCCACTTCTAGTAACCAAAACAGTATTCTTAGCTACTTTAGCAGCCTTACCAGTAACATTAACAGCCTTGATGTATTGGTTCTTTCCAACTTTGTAGTACTTCTTGCCCTTAACAGTCTTTTTGCCAAGAACAGTTACTTTTTGACCAACCTTAAGTGTCTTCTTAGTCTTAACTAATTTTTTGCCCTTAAGTTTGTAAACAGCAGAATTAGCGCCAACTTTCTTAGTCTTAGCGGCCTTCTTTGCTGCACTAACTTCAGTTGAGGCGCTACTTAAAGCGTTGGCTGGTAACTGATTAAGACCAACAGCTAATAATGTTGCACCAGCTACTGAAACTATCATTTTCTTATAAAAACTATTTTTACTCATTTTTGAGCCTTCCTTTTTTCATTGACAAATTCGACGCCCCTAGCTAAACAGACTTAAGAACGCTATAACTCTTACTGAGTTACATAGGATTCATTTTAACACTATAAACACCCAAAAAAAAGGCTATAGTTTTAATAAATTATTATTTTTTGTCATACGCACTCGCAAAAACTATTCTAATTTTTGCTATTTTTACAGCAAACATTTTGTATATTGCAATTAAACGGTTTGCTCTTTAATAATATAGAATTATCTCCTATTTTTTTACAATTTATCAAAAAGTGACACGCAAAAAGGACTAACTCTTGTGCTATCCTATAAGTTAGTCCGTAGTTAAATTCTAATAAAGTGTCTCAAATTCAGTTATCATAACAGCAAACTGCTTTTTTAATTAATAAAATTACTTATTGCCTACAACCCTGCGAATACGGTCAGCAACCTGATATTTAGAAGTAAATATCAATTCGTCTCCCATTTCAATAACTGTATGACCATGTGGAACCAGCCATTCTTGTCCACGACGAATACGGCTGACGGTGATATCACTTGCTATATCCCAATCCATCAATTGATGACCGGAATACTGCCTATTGCGGACAACAACAGAATAGACCGCATTTTTGGTATCGCTCAGCACATTATAAACAGCAGGCGATTCTATCAGTGCTCGCAACAGTGATGAAGTAACATTGCTTAAGTCAAAAATTTCCATGCCACTGCTGCGCAATTGCTCAACCTTGGCAATATCAGCACGTTTTTGACAAATAATAATCCGTTTGAAATTTCCCTTAGCTTTTGCCAATTGCCCCAGTCGCAAATTAGTTTCGTCAGATCTCATAGCCGCAACAAAAATATTCCCGGCAAAAGCGTCAGATTGACTCAGATTTTCTGCATCCAGCTTTGATAATAATTTTAAATCTGGCACACGGCTCTTATAAATATTATAGTGTTCACTACTGGTAGTATACATTTGAACCGAATACCAATTATCATGCAAATCAAGCATGACCGGAACTGTTAACGCATTAGTTCCTATAATTATAACTTTTTCCTTGATACGATCCTCAGCTTTTAATTTAAATATTGCATTAAAAAGTATCGGGCAAAAAATGCAAACTATTACAGCGGCTAGAATAAAAACATCAGATTGCAAGCGTGTAATAACATTTAGTTTTCTGGCTACCGCTAAAGTTGGTAAAACAATGGTGATCGTAGTAGCGGTTAAAAAGCCACCCGCAAAACCATTTCTTAAGCCAAATTTCCTAGCATAAACTAACGCAACAGGCAATTTTGCCAGAAATAAAAACAGAACTAAAATTGGTAACAGAATTAAAGAGTTGGGATGTGCCAAAAGTGATCTTAAATTGAGTTTAACTCCTGTCATAATAAAGAAAATAGGAATAAAGAATCCGTAACCAATTGAAGTTAGCTTATCAGCAGTTTCCTGACTAGGCTCCAGCAATTTCATGACAATGCCAGCCAAAAATGCCCCTAAAATATTTTCTACTCCGACTCTTTCAGCAACTGTTACCAAAGCAAAAATTAGGAAAAAGGCTAAACGAACATCTAACTGCGTAGTTGACTTAGTCACTTTAACAAACCACAGATAAGGTTGCTTAAAGTGCCACAACAGTAAAATAGCTACGCCAAAAAGCAAAATGATAAGCCACAATTGTCTGGTATTGCCACCATTAATCGCAGCATAAACCGTCAGCAGCATTAATGGAATTACTTCTCCCAAAACTGCAGTTAATAAAATCGTTTGACCTATCGGTCTATTTAAAATATCTTTTTCTTTTAAGGTCGCAATTACTACTCCCAGTGCAATAGTCATGAAAATAATGGTTGCAAGCATCGTATCTCCAAATAAGCCCAACCATTTTAAAACTAATGCCAGACAAACAGATAAAAGAGCCATACCTAAAAATGCTTCTAAAGCAATTTTAAAGGGAGATATCTGATTCGGCTTTTTTTCTTGCTTATGCTTTGGTTTTAATAAATCAAAGTTGATTTCCATCCCTGACAAAAATAATAGCAAAATGACGCCCAAATTTGATAAAAACGCGAGGTCATGCGTGGGCTGTACAATATTAAAACCACTTGCACCAAGAATAATACCAATGATAATTTCTGCAACGGCCGTAGGAACAGCATTTACCTTTAATCGTACCATTAAAATAGGAACAATTAAGGCAAATAAAACAACTAGGAATAAAGACAACTGTGCCAACAGGATTACCTCCTCATTTATTCTTAGTCGATTATACAAAATATTGACGAGCAGAGAAAATAAAAAGGGTAGCAAGTATTCATAGCTTTCAAAAATCAATAAATTAAAATTTTTCTGCACATAAAAACAGGTCATGACAATTATCATGACCTGTTTCTTTAATTAAAAATTGGCTGCTTTAACAAAGCGATTAGTATCAATTGGGTAGTACTTATTACCATTAATATTGACGCGACCACCATATGTCCGAATGGATTTGCCCTTCAAAAACTTGGTAGTGCCAATACGAATTCCGGTAGTATCGTAAATATAGGCATTATGGGTTAATACACGCTTGGAACCAATGATATTGCTGGCTACAACGTATTCATTTTTACCAATTTGCAAATATTTTTTACCATTTATCACCTTTTCTTGTGCCACGGTTACAACTGTCCCAGCGGTTTTTAATGCCGCATTAGTATGTTTACCTTGAGCATCATATGTATAAGCATCATGCATCAAAGTTTTCTTGCCAGTAGGCGCTTGAGAAACAGGATCAGAATCGGTTGCATTTGATGAATCGTCAGGAAGGGTAGAAGTAACTGTTTCTCCTGCCTGCAAATCGTAATAGTACTTCAGAAGTGAGTAAAAGTCATTCATTGAATAACCCCATTTTTTGAAATAGCCATCAGGATCGGTATGATTAGTACCTCCTAAAAAGCGCGATACTGCATGATGAGACCAGATTGTCCCTTTACCAGTATTTGATGCATTAGAGGGTTCGATGTTATAGCGGTGCAGCAACTTAGCCGCATAAATGGCATTGTTATTCACACTTTTAGCAAATTTATTTCTGGTAGTTTCTTGACAAAGTTCAATTTGAATAAAACGGTTGTTGGCTATTGCTCCAGCACCCCAGACGCCATATCCTAGAGTCATCATCTGAATAATCTGTTTGTGATCAACAAAAGCGTGGACATAAGAGTACATATTTTTCCATTCACGGTTAAAGTAAATAGCTTCATTATAAGCGGATGCCCCGGGAGTTGCAGTTTCGTGAATTACAATACCTTCCGGCTTTCCTTTTCTGTACTTGATCTTATTGCCATTGGCGTAAAATTTGTTATACTTAATGTTCTGTGTCTGGAGCATTTTATATAAAAAAGTAACGTCAACATAACTGTTTTGTTTAGCAATCGAGTTAATTGAGGCAGCCTCTACCGCCTGAGATTGACTGACGTTAAAAATAGGTGCAACTAAACCTACTCCGATAGCAACAGTAGTTATTAGTTTCTTTATCTTCATCTAAATTTTCATTCCTTATTTCGTTTGTGAGAAATTACCTTTGTCTAAAAATTGCCTTTCTTAACATACTGGTGAATGCCTACCCGATAATATTTAAGTCCGTATATTGAAATTGCTCCACCGTAGGTTGCAATGGATTGACCCTTCTTTAACACCTTTTTATTGTCACGATTGCCATAGTCGTTGTAAACAAAAGCATTTTTCTTGAGAAGTCTCATAGTGCCGTCAATATTGCCACTGGCAATGTACTGATTTTCACCAATGCGATAATACTTTTTGCCGTTAATAGTTTTAGTGCCATAGGTGGCAATCACCTTACCGGTATTGCCTACTTTAATTGCCTTAACTTTTTTTACTCGTTTGCCTTTGGAATTGTAAACATAAGCGTTATGCATCAAAGTCTTGTTAACTTTTTTCTCACCCTTTGGAGCCTGAGAAGCCGGTGGAAGAGCACTGCCCATATTTAAAATAGTATCGTTAACCCAGCCCTTACCGGCAATGTACAAGCGCTTTTTGCCGTTATAAAAAGTAATGGTCTTAGTTACAGTAACTGCATCACCTTTTGCAACTGAATCGGTTTTGGCAGATACAGAGTGGTCAGTTGGCCAAGCATAAGTGGCACCTGCTTTTTTAACAACATAAGATTTACTGGTGTTCGATATCTTAGGATCGTATTGCGTTAAGTTTGAAGTTGTTATCCTAGTGTTTAAAATAGTATTGTAATTATTAGCAGTAGCGTATGTACCAGTTAGAGCCTTAGTGGCATCTGCATAAGAAGCAGCATTTTCAAGCCATGCTCCTTTGTAGCGTTCTGGCTGCCAGGTAACACCTAAACGAAGTTTTTGACCATTATCATCAAAAGAGTCCTGATAGGAATCGTATTTTCTAAACTTCGCTGTCACGTAGTAGCTCTTGCCATTTTTATCTTCTTCTCGTGTTTTAGAAGAATAGGTTGCTCCTTGCCAGCTGTCATCAGCCTTCATTCCGAATAAATTATTGGCATTAACGGCCAAACTTGATTTGCCCCAGTTAGATTCCACAATTGCCTGTGCAATCATAACTGAAGGGTATAACCCATATTTTTTAGAAACTTTTTGTGCCTGCTTAACAGCAGTATTTAAAAATGTTGTTTCATCTGCTTTAGTTGCAGATACTGTCTCAGCCTTTGCTGGAGAAGTGGCAATTAAGTTGTTGGTAACCGGCATCAAGAGCGCTGCACCAAGCACCGCTGCTGAAAAACCAGTGATTAGTTTTTTCTTCATAAATAAAATTTCCTCCTTAACCGACATCTTTATTGTATCGAGCAATTAAAGTATTAACAATAGAATCCGCTTATTTGTAGTCAAAAAGTAATATTGTCAGTTTTAATATTACAAATAGTAATTTATTTGTCTAAGACTTCCTGTAAATGATACAAAAAATTTCGTTTCAATCTTTGAAGTTGTACTCGATTAATACCAGTCTTCTCAGCTAAAGCACTGATTGTCTGTCCACCCAGCAAATGATCTATGAACAAAATACGTTCAACCTTTGTCATTTGCGCTAACTCTTTTTCAAGTACCAAATGATTATTCCAGTTATCCAGCAACCCTACCTGTTCAGCAGAGTCAAAACTAATTTCTTGCTCAGTTATTCGCTTTTGCTTACGCAATAAGTCCAAAGTATGCCAAATAATTTTACGAAAACTAAGCCGATCAACTTCAGTTCTTGTTCTGCCTGCTAATCGCGTTAACATTTCTGCGTAAATTATTATACCTTCCTGCAAAAAGTCTTCGTAATTAGTATAGTCCATTCTGACGTGGGCGTACTTCAGTGCGCCTCTGACTAATTTCTGATTCTGCCATGCATTTATAAATGCTTTTCTACTAATCTTCATTTGTGACATTCCTCTGTTTCAAATATGTCACAAGCGCTTGTGCTCTTATAGATTAGCAATACTGCTTAAAATTTAAAAAACATAATATTAAATTTTTAGTGTTTAGATTAATAAACATTTAACTTTTGCCTTTAATTTCTTTAAGCTTATCCCATATATCATGATTACAATAAATCTACGGGTGAAAAAAGAGCAAAAAAATACACGAACTTCAGAAAGATCGTGCATTTTCTTAAAAAAGAGTATCTGGTCGTTTACTGTTTAAATAAGCAGATTTGTGAGCATCAGAAATTAACGGTAATTCATAATAATCAGCTAACAAATTGCCATACCGAGCATGCTTTTTATCTAATAATTCAGTTATTACTTTTTTTAATGATATTTCTTCCAGAGATTGGTGTGGATGAAAGTAAGAAGACTGATCAATAAGAGAATCTCCGACAGAACTTTTGACCCGCCAGCCTAAATTACTTTTTAAATGTACTGTACCCAGAAGGTAAAGTGCGTGATTAAAAAATAAACTATCGCTAACTTTGCGGGGAATATGACGACTGCAGTTATCATATGTGAAAATATAGCTAAAGCGATTAGTTGTCACGGATTCAAAAGCAGTTACATTATTTCGCAGTGACGAAAAACTTGCCATATTATGCAAAGCAATCCAGTCAATATTGCCAGTATTGTAGCTACGCAAGAAAAAATATGCTAAGCGACCTGTGGCAATCACGTTATGCCCGACTAAATTAATCTTACGTGCAAATTCTCTTTGAAATTCCAGCCCTGCTAACAGACAATTCTGAGCAAAAGATGTTAGGTGCGCTTGAGTGCTACGACAACTTAAAACAATCCCCTGATCACAGTCAAAAATTACGCTTTTGTATTTGCCTAAAAGGGGCCGCTTCTGAAACTGGTATAAAGCAATAGTTGCAGGATTTACACAATAAAATTTATCTTCAATCAAGTATTTATCTATTTCTCGATCTATCCCAATTCTTTGGCGCAAAAGCTTTTGCGACCAAAAACGATATTTATGTCCACTAGGCAGGTTCCAGATATCACTTTCTTTTTTTGACAATTCATTCCTCTCCTTTAATTAAAGTAGACGAATACTATTATACTGAAAATGTTATCGCTTGCATAGCTCAATTACGGGTAAAAAAACACAAAAAAACAAGAGCGATATAATCGCTCCTGTTCCTTAATTAGCTATAAAACTAATAATTAGTTAGCAAAGTTTGCAACCTTAACGTATTGCTTGCTTGGTCCACCAATTCTGTAGTAAGCCTTACCATTCTTGAATGTGTAAGGTGAACCAAAAGTAGTAACCTTTGAGCCAGCTTTCAATACACGTCTGTCTGCACGCTTCTTGCTAGTCTTGTACACATAAGCGTTATGGCTTAATGTACGTGAAGTACCATCGATGTTATCAGCCATTACGTATTGGTTGTCAGCAATTTGGTAAACTAAGCTGCCATCAGCAAGTTTAGTAGCTGCACCGATTACTTCAACTGTGGAGTAAGCACGTAACATATCAGTACCAACACGCTTGTGATCTTTATCGTAGATGTATGAGTTGTGCATAACAGTCTTCTTAACCTTGTTTGCAGGCTTAAATGTACCGTCAACATACTTGCTTTCTACGTAAAGGTCTGAATCAGCACTGTTAATGCGGTAATATGTCTTATCGCCAACTTTGATTGGTTCACCAAAGATAGCAATCTGATCACCGTTCTTAACAGTAGTCTTTGAATCTGTTACAGTGTTACCGTCAATCTTGTAAACTGGAACGTCACCATCTGATTGAACTGTCTTGTATTCTGCACCCTTAACACCAACAGTTAGTAAGAAAGTAACTTTAGTAGTCTTACCGTCAGCATTAGTAGCACTTACAGTAACTGGATATTTACCAGCAACCTTAGTATTAACTTTACTTACATCAACTGTAGGAATCATAGTAGTTGTGTCAGTACTACTTACTTGTGTCTTAAATGCATCTTGAATAGCCTTAGTATTAACTACACCATTAACTGGAACATAGTTGAAACTAACATCACCAATTGTGTCAAGAGTAGTTGTACCTCTCAAAGCAGTGCTTTGTCCATTAAAGTACATTTGAGGGAATGAACCATCAGCTTCCGTTGCTGTTGGGTTAACACGTACATTAAATGTAGCAGTTTTACCATTAGTTGCATACAGGTGTGTAGTAACTGTAAATGGAGCTGCTGGTTTGTCAAAACTACCATTAGCCTTTACAGTAACGCCAGCAGCCTTCAAGCCATCTCTAATATCTTGTTCAAGGTTCAAGAAACTTGGTGTAGCAGCTGAAGAGTCATTGCCAGCAGTTGTTCTAGGGGTATACTTACCATTCTTACCTCTTGAAGCGTCAATCTTGTCTGCTACAGCAGAAACACTGTAACTATTTGTGTCAAGATCTACTGAACCAGAGTCAGCAATTACATCCTTATCAGTATCTTTATCTCTATAAGTAACGTATGGTGCACCCTTCAAATCAGTGTTAGCAACACTAAATACTTTACTTTGAACTTGAACGCCTGAAATTACGCCAGTACCATCTGAAGTCTTAGTAGCTTTATTAACAGTATAGTCTGTATTAGCTTTCAAGCCACTAATAGTAACTGGAACAGTAGCTACATAAGATTTACCTTTTTCAAGCTTATCAACTGCTTTTGCACCGCTAGCTACAGTACCAGTGCCATCAGCATTTGCTGTAGCTTCATAAATAGAAGCTTTACCAGGAATTACATTAGCACCTGTTGGCAAAGTTGGGGTAGAAAGTGAAGCAGCAACTTTGGATGCTACATCGCCATCTACTAAACTAGTAGCGTTAGTTATATTCAATTCCAATGTAGCAGTAGTAATGCCGTCTTGTGTAGTTCCGCCAACAACTGGAATATTAGTATCAGCAAATACTGTTGATACACCGGCTGCAGCAACTGGAGCAACAGCTAATAAAGCAGCTGCAGCAGCACTAACAATTCTTAAATTTTTCTTCATGTGGTCTTTCCTCCTTGTGTATATACAAAATAGTAATAGGCTATAGGTTCAGTCGTGATGAGCCTACATTGTTACAACACCCTTCAAGCCGAATTCATAAGTTTATAACTCTTATGAGGTAGCTTTCGAGCTGAAGAACGCGCATGCGTACAGGCATTCGAACCTGAAGCATAGCTATTACTTACCACATTTCTTATTGTACCTACCTTTTGCTCAAATTGCAAGACATGTAGTTATTTAACATACTTTTGTAACAAACGCTTACAGCTTTACAACTTATTTTTTACTTTTCAAAAAATAATAAAACCCTCAACAGCACTACATTCAATGTTTTTTGCCGCTGACAAAGTTAATTAAGTTATTTTATTTTCTATTAAATTTTACAAAATAATAACAAAATAATTTGAAATAAAGTAAAAATTACGCCAAACTTGCCTTGACGTGATTTCCTATCTTTACTAATTATTTTTACCGCAAAATTGTTTGATTTTAATTATCGTTTCTTTAATTGTCTCCAAAAACTGCAGGCTACATTGACTGACCCTGAGTATTATCGAACAAACTAGTAACAGTTCGTTCAACATATGAAGCAGATTGTGGAGTTTTATACAAATCCACCCCTTCTTGCGCAAATGCTTTTGCATTTGCTATTGTTTCCATTGCTTTCTTTACCTCTGTTCCTGCCAAATTAGCGGCAGCATCTGGTAAAGACAAATTAACCTTTTTGTTTGCACCGTTTAGAAATACTAATTGTAAAGTTTTGGTTTTTGTTACCATATTATTTGCTCCTGTCTTAATCATTTTTAGTTGAGAGATTTTATTATTCATCACCAATAGGGATACCTTGTCTTTGAATTAAAGTCACTGCGCCCAGATCATCACCCTGAAGCTGTGCTAAAGCTGCACCTACTTTAGCCAAACTGCCAGCTGTTGCTCCTTCTCTAACGTTCTTTAAAATTCGTGATTTAGTACCGTCTTTGCTGTATTTGGAATTTAAAAATGTGTATTGGACTGATTGTTCTAATAATGCAAAATTCATATTATCTTTCTTCCTTTTCTAAATAGTGTAATCAACCCGCGCGCCAGATGTCTTACACTATTACTAACGAAAATTGGCGGCAAAATGTAACATTTTTTCTTAAAAAATGGTCACGTAAAGGTGAAAAAACACCATTGAGTAGTCAAATCTGCTTAAACCATCTATAATTAAACTAAGTATTAGTAAGGAGGATAAATTCCTATTATGAAAAAAACGACAATTGGTACGATTGTAGCAGTAGTAATTATCGCTATTGGTGGTGGCGTTTTTTACGCAACACAAAAATCCAATAATGATAAAGTTGAAGCTTCCTATAATAGTGCAATGACTACCGGTAAAAATGCGGTTGCTGATAAGGACTATTCAGAAGCAAGCTCTGCATTTGCCAAAGCTTTCAGTATCAAGAAGACTGACCAGGCTAAAGCTTATAAAAACCAGTCGGACAATATGATTTCCGCAATTAACGCAACTAAAAAAGGCAAATATAATGATGCGTTAAACGAAACTGCCAATGTAATTCAAAGAAAAAACGGCTATGCAGTTTTAGTAAAACAAGGTAAAAAATTAAAGACTACTATCGAAGATGTTCAAGATAATTATGAACATGAAATTCAACCAATCTTCCTCGCTGCATCCCAAGCGGAATTAGCTAAGCAATATCTTAAAGCAGCTGACCAATACCAAAAAGTTCTGGATCTGCCTTATATTGATGAACAATATTACAGTCAGTACAAGACAAAAGCAGAAAAAGGCCTCAAAGATAATCAAAAAGCTGCTAAAGAAAATGATAATGGTTCTTCAAGTCAAAGCTACAATTCAATTTCAGGCAAAGGACCAGATACTGGCAATGCCGGTAAAACCGGTGAGGGTTCCATGGGCAACCACAAAGTACATGGTAAAACGGTTACTAATAAGCAAATAGCACAACTGCGCAAACGTGTAGGCAAGTTTGGCTATGACTCAATGTCTTGGAGTCCGCAGGATTTGATCGATCTTTACAGAAAGTCTGGTCGAACTAAACCAAGCAAAATTACCAAACAAGATATTCAAAACTATCTTAAGCCGTAACAAACAATAATAAGTTAAACTTAATATGCTGAACCGTCCCGATCGTTACATGGGACGGTTTTTATTTAGCCGGTTTATCTATTTTATTGCAGTTGTGCAAAATGCTATAATTTTATTAATATTATTAAAAACTACCATATATAGAGGTTAAATTGCTCCAATAGTTGCTTTTATAGCCTAAACTCTGTAAAATGACTATTGACTTTCACGTTTCCTATTTTTATTAAAGGGGTGTCTGCTTTGACTGAAAAAGAAAATAATAGCAAAGAAAAAGATAACGAAAAAGAACAAGAAAAAAAGGATAAAGAAGAAGAAATCAAGGTTGTGATGCCTGACGCTGAATGGACAACCATGCCAGAAGAAGAGTTTGCAGAGCAACCGGATTACCTTAAAGTTTTCGCTGACTTTTACATTGCTCAGTTTAACCAACGCGATTTGGAAATCATGAACTTATATGATACCAATTCCAACATGGTTGACATCAACCACTATCTGCTTAATAACATTAAATTCACTCGCAAAGAATTAGTTAAACACGTTTTGCAATACCATGCTCAGAATTTCCAAAGCATAATTGACGAAATTGCTGCTAAAGATAGTGTTGATGCAGAAAAAATGACAACATATAAAGATTGGGATAACTGGTACGAAGAACGTCGCAATAAGATTTCAACTTCTTTATCATAATTTACTTGTACTAAAGCAAAAAAAAGAACAAAATAGATACTTGAATGAGAATGCCACACTGACATTCTTTTTTACTTAAGAATGAATATTTCAATATTGTCTATGGGAGTACATAATTACTATGGATAAAAAGACGAAGCGGATTTCAGCTGCCGGTCTATTAATTACCATCGGTATCGTTTATGGTGATATCGGAACTAGTCCGCTCTATGTAATGAAGTCAATCGTTACAGGCAACGGTGGCATTGCCAATGTTGATCGTGAACTGATTTTAGGATCAATTTCGCTCATTTTTTGGACAGTTACACTGCTTACCACCGTTAAATACGTCATGATTGCGCTCAGAGCTACCAACCGTGGTGAAGGTGGCATTTTTGCATTATACGCTTTGGTACGTAAGCGAGCCAAATGGCTTGTTATGCCGGCACTGATTGGTGGAGCAGCCCTATTAGCTGATGGGACATTGACTCCAGCTGTGACAGTTACCACTTCGATTGAAGGGCTTAAAAATATGCACTTTGGTTCAAGCGTACCGGTGCCTAACCAAAATGCTGTAATCATAATTACAATTGCCATATTGCTGGTACTTTTTTCAATTCAAATGCTTGGCACCAGCAGCATTGGTAAAGCATTTGGTCCTATAATGTTTGTCTGGTTTACATTTTTAGGCATTATCGGTATCTATAATATGGCTAATGACTGGTCAATTTTAGAAGCACTGAATCCCGTTTGGGCTATTAAAGTTCTTTTTAGTCCATCTAATAAAGCCGGCATCTTCATTTTAGGTTCAATCTTTCTGGCCACTACCGGTGCAGAAGCGCTATATTCTGATGTCGGTCATGTTGGTAAAGAAAACATTCGTGGATCCTGGCCTTATGTTTTTCTCTGCCTGTCTTTAAATTATCTGGGTCAGGGAGTTTGGATTCTGCAAAATCCACATTACCAAACAAATGGTGGTGAACTGAATCCATTCTTTGAAGCTGTACCAGGAGATTTACGAATTTTTGCCATCATTTTAGCTACAGTAGCCGCAATCATTGCATCCCAGGCACTAATTACCGGTTCATTTACATTAGTATCTGAAGCAAGCGGTCTGAAATTTTTACCACGGATGAATATTAATTATCCTACTACTAAGCATGGTCAAATTTACATTCCCTCCGTAAACAAAATGATTTGCGTGGCAACTATCGCTATCGTAATTTTCTTCCGAACTTCGGAACATATGGAAGCAGCTTATGGTCTGTCAATCACAGTCACAATGTTAATGACTACCCTGCTGCTCTTTGAATACTTGGGTTCAAAGCATCACCCATTAATTTTACGCCTTTGCTTTTTACTAGCCTTCGGCTTTATTGAAGGCATGTTCTTGATTTCCAGTTTGACCAAGTTTATGCATGGTGGCTACGTCACCGTCTTAATTGCCGGTTTCATTGGCGTCATTATGTTCATCTGGTACTTTGGTAATAAAGTTCGTGACAAGCATGAAGGTGCTCATACCTATGTCCGTTTGGACGAATACACTGATATGCTGACGGATTTAAGCCACGACGATGATTATCCCACTTATGCCACTAACTTAGTTTACATGGCTAAAGTTAAATACAATAAATTTATCAAACGTGAAATTATGTACTCCATCTTGGATAAAAGACCTAAACGTGCTCAAGCCTACTGGTTTGTAACTGTCAATATTACGAATGAACCGTTTACTGCCAGATATGCTGTTAATACTTTTGGTACTAAGAATGTCATTAACGTTCAGCTCTACCTTGGTTTCAAAAAACAAACCAGTGTTAATGTTTACCTGCGCCAGATTGTCCATGATTTAATTAAAGATGGTACTATCGAAGCACAGCCTCAGGAGTACACTACAACTCCCGGTCGTAAAGTGGGTGACTTCTCATTTGTAATTGTTAATGAAGTTGTCAGTCCTTTAACCCGACTTAAAGGCTTTGAAAAAGTTATGTTAAAAGCACGAGTTTGGTTACAAAACCTGTCTTCTAATCCAGCTTCATGGTTTGGGTTGGAATACACTGACACTGTGGTCGAGGAAGTACCACTCATTTTAGGTAAACCAAGACATAACCTGCATATTAAGAGAGTTGCACCGCGCGACTATTCCAATCTAAAGAATAAAGAATTTGAATAATATAAAATAGCACCTGTAGATCAAATTTACAGGTGCTATTTTTTAGTTAAATCGATTTTTCTATTCTCTATAATTAAGTTAACAAAAAACATTGTTCTGATTGGAACAATGTTTTTATTTTTAATACTAATTACCAAATATGTACTCGTTTCTCTGGGTCGAGCCACATGCCGTCTTCCGGTTTAACATCGAAGACTTTGTAAAAGTCATCTTGGCATTGACTTTGAACGTTAGCCCGCAGTGGACCAGGCGCATGAACATCAACAGCAATTTGACTCTTAATTGATTCAGTCAATTGCTTATTAGCCCAAATGCGTGCAAAGTTTTCAAACAGTTTCTTCAAATCATCATTTTCGTTCTTGGCAGCTTCAACAGCAGCAGTCAAGCCACCCTGATCAGCAATATTCTCAGAAACTATTTGCTTACCATTGAGTGTAACTGGTCCATATTCTATACCGTCAAACAAGTCAATTTCAGCTTGTGTCCGTTTCTTGAATTCAGCATAATCCTCATCAGTCCACCAATTAGTCATATTGCCTAATTCATCAAACTGAGCACCATTGTTATCAAAGGCATGGGAAACTTCATGAGCAATTACGGAACCGATGCCACCAAAGTTGGCTGCTCTGTCTTGTTTCAAATCATAAAATGGCTTCTGCAAAATTGCTGCAGGAAAAGTCAGATCATTTCTTTGTGGGTCATAGCAGGCGTTGACTAAATTACCTGGCATTGCCCAAACAGTTCTATCTACTTCTTTATGTAATTGTTCAAAATTATATTTTTGTTCAACAATAGCAAAGGCACGTTCATTAGAATAAAGACTGCCACCTTGACTAGCTGGGATAACCTTTAAACGATTGTAAATCTCTTCAATTTTATCTGGATAACCAATCTTTAATACCAAAGCATCAAGTTTAATGATTGCACGTTTCTTGGTTCGTTCAGAAAGCCAATCGTTATTCTGCAGACGTTCCTTGTAAACATCAAGCATACGGTGAATCATGTCTTCAACGTCTTCTTTGGCTTCTTTACCAAAATAGGTTTGACCATAATAAACGCCAACTACTTCGCTAAATGAATCATTTGCAATGTGATAAGCTTGTTTTTCACCAGTTGTCAATTGTGGTTGACCACTAAGCGCCTGAGCAAATGGAAATGATGCTTCACGGAAATCTTGTGACAAAACATCGGCAACACCATTAATAAAGTTAACCAACATCCAGCCTTTGATTTCAGCAAAGTTTTCTTTATTGATAATTTCGTTAATATGATCCAAATAACGCGGTTCTTGAACTATAATTCTGCTTGGTTCCTCACCGATTACTTCTCTAAGAAAATAAGAAATTTGGAAATCAGCAAACTTAGCTTCAAAATCAGCAATCTTCATTGGATTATAAGTAGCAGGATAATCAGCCCACTCTTCACTTGACTTAACTATTTTGGCCAGCTTTTTGTCAAACTTAATTGCATCTTCAGCATATTTTTCTGCTCTTTCTTCAGCTATACCTGCCATAGTTAACAGTTTAACTGATTGCTTTTGCAAAATACCTAACAATTTTGGCGCATCAAGTGTTTGATAAGTAGTTGTATCTGGTAAAAATGTCCCAGGACCTGCAAAATTCAACGCATTGACTTTGGTGTTCTTCATGTCAGGTTCAACATCAAGACCAAAAGGAATTGCGGCAAAAGTTACTAAATCTGGTGCATTTAAATTAAAGTCAGAAAAATCTTTTAAACCATCAAGAAGTTCCAAGTCAGACTTAATTGGTTCAGCTCCATCAGAGTTTCTTTTATCAAAATCTTTAGCCAATTTGTACAACTTAACGGCTTCATCAAAGTTAGGCACACTTGGTACTTCTTTTTTTCCAGCCGCAAAATCAGTAAAATCCTGCATCAAATGCTTTTCAACATCAACATCAATACCATCAAACGAAGCCATTCGTGACCGGTCTTCCGGAATCTTAGTTTTTTCAATCCATTCTGAGTTAACAGCCAGGTATAGGTTGTCCTGTGGGCGTGCATCAAGCTTAGGCTCGATGATATTACCACTACCGCCTCGAACTGCGAAGTTTTTATTCATTCAGAGAGTCCTCCCCTTTTTATCTAAATTAAAAGTAGACTAAATTAATATTATCATTCTAATTATACCCTTAACATTAAAAAGTCTTTACAAAATTACTTATAAAGCGTGATATGCTTATGCAATTTTGCGTGCAATGGCAATAAGAGCAATACCATCAGAAAAATACCACAGGCAGCAATAATGAAAAATGGAATGTAACCTGCACGATCAATTATCATGCCGCCAAATAATGGACCAAAAGCCTGACCAATGCCACGGGCAACATTAATTTCACCCTGATATTTGCCCTTGCTGTTTGCTGGAGATAAGTCGTTAATGTATGCCGGAACAGCTGGAAATGCAGTTGCTTCACCCATAGTCAGGATAAACATTGATAATGCAAAGTGGGCAAAATCTTTAGCAAAAATCAACGTGGCAAAAGAAATTGCAAACATGAGCGTGCCAAAAATAATTTGCTGAAACAAGTTCTTAAACAAATTAGGATAGCGTGCCAAAATCACTTGAATAATGACTATTACGGCACCATTTAGAGTCCATAACAGGCTATATAAATGGAAAGGTATTCCCAATGAAACCATGTAAACTGACAGGTTAGACTCCCAATTCATGTACATTAGCCATGTCACAGCCAAAGAAATCAAAAATCCGACCATTAACATCACGTTATATTTGGGCATAGGATCAACTTTTTGCTTTACGCCCTTTTTAATACCATTCTTTTTGCGATTTTGGTGAAAAGTATTAATTGGGCGATAATGAATCGCTGCATTAACGCAGGCAATGGCAAATAGTGAAGCTGCTAAAATAAATAAGAACTCAATTGAAAAGTCATAAAGATATCCTACCAGCAGTGTCCCTGTGACAGTACCGACATTTTGGGCAAAATAAATCAGATTAAAAACATAACGCCCTGAATATTTACGCAAGCTTGTTGCTATTGAGTTAATTAAGGTGCCATTCCAACCACTGATGCAACCGGTAAGAATAAGCCAAAACCAATATTGCGGCCAGCCATGGAAAAAAGCCATCATGAACAAAACAAAGGCATCCAGTCCTAATCCTGTAACAATTAGTGGGTATGGGTTCAGACGGTCATATAAGCGTCCAGCTAAAAGCGAACCTAATACATTGCTGGCACAATTGCAAAATAAAACAACCCCTATTACAGAAAGGCTGATGTGTAATTGCTTGTTTAAATAAACCGAAGTCAAGGGCCAAACAAAACTCGACCCGATCCACGTGGCCAGCTCCCCCAGTAATAGCCAGCGTAACTTAATTTCAGTTTCTTCATGAGATCCATGTTTAAGTTTCATTTATTCAGTCCTTTCTTTTTTAGTTTCCATTTACCAGTTTAGCAAGAAGTATTAAAAAAGAATACCCCCAATAAATAGCTGAACTGGTATTTTGCATACAAAATAATAATTTTATTCTTAGAGAAAAAAGATGACCACCAGCGATTTGCTGCAATCATCTTTATTGCTGTTTAATTAATCCAGAGCCTAGAAGAATTGACCCTTATTTTCCTGATAATACTTTTGGTAGCGTCCTTTATAATTATGAAACATATATTTCAACAGCAGCCACCGCTTAAAATTGCGGTCCTGATCATAAAAGACTGTTGTACCATAACGTCCCTCATGGATTAACTCTTCAGCCATTCTTTTGGCTTCATTATCAACAGCGTATTGCTTAAACACATTGACAGGTATGCCCAGCCACAATTTATGCTTTGACTTTAACTTATTGCAGTAAACCGGCTCCTTATCGTTTAAGCTGTCATAAACATAGTCATCCACATACCATTTCGCCAAGTTATAACCATTAAGCGTTACATAAAAGCTTGAACGACCTTGGCGCAGATTGATTTCAAAGAATTTATATTTACCATCTCGCGTATCATACTTGATGTCAAAGTTGGCCATCCCCGTATAATTGATTTTTTCCAAGAATGATTCAACTTGCTCGTATAGCTTTTCGTCATAATCAGGCAAAATTGCCATATAATTGCCAATTGACTGAGGTGTCGGATCCTCCAGCAATGGGTGACCCATACACATCATCTTGATATGATGCTCCTTATCAACATAAGCATTTAATACACGCATGTTGGAATCATCGCCAGGAATAAAATCTTGCAAGATCAAGTCTTCATGATAGCCATTTTCATAAATTTTGGTGACAATATCACGCAATTCAGTTTCATTATGAATGGTAAAAGCTTTTTTACGACCCTCAAACTGCACATCAAGCCAGGAAACAGGATCTTCCGGCTTGAGTTCCATAGGATAGCCAAAGGGAAGTTCCAGATAATTTTCTGCCTTGTAATCAGCCATCGTCACAATCTTGGTTTTAGGGTATGGCAGACCACATTCTTCAGCTATCTGGTAAAAGTTTTCTTTTGAAATTAGTTTTTGTAATAAATCGTAGTCAACATAGGGAACTACAAAAACTTGTTCCAATTCTTCCTTATGCTTTGCAAGCAATTCAGAATAGCCGTCTCCACACGAAATCAGAATTACCGGTTCTTCATGATCCTGGTAAATTTTCATTTGCTCACGCATAACTTCAATAAAAGTAGGATCTTCGCTGAAGCCATGATGTAACTCCACACTGACAATTTTAGAATAACGTGTTGCCGCCAGCTGACTGTCAGCCAGCGCCTTTACGCTAATACCGTATGCCTCGTTAAACGATCGGGCCATGCCGTAAACATTAATGTCACTGCCAAGTAAAATTGGCGTAAAGTTTCGTTTCATTAATAAATTGTTCTCCTCATTAAACCAGCTTGCCCTGCTTAATCAAGCTGGCAACTTCTGGTTGAACATGCTGGTATTTGGCAACTGTCCCTTCATAATCAACAAAGAATAATTTATACCATACCAAAAATGTATAAATAGTCCAAATTTGTCGACGATAGGAACCGTCACCCTTGTAGTTTTCATCAAGTAGAGCCAAAATTTTATCCTGCTCGAAAACGTCTTGTACAAAGTCTTCACTGAATAATTCGCGCACGTGTTTATAAAAACGGGGTTCTTGCAACCATTCTTTGATTGGGGTTGGGAAGCCTAATTTTGGTCGTTTAGCCCATTCATCCGGTAAAACCTTTTCTGAAGCCTTGCGCAAAGCATACTTAGTGTCATGCATGTTCACTAAGTAATCAGTCGGAATTGAATTGGCTCTTTCCGCAACCTTTTTATCAAGGTATGGCACCCTTAACTCCAAAGAATGAGCCATAGAAATTTTATCCGCCTTTTGTTCAATATCATTTAGCATAAAGTGGTGCAGATCAATGTACTGCATCTGACGGACATTATCGAGGTCTTTTACCTTTTTAAAGTCACTTTGGTAAATTCCGTTAACAGTTAATTTATTCCGATAAGATGGCTTTAAAACACTGTTAGCATCTTCAGATGTAAAGATAGTCGGATAATCCATGTCATAGATAACTGATTGACCAACGTAAAATTCACTCGGTTCAGCCAAATTGGTGTACAAATGAACCTTACCAGGGAAGTTCGGCATTTTTTTAATTCTGTGTGCCAGTTTAACCCTGGTCTTCTTCGGCAACTTTTTGCATTGGGAAGTAAAAACTTTAATAATGCTGTTGTGCGTGTGCATTCCGTAGTTAACGTAACCTGCAAATAATTCGTCCGCACCTTCGCCAGACAAAGCAACTGTCACATGTTTACGTGCCATCTTGCATAAATACCATAATGGAATTATTGACGGGTTAGCATCCGGCTCATCCATATGGTACTGCATTTCCGGAAAGTCATGCATGGCTTCATCTGCCTTAACCTTATCAGAAAAGAAATGCCAGCCCTTCATATCAGCTAAAGCCCTGGCCTTTGAAGCTTCATCATAAGTTGCATCATCAAAAGAAATTGAGAATACATCATCCGGATTTAATATACTAGTGATGTAACTTGAATCCACTCCTTCTGATAAGAAGGCACCAACCGGAACATCGGCAATATGGTGCAATTTAACTGACTCATGTAAATCTTCGTCAATTTTATTGACGGTTTCTTCAAAACTTAAAGTATTGGCCTTATATTCTGCATCCCAGTACTGATGGGTTTTCATTTCACCATCTTTATATTCGAACCAGTGACCGGCTGGAAATCTATAAATTCCCTTGAAAAAAGTTTCATGCAAATCATTATACTGGTTCATCAAGTATGGTTTAACAGCTTCAATGTTTAAACGTCTTTTAAAACCAGGCATTGCCAAAAAGCTTTTGATTTCTGAGCCTATCATTAAATGACCATTCTCATCACTGTAATAAAGTGGCTTAATACCAAAGAAATCGCGCGCACCATATAGCGTCTGAGTATTGTCATCCCAAATCGCAAAAGCAAACATGCCGCGAACACGCTTGAGCAAGCCATCCATGCCCCACTCTTCAAAGCCATGCAGAAGAACTTCTGTATCAGACTTAGTGGTAAAAGTATGACCCGCAGCAATTAATTCATCTCTCAATGGCTGGAAGTTGTAGATTTCACCATTGAAGATAATGGCCATTGTTTTATCTTCGTTGTAAATTGGTTGACTGCCACCACGCAAATCAATGATTGATAATCTTCTAAACCCTAAAGCAACTTTATCGTTGGTATAAAAACCATCTGAATCAGGACCACGATGCATAATTGCCGCCATCATTTTACCGATAGCGGCTTGTTTATCATTTATTTCTGGATTATAAAATGCAACAATTCCGCACATTGCTTATCTTCCCTTAATTTATGTTACTTTGTATATTTTTGTCTTTAATTTAACTTTTCTATTATATGCTAAAAGCCGGGCAATTTCCAAATTGCCCGTCGCGATTTTACTAAATATAAAAAATTCTGCGTTTGCTGGCAGCACCATAACCAAAAGCCTGAATATAATGTCTCTGTATGTCAATATTTACAATATAACCCGCAAATTCGGTTTGATGATCAATTTGTCTTTTCCAATTCTTGTTATATTTAGTAGTTAAAGCATGGTTAGATCCCATCAGTGCCGAACAGTTAAACAAGATATACTGAATTCCGTTAATGCGGTATTGGTCTTCGTTATGTCTGTGACCACAAAAGTAGGCAATAATGCGCGCATTTTTCACATTAGTAAAATCAAAGTCATTAGCTAAACGAAACTCTGGTGGAATTCCGTGGCTGGAATGCATTTGTCCTTTTTCACCCTGATTGAAGGCAACCAGTAACTCGTGCAGAGAACGACCATTATACTTCAAAGCATTTGAACCCTTACGATTAATCGGATTAGCATGGCTCATAAAGATAATTTGCTTATTTGATGACTGCTCCAGTATTTCAATAATTTCTTCAATTTGATCTTCTCTCACAGCCAAAGTAAGTTTCACATCATATTTTTTTCTGCCTTGTGCATCCAAATAGTAAGGCAAATCAGAAGTATTAACGGAAATAAAGCGTAAATCATCCACATCATAGTAACAAACTCCATGTTGCCGGGAAATATAATGGACACCTTTTTGCTTATACAAGGCGGGCCACATAATCCCTTCAAACTCATTCTCAGGAAAAGAGGCTCTTAAATCATGATGTTCATCAAATTTATCATTTTCATCATGATTTCCCTTAATAAGTATATAAGGCACTTTGTCTGAAACAAATGAATCACGCAATTTAGTTAATTCACTTTCACCCAAAAAGCCGGTATCAGAGCCATCAATCCAGTCACCCAAATGAACTTTTAAACTTAAAAGTCCTGAGTCATCAAGGTAAGAAAATTCGTTAACGTGAGTTAAGCCGTTCCAGCCATAAAAGTCCATACTATTACGGTCTTTATAATGGGTATCAGTAATAACGCTGACATTAACAGAGTTTTTCCCTGTGCGAATGTGGCCTTTGACTCTTTCAACAAAGCGATCCAGGTATTCTTCTACAACATAGCGTCTGCCAGTTTTGCGGCTGACAAAAGCGCGGTAGCGCTGCAGTTCAGGACTAAATCGGCGGACATATTCAGGCTCTAATTTATCTGTACTTTCCAAACTGAGAGCTTGATGCAAAATTTTTTCTTCATCTTGGTAAACTGTCAGAGTATACGGCTGATCATTAGGTGTACCCTGTTCACCATCAACATGATACTCTCCTACCGTTAAATAATTTTGCATAGGATCAAGCTGTGCATCTTTTTTCTTAAATAAAGAACGTAATCTAGCCCCGTTTATCTTATCAGCTAATCCTTTAGTATACTTTAAAATACCCATATTTTGCCTCTAGCAGAAAGAAAAAAGAGCTGAACACACATTCAGCTCTAAAATTATAAACTTTTTTCTAAAGCGTGTGCCGCTAAACCAATTGACAGAAGTGCATCTTTAGACAAAACTCCTTGTAATGTTTTTGGCGCTACTTCTTCAACAGCTCCAATTACTTTTAAACTGTAACTAACGACATGAAAATCTACCAGGTTGTTGTAAAACCCGTCTTCATACGGATTCTCATGATTATAAGTTAGATTAATTTCGTTTTTATCAACAAAACCATCAACATGGTTAGTCAAAATCCGATCCTGCAAATCGGTTAATTGCTCCGATAACTTAATTAAAGTCAGTTTATGATCACTTTCAGTGTCATAATACTGCTCTTGACTCATGCCGAAGTATTCTTTTATTGGCTTATGCAAAACGTGCAAATTATCAATTACACGATAAACTGCCTCGGCATCAAAATCTGTTTCTTTATTTAAAATACTTTCTTGATTTGCGGCCAAGTCATCGGCCAAAGTTATTATTTCTAACTTCTCCATGGTATCCTCCTAAAGTTCATTATATATTATACCAAAAAAACAGCTATTGCACTTTTTGAAGGAAAAGTTTCTGATATTTAAGGAAAAAGAAAATATTTAAAAAATTCCAACCAACAACCGACCAAATTGTTTTTAAAAGAATAAAAATATTTTGGCGTATTTATTTATGAACGTTAATATATATTTAAGGAGAATAAAAATGAATAATATTACTCGCTGTCCTTGGAGTGACCATGATGATTCCTTAATTAGAGATTACCACGACCACGAATGGGGCAAATTAAACTTAGATGAACGTTACTTATTTGAAATGCTGGTGCTGGAACTGTTTCAGTCTGGTCTCAGTTGGTCTACAGTTTTGCATAAACGGCAAAATTTTCGCCAGGCTTTTTGCAATTTTGTTCCCGCAGAAGTTGCACAAATGACTGAACAGGATCAGGCGCACTTATTGCAAGACAAAGGAATCATTCGCAATCAAAGAAAAATTGCCGCTGCAATTACCAACGCACGCGCACTATTAATTATTGATGCCAAATACGGCAATTTTGCACATTATTTACAAAAATTTATTCCCACTCCTATTATTCATCATCCTCAGACAAGTGATGAAGTACCAACGACAAACAAGATTGCCCAAAAACTAGCAAGACAGATGAAACAAGACGGTTTTACTTTTGTTGGTCCTGTAATTCTATATTCATTCCTTCAAGGCGTTGGTTTAGTCAACGATCATTTAGAAAATTGTCCCTTCAAATATCACGGATAAAAAAAGTGAATCAAGCTGATACTTACTACTTGATTCACCATATTCAGATATTTTCGTTTTTAGACTAATTTTTTACGGATCCAGCCTGAAATCCAGTCAATGATCACAACCATAATGATGATACCCAGTAAAATGATACCAACTCGGTTCCATTGACGGTATTGCAACGCAATGATTAACGGGTAGCCAATACCACCGGCTCCAACTAAACCTAAGATAGAAGCAGAACGAATCGAAACATCAAACCGATATAACGTGTTTGAAATCAAAGCCGGCATTAAGTTAGGCAAAGTAGAAAACATAATAATATTTGTCTTTGAACCACCGACAGCTGTAACTGCTTCGTTAGGACCATCATCCAGGTTTTCAATTGCTTCAGAAAAGAGCTTGGCGAGCATCCCCACTGAGTGAAAGCCTAGTGCCAAAACACCGGCAGCAGAACCTGGTCCGACAGCTTTAATAAACATTAAGGCTAAAACAATTTCTGGAAATGATCTGATTACTGCCAGCACAATCTTGCCTGACCGTGAGACATACCAGTGCTTGTGCTTAGTATTTGCGGCCCAAAAAGCAAAGGGCAGTGAAATAATGGCAGAAATGAATGTTCCTAAAAAGGCAATGCAGACAGTTTCCCATAATTGCGACAGCAGGTCTTCACCTGAGCCGTTATAGACATAAGACCAATCAGGATGAAAAATGCCAGAAAAGATCGCACCGGCAATTTGTCCGGCTGTTTCTTTGATTCCGCCAAAATCGATTCCTGTGCATGACCAAATAATTAAGACTGCTGTAACAATTGCTATGAGCCAGTGCAAAACACGTTTTTTGACATCTATGGGCCTAGGAGGCAATTTTTTCATACTTGTATCCATTATTGCATCAACGCCTCCCGTGATTTAGATGAAACATAATCAATCAGTACCACTACTATAATGATCACGATAATAATTGTACCTGTCTTAGGATAATCAAAAATCTGCAGTGTCTGTTGCAGATACAAACCAATACCACCGGCACCGATATAACCTAAAACAGTTGAAGCACGCACGTTAATTTCAAATGCATACAAACAATAGGAAATAAAATAGGTAATAACCTGAGGCAAAACCGCAAAGACAATGATTTGCAGCTTATTAGCACCAACAGCCGTTAGGGCTTCAATTGGACCCGGATCAATAGTTTCAATTGCTTCATAAAACAGTTTGACCACAATACCGAACGTACAGATAGCCAAGGCTAAAACACCGGCTACTGGCCCTATACCGACAATAGCTACGAAAATAGCACCTAAAAGCAGGTCGGGAACTGTTCTAATGATATTCATAATAATCCGCAATATCCCAGTAAGTGCTTTATTTTTCACAATATTGCGGGCAATAAGCAAAGAGTAAATAAAAGCAATTACAGAACCGATTGCTGTACCCAAGATAGCCATCTTAATAGTTTCCAGCAAAAGTGGCACTACTGTACCCAGATAAGACCAGTCAGGATGCAGCATTTGCAAGAAAATGTCGGCAAATTGCCCAAAGTTGGCAAACAAGGCACCTAAGTCAGTTTTAGTTTCATTAGTAGAAATGAATAATCCAGCAATAAAAAGCAGTACCCAAAGCAAATTTAAGATTTTAAATTTTTTCTTAGGCAAAGCCTTCAGCTTTTCTTGTTCTGAGCTACTCATCTTCATCACCACCGGAATAGATCTGATCAAACGTTGCTGCTGGAGTATCAGACATTTTGCCGTCATAGATAATTTCACCATCACGAACTCCAATAACCCGCTTGCCGAATTCCTGTGCCAGTTGCACGCTGTGCAGGTTAATGACAACAGTCATGCCATGCTTTTCATTAAGCATCTGCAAGTCTTTCATCACCCGACGTGAAGTCTGCGGGTCAAGTGAAGCTGTTGGCTCATCCGCCAGGATAATATCCGGGTTTTGAGTCAAGACACGCGCAATAGCTACCCGTTGCTGCTGTCCACCGGACAATTCATCAGCCCGAGAGTAAACTTTGTCTTCAAGATCAACCTGTTGCAAAGCGTCATAGGCTCGTTGTTTATCTTCTTTAGTAAAAAGGTTTAGAGTGGATTTCCAAGTTGGATAATATCCAACTCTGCCAGTTAAAACGTTACGCATCACACTTGAGCGCTTTACCAAGTTAAAGCTTTGGAAAATCATCCCAATATGACGACGCAAAGTTCTTAACTTTTTACCTTTGGCCTTAGTAATAGATTCACCATTAATTAAAATATCACCCTCGGTAATATCAATTAAACGGTTAATCGACCGCAAAAGCGTTGATTTGCCGGCGCCAGATAGACCAACAATAACGACAAATTCACCTTTATTGATAGTTAAATTGACGTCTTTTAAACCAACAACATCTTTGCCATAAACTTTTTTAACGTTTTTTAATTCGATTATTGGCTTAACTGCAGAATCTGCCATTATATACTTCCTTTGTATTCCCTATTTTTTGGTCGATTCAATAACTTTTTCATATTTACGCACAACGTTAAAGTCACTGTCTTTAGTGTGAACGTATCCTTCATGGGTGTAAATACTCTCGATGACTTTTTTACCGTTCTTAGACTTGCCAATATCGATAAATGCCTTGGCCAGCTTCTTTCTGAATGAATCAGACATGCTGGGAACAACGGAAATTGTATCGTTTGGAATAGGCTTAGTAAAGTAAATTGGTACTACTTGACTCATGATTTTAGGATTGTCGTCTTTCACAATTGTCCGCGCATCTTCAAATACAAATGCGGCATCTGTGTCACCATTGAGGACATTCAAAACAGCTTGATCCTGACCAGTCACAGTGACTAATTTGCAACTCTTGCGTACATCAAGACCCTTTTCCTTCAATTCAGCAATCGGGAAAACGTAGCCGGCTGAAGATGTTGGGCTTTGAATAGAAATTGACTTGCCTTTTAAATCTTTCCAACTCTTAATTTTAGAATTTTTCTTAGCTACAATCTCAGCACGATAGAAGTTAACTAGTTCCTTTGTTGGACGTCCGTTTGGTTGTTTAACTCCATATCTTTGCGCTTGGAGCAATACATCTGCTGCTCCTTGCTTGTGAGCTAAAATATAACCATTTGGCGGCAAAAAACCTACATCAACTTTCTTAGACTTCATGGCTTCGACCACTGTGTTGTAATCAGTAGACATTGAAACGTGAACTGGAATACCTAAACGGTCTGACAGCATCTTTTCCAGTGGTTTTGCGCGAGACTCCAACTTAGTGGCTGCCTGACTTGGAACGAATTGGACGTTCAATGATTTTGGCGTGCCGCTATCCTTGCTCTTTTCCTTATTTGAGCAGGCAGTTGCCATTAAGGCTACTAAAAAAACAGCAGCACAAGCTAATATTTTTCTAAATTTTCTCATCATGCCCTCCCAGACATAAAAAAAGACTTTAGCTAAAAACACAAATGTGAATTAAACTAAGTCTTTCAATAACACTTTTACTAAAAAAGCGAACAATACCTTTTTGAAAGGAACGAAAAGGCTTTTTTGCAAAAACTTCAATGAACGCTAGGCGCCGTTGATATTTTTGCATTAACTTCACTCTCCTTTCGACATACTGTATTTATTCTATCAAATAATAGCAGAAATGTTTTATTTAGAAAAGAGAATTGACTATAAATCTTATTTTGTTTAAGAAAGTTTATTTAATTCCTATTATGCAGCTTTTTTAGATTTTTAAAATATCAGCAAACTATTTCTTAGTAGAAGCAATTACTTTATTGTATTGACGAATAATGTCGTAGTCGCTGTCTTTTGCGTAAGTATAACCTTCTTGGTTATAAACATTTTCAATAATCTTCTTACCTTCTTTAGACTTGCCAATAGCAATAAATGCTTTAGCCAGCTTCTTTTTAAAAGATTTTGGCAAACTTGGGATAACTGAAATAGTATCATTAGGAATACGCTTCGTGAAGTAGATTGGTACTACCTTGCTCATAATCTTCGGATCATCATTCTTAACGTTATTACGTGCATCTTCAAATACGAAAGCAGCATCAGTATCACCGTTTAAAACGTTTAAGACACCTTGATCGGCACCCTTAACAGATACAGTCTTGCAACTCTTGGTTACATCTAATCCCTTTTGCTTTAATTCAGCAACTGGGAATACATAACCAGAGTCGGAAGTGATATCCTGAACCGAAATTGACTTGCCTTTTAAGTCCTTCCAGCTCTTAATTTTTGAACCCTTCTTAACCAGGATTTCACCACGATATGAGTTGACTAATTCTTTGGTTTGAACGCCATTTGGTTGTTTAATGCCATAACGAACTGATTGTAAAAGCAGGTCAGCTGCTTTTTGCTTGTGAGCCATAATGTAAGCGTCTGAAGGCAAGAAACCAACATCAACTTTCTTTGACTTCATAGCTTCAACTAAGCCATTGTAGTCAGTTGACATTGAAACATGTACTGGGATGCCAAGGCGTTTGGACAATAGTTTTTCCATCGGTTTAGCCCTTGCTTCCAGCTTATTGGCAGCTACACTCGGTACGAACTGAACGTTGAGTGATTTTGGCGTATTACTACTTGAACTAGACTTCTTACTTAAATTGGAACATGCTGTAGCACCAACTGTTAATAACAGTACGAAACATGCTATCAGAAACTTTTTGATTTTGGTCATTTGTTTTTTTACACTCCTAATAAATATACCATAACTTCATTTTGCTTAAGCATAAACATTGTTGTCACTTTCATGGCAATACATTCATGTAAATATCCAAATAAAATCGATCTGAATTAACTTCTGCTTCTATTTTCCATTAATATCCTCCGGAAGTTAAGCAAATAAAAAAGGCAAAATATGCCTACTGCATATCATGCCCAAGTAGTTATTCTGAAAAAAAAACGAACGGTTAACGAAGATAATTGTAAAGTATTTAAATAGGAAAATAAATTATAGGTTTTTCCTGTTACTTTCATTGCCCTCAACCTTCCAAACAGTACAATTACGTTCATTTCATACAGATGATACCATAAATATTCGCAATTACGCAAGTAAATTTCGGATTTTATTTCGTTATTGTATTATGAAAGTTAATTTTACGAACATCAATAATATAATATTTTTTAAGGTTCCTTATTTTGCATAAAAAAGACACACGAATTATCTATCATATGTCTTTTAATTTTAGAACTCTATTTATTTTTACGTTCTGGCTTAATTGGATTATTGTCAATATCCGTTCTGACAATAAGGACATCAGCCAAAGCATGTTGATTAACATATTCAGTAACAGAACCCATCAACATTCTTTCAACTGCATTTAAACCAGTTGCACCCATAATAATCAAATCATTATGATGATCTTTAATAAAGTCATAGGAAATAATTGCTTTCGGGCTGCCATAACGAATGTGGTAATCAATATCATCAAAGCCCAAATTGCCATGAGCCCATTCCTTTAAACTCTTGAGGTATTTTTCTGAATCTTGCGTCATCTGATAAACGGTGTCACCTGTAATCAGCGTATCTTGCATCTCACCTAAAAACTGTCTGGTATCAATTACGCTTAAAACATCAATGTGGGCATTTTCCGTCATTGCAATTTTAACTGCTTTATCAAAGGATCTTTCTGCCGACTCTGAACCGTCGACTGGAACTAAAATACTAGCTTTTTTCGTTTCCATGTTCTCACCCTTTTGAAATATATTGTTCTTTTGTTTATTTTACCATAATTTTGATATACTCTTGGCTTTTTTTATAATTGTTTATATACTTGTTTATTGCTAAAATTAGGTGTAATTGTCAAACGTAAAGGTGGAGGTATCATGACCCAAAAACTAAAAAATCAATTAATTGGCGTAAAAAGTGGCCGTAATTTTCGCGAGCTTGGTGGCTATCAAACTAATAGCGGTAAAACCGTCAAAATGCACAAATTGCTTAGAACCGCTAATTTGGCATTGCTTGATAAGACTGATCTGAAGTTTTTACACGACTATGGCGTAAAATACGTTGTTGACTTTAGAAGCAAGGACGAAGTTGACCGCGAACCTGATCGTATACCTGAAGGTGCTGTTTACAACTTCGATCCAGTATTTAGCGAAGATTTGACTGAATCTTCTAAGGGAATTGACGAAATTCTCAGCGAAAAGCATCAGGATCCTAAAGCTGGATTTGACCACATGTTTTTAGCCTATGATGACATGATTAAAAGTGAGTCTGCCCAAAGAGCCTACCGCCACTTTTTTGACGTGTTGCTGGCTAATGACCAGGAAAATCAAAGTGTGATTTTTCATTGTACTGCTGGCAAAGATCGGACAGGTTTTGCGGCATTATTAATTTTATCGGCTCTTGGCGTACCATTTGAAACAATCAAAAAAGATTATCTTTTAACAAACGTTGCCACCAAAGACTTTGTTCATAATTTTTTACAAAAAGCTAAAGATGAAGGAGCAAATGACGCAACCCTAAACATCTTAAAAGACTTGCAAACTGTACATTCTGAATACATTGACTTTGTACTTACAACTATAAATAAAAATTATGGTAGCGTTGAAAACTACTTACGTGATATTATGAGATTAACTGATGATGAAATCAGTAAGTTGCGTGAAATTTATTTAAATTAGGTTTAATGGTAAGGAGAAATTTTATGACTAAAACAAAAACTGTTTATTTTGGTGCAGGTTGGTTTAACGATAAGCAAAACGATGCTTACAAAAAGGCAATGAAAGCTTTAGAAGAAAACCCAACCATTGACCTTGAAAACAGTTATGTTCCTTTGGATCATCAATATAAAAACATCAGCGTTGAGGAGAATCCCGAATATCTGCGTGATCGTGAATGGGAAACTGCAACTTACCGTGGCGATTTAACCGGTATTAAAGCCAGTGATGTTATGATCGGGGTATATCTACCTGATGAAGAAGACGTAGGTCTTGGTATGGAACTAGGCTATGCTTTATCACAAGGAAAATACATTGTGTTGGTCATCCCTGATGAAGACTACGGCAAACCAATTAATCTAATGAGCTGGGGCGTTTGCGACATTGCCCTTAAAGTGAGTGAATTAAAAGATTTTGATTTTAATAAGCCTCGCTTTGGTTTTTATGATGGTGCTGTTTATTAAAAATAACATTTTCTTGAAGTAAAACTAAATAAGACGAATAAAAACCGTTTCTAGCGAAACGGTTTTTGTGTGAGCAAGATATGTCTGTTCAAGACACTTTAGCTTAGTGCGTATAATTAACTGCATGTTGTTAAATTAGCTCTATCTTTGCAATTTAAAATGCCTTGTGTTCTTTTACGCTATGAATTCTGCTCTAATACTTAATTGCACCATAAAGGTATCCATGCTAAAATACATGTGTAAGAAAAAGGAAGACTTACGCCATAAGTCTTCCTCACGTAGAGCTGCCACAAAGGACGGTAACTGCGCTTATAATATTTTTTGTTTTACATTAAAACCGCCCAGCCAGTATCTAGGACGGTTTTTGATTTGCTCATTTATCATGATGCTTGTAAATAAAAACCGTTTCTGTTGAAACGGTTTTTGTGTGAGCAAGATATGATTGTTCAAGGCAGTTTAAGCTTAGTGCATAAAATTAACTGCATATTGTTAAATTAGTGCTAGTTTTGCAATTTAAAATACCTTGTATTCTTTTACGCTATGAATTCTGCTCTTATAATACTTAATTGCACCGTAAAGACATTCATGCTAAAATACATGTGTAAGAAAAAGGAAGACTTACCTCAATAAGTCTTCCTCACGTAGAGCCGCCACAAAGGACGGTAGCTGCGCTTATAATATTTTCTGTTTAATATTAAAAACCGCCCAGCCAGTATCTAGGACGGTTTTTGATTTGCTTATTTATCATGATGCTTGTCAATAAACATTAACAAGGTCAAGATAAACATACCAATGTTAAGCATTAAACTTAACGCTTCGGCAGTGCTCATCAACTGCTGCTCCTTTCTTTTGGGAGACTGAAGTATGAATCAAGATAATTCATAGGCCTCACTTCCTTCATGAAAGCGGCAGCTACCGTACTTTTAACTTTTCTACGCTAATTAAATTATAACAAACCAATCTCAAATATTAACTTGATTTTAGAAAATTATCTATAATCATATACACCAAGCCATTAAAATGGCTTGGTTTTTATTTTGAAGGTTATTTCAGTAGTTACAATACTTATTAATGCACGCATCAAATGCTAATCATGCCTCTGCCATGGTATCTGCCGTTTATAATTTTGAAGTAAGGTCTGCCCCAGCAGATAGTTCATTTCTTGTTGTATAGCAATTAAAGTTATGGGAACAAATAAAGCGACACTCTTTAAAACAAATTTTCTATATCTAAATTGTTTATTCTGTCAAATAATCTAAAATGCGAAACATTGCCCTTTTATTTTCCTTGGGAACAGGATGCTCAATAATTTGCTTAGCTGTTTGTTTAAACACCGAACCGGATAGATATTGCGCGTCGTTAACCACAATTTCTTTGATATTATCTGTTTCTGGTTCTAAATGAAACTGCAAACCAACGGCTTGTTTGCCCAAGACAAAACCCTGATTTTGTAAATTATCATTGGCAAATAAGACCTCAGCTTCTTCTGGTATTTCAAACATCTCTTCATGCCAATGTAATACTTCTAATTGGTCAGGCAAACCGCTAATTAATTTAGACTGCAACTTGACCGGACTCCAGCCCACCTCTTTAACTGGGGCCTTTTTAACCAGATAGCCTAAAGTTTTAACAATTTGTTGCGCGCCAAAGCATACTCCTAAAACAGGCTTTTTTTCTTGAAATAGCTGCTTAATTAACTGACGCTCCTGCTTAATCCATGGCAGATCATCATTTGGACTCATAGGACCGCCTAAAATAACTAGTAAATCTGTTGTGGCAGCAGCAGGCAAAATGCCAAATTGGTAGGGATGATATACATAAAAGTCATGGTGATGCAGGTCAGCCCATTCCTGAATTGAACCGGGGCCTTCGTTTGGCGCATGTTGTAATACATTAATTCTCATTATTTTGCTCCCTTTTAAAATGATTCATCTCCACAATATTTTTTCTAAAATTTTCAAATAATAATTTAATATTATTATAATTTCGTGATAAAATAAAGTTTATTTAATTAAAACTATTTATATTCCAAAGTACTAGGAGAATGCAATGTCTTTCAAAACTTTTTTTAAAACATTACCTAAGTCATTATTATTGGGAATTCTAATTGCAACTATAATTTATTCTTTTGATGGCGTGGTTTTATCATCAGTAGTTTCAAATGTGACGCTTTTCAACCGCCATACACCCGCTATAAAAGCAGTGTTGTATATCATTAGCAGTTTGCTGGCTCTGGGATTAGTTTATTTCGCCATGACCCTAAAACAAATCTGGATCAATCAGGCAATCAAATTAATGAATATCAAAATAAAAGATAGCTTTGTTTACGGTCAGATAGTTAACCCAGACTTTGCAGCAGTTGCTTCAGATAATGTTTCAAAAATTTTTAATGACTTCAAGTTGATTGAAACTAATTATTTTAAAAATTTTTTTGAGTTGTGTGGTGCCATTTTGATGGCTGTAATATCCAGCTTTTATATTCTTTGGCTTAATTTTACAATAGGGATCTTATTCATTTTGTTTTCACTGCTGCCAATGCTTTCATCCAAAATTTTTGGCAAAGTATTAAGTGATTCCTCTGAAACTTGGCAAAAAAGCAGCAGCACTTATTTAGGCAAAGTAACCGACTTGTTTAATGGTATTCGCACAATTAAAACTTATTTAGCTGAAAAAACAATGTTTGCAGATACAGAAAACTACTTGCAGCAAACAGAAAATTCTTACAAAAAGATGAATGACTATCAAGCTTGGGCAATTTTTCTCAGCGCCATTCTTTCTGCATTGAGTTTTATTCTTCCTCTTGGTGCAGGTTTGTTTTTTGTTATCAATGGTCAGGCCGAACCAGCAGCTATTATCGCCATTTTCTTAGCCAGTGACCGTGTCGTTGGGCCCCTGAGAAATGCCGCGCAATGCCTAAATGAGATGAAGACAACAGAAAATATTCGTAAAAGTCTCAAACTGTATTCGCTTGAATTTGCAGAAAACAAGAATAGTCACCTTAATTCTCCTAGCATCAAGATAGATGATGTCAGTTTTGCTTACAATGACAAAAAGGTGATTTTGACAAATTTAAGTTTAACAATTCCATTCAGAACCAAAATTTTAATTACTGGTAAATCCGGTGCAGGCAAATCAACAATCTTCAACTTAATAGAAGGCTTCATCAAACCTACAAGCGGACAAATTTTTCTTCAAGATGGTTCTCAAGTAGTTAAAAATATCGCTGGTTCTGGTGAACTTGCTTATATTGCTCAGAGTCCATTCATGTTCAATGACACTTTGCGTCTTAATCTGACTCTAGGTAAAGAGTTTTCGGATGAAGAATGCTTGAAAGCACTAAAAGCAGTCGGTTTATTAGCAGAACTAGGTGATAATTGTTTAGACAAAAAGTATGGTGAAAATGGTGCAAATCTGTCAGGTGGACAAAAGCAAAGAATTGAAATTGCTCGTGCACTGATTTACCGTAAAAAGATTATTTTAGTAGATGAGGCCACCTCGGCTTTAGATAATGAAACAGGTAAAAAAGTGCAAAAAGTAATAAACAGGTTGAACTGCACTGTGTTGGAAATTGCACACCATTACGATGAGCAAATATTTAAAGACAATAACTTTAAACATTACGTGTTGCAAGACAACACTCTTTTAGAACAGAATAAATAAACTTAATACAAATTTTTTATTATTCGGCTATATATTGAACCAGGGCCTTCGTTTGGCGTGTGTTGTAATACATTAATTCTCATTATTTTGCTCCTTTTAAAATAATTTAGCATCATAATGTTTTTAATAAAATATTATAATAATGTTTTAATATTATTATAATTTAATGATAAAATAAAATTTAAGTCTATACAGTAAAAAGATTAATTTTTTTATTGCGTAGCCTTATTAAATTTAATTTGAAAGGTTCAAATGATGCTGAAGTATAAACTTAATCCGAAAATCGCCTTATTCTTAATGGGCATTTTACAATTTTTAATTGGTATTCTTTTTATTTATTATGACAAAGGTAAAATAGCTACATATACTTACTTTTTCTTTGGTGTAATATTAGTGCTAGGCGCTATTTTCATTAAAACCAACCACCCTGTAAAAATTATTCAAAAAGCTAATCTGGATGGCGGAGAAAAGTTTTTCAAGTGCTTATTTTTAGCAACTTTGGCATTTTCGCTTCTAGTATTAATTTTTGATAGGAATAATCTAACTTCGTATATTCCACAGATTGATGCATACTTATTTTTTATCCTATTTTAACCTATTGGTTCCAGGAAAAGTAGTAAATAAAAAGTACTGCAACAGCTCAATCAAAACATGCGATACTTTTTAATTTCCAATTCCAAAACGAATTGGATTTTTTTTGCATATAAATCCCAACAGCTTTATTTTTGATACTTACAACATAATAGCCCCGTTCTTTAGTTCCACCTTGAAACTCGCTAATTTTCTGGCAGCGATCACTTGTTTTAAGAGAATGTAAAAATTCCGCTGTTTTTCTATTAGTTGCTACTTGGTTAATTTCTCGTGTATCGTGATTCCTTATTATGTGATTAACCTGGTATTGTGCTACGTCAGGTACATAATCATTTGATGCCCAATAGTAAAATAAAAAAAGACAAACGGCAACAATACATGTAAATATAACCAATTTTACTTTTCTAATCATAGGCGATCCTCACTAATAAAATTAACTATATAAAAACTCAATATATTTAAAAAGTTATACAGTTTTAATATTTTAGCAGCAACTAGGTCTGATCCCAGTAGATGATAGCTTCTCGAACTTATTACATAGCAAGTTGATAAGGATTGAATGATGCCTTTGCCTGATAATGCTCTCTATTCTGATGTGATTTTTATAATTTTAGATTACTACAGTTTTCAGTTAATTTTTCCCAAAAAACAAAAGCAGGATAATTATTTTATTAAACCCTTATAAATTTATGGATAACATTATCGTACTTTCTGCAAGTTTAAATAAAAAAGTTAAACATGAAAAAGCTCCAGTTCTAATATTACAAATGGAAGGAGTTTAAAATTTTTTTAGATCTCTTACCAGATAAAGATGTTGCCAAAAAGATACACATCGCAGTAATTAATATAAACTTTCATCATCACATAACACTAGATTATAAAAGTAAGAGCGGTTGAAGATAGTGTTTCCACCATTTGTAACACCATACTGAAAATTCTGTAATTTGTGCTAATTATACTGGTAGTTATTAGCGCAATATTATGTGAAAAGACACGAAAAAGAAGTCTTTAACAGACTTTGAACTCATCCTAAAAGCTTTGATATGTGTTTAACCTTTGGTATTATACTTGTCCCTAGGTTCCGGTACTCTGGTACATAATTTTTACGCTTAAAGCTAACTTTTCAATTTATATTCAAAGAATAGTAGATGTATGGTCAACAATTGCACTACGCGTTTTCTGGACATTAATTATGCTTTTGGCAACATACTATGACCTAAAGCTGCGCAAAAAATATAGTGCCGATCTGCAAAATTTAAAATACTTCCAGTATTAAATTATTCTCTACTGGGAGTATTTTTAGATACAAAAATCATAGTTCATATTATTAATTCAAACTGACTAAATAGCAGAGCTATTCGTTTAAATAACTAGCGACTTAAATAAATACATATAAAATTATTTTCAACAATCTTTCCAACGTTAAAAGCAAAGCACAGTTGAAAGAACATGATATCTTGTTTAGACTCATAGTAGCGGTTTAGTTAAAATTACATATTATATATGATAAAAGATACAGAATACCAATTCGATTTTGACAGAGCTATTTTCGAATAAGAGGTTTAAAGGTGCTACGAAAAATAAAAGTCCTACTTTACTTGCTAGTTACAATTGCTACTATCGCCCTGTTCACTAACATTTTTCATTCCTATGATGACAGTTCTTTACCTGATAATCCCACCATTGTGGAAATTTATGGTTCAAAAAAACTTAATAATTCGCAAATTAGGAAATGGCAAAAAACGGATAGTAAAGAATGGAACAAAAAATATAATAAAAAAAAGTTTTTTATCATATTACAAAAGTTTGCTCATTCTAAGAATATTTCTTTAGTTAAGCTAAGAATTAATAATTTTAATGGCCATAAAAGTAAAATAGTTTATAGTTTTGGCAATGATAATAAAGATTACTCACTTTATAAAGATAAATCTGTTAAAAAATTATCAAATAAAAAGCTACAGTTAGAAGATCTTTACGGAGTATATTGTACTAATGCCAAAAATGAAGCTTTGGGCGATTTGCTTTCATTACTCCATTCACGCAGATTAAAAGCACGAACTGAAGATAACTCCCTATCATTTAATTATATTTTGCATTTACTTCTAACGGAATTAAGTAGTATCAATGTAGTCATATTTTTGGGTGTTATCAGCATTTTGTTCATTGTAATGGTGCTCGAAAAATTATACCGCTTCAAAGCTTATGGCATAATGAAAATTAACGGCTTAAATAACTGGCAGCTTTTTATGAACGACTTAAAAAGAGAAGCACCTTTATTAGTTACAACTCTCGGCTTAATTGTAATATTCATAGTCGTTTGGGGATCTTATTCATTTACTGCTAAAGGTTGGACAACTTTTTTACCCTACCTGCTACTCGTATTATTGATTTTATTTTTAAGTTTCTTCTTCTTAAACACCTTATCCTATCTAGTTCTGGCACTATTAAAACCTTATGCCGCAATCAAGGGCGAAGAACATTCGGGAGCATTTTTATTAATTGGCTATCTTTTAAAAATAGTGCTTCTGGCCTTAATAATGCTTAACGCGATAGCTTTATATAAGAATTACCAGATTTATACAAGAGACACGAGTATCATAAAAAACCTTTCTGCTAAAGAAAATGGCTATTCACTAGATCTTAGTTGGCATATTTCGAACAAGGCTGAAGATATGAAAGTAGCGCGAAAGGTTCATAAATTGGTGGTAGAGTCTCCTCAAGCAATTGTTTCAAAAAATTCACAGGTATTCAGACCAGCAATACGGGATGTTCAGCCTGAAAATGGCAATGTGATTACTGCCAATAAAAACTTCCTGGCAAAGAGTGGTCTCACTTCTAAACATATTAAAGTTTCTGAAAATAATGTCTTGCTCTTAATACCAAAGAATCGCTTAGATCAACTGGGAGAAGCTAAAAAGGAGCTGAAGACCTTCCTTAAGTTTCAAAATAAGTTACCTAACCGCTATCGCAAGCAAAAAAAGATGCCAACGATTCAGGTCATTCCGATTGCAAGTGACCAAAAGGTCCTTAATTATACCGTTCGTGACGAGATACTATCGTCTATTTCATTTAATCCGCTAATTATCGTGGTGAATGATAAGTTGTTATCGGATGATTTCTATTTGTCAACTAACAGCCAAGGAATGATTCGCTTTCCCAATCTTAAAGCCATGCAACGACTAGTGAAGCGTTTAGGTTTAGCCTCCTATACTATTGGAATTACAAGCCAGCAGGCATTGCTTTCAGATTATGTCGCAAAAGCGAATAAAGAGCTGCTCCTGTTAACTATGACGACGATCATATCACTGCTGCAATTAATTTTTATAATCTTGTTTGTCAGTTCAACCTTCTTACAAATCCAGAGACATAAAATGGCGGTTTATCAGGTATTCGGAAAATCTAACGCTAAACTAATCTGCGCGTTTTTAATTGTTAATTTGGGATTCGATTTCTTAATGATTAACTTGGTTTTAGCTAAAAAAGGATATTTAAACTTAATGCCGCTTACTTTAGGTTACCTTTTAATAGAAGCAATTATTATTTTATTAACTTATATTCACGCACAGCACAATTTATTAATTACCCTTAATCACGGAAATTAGGAGCGAAAAATTGATTAAAGTAGAACATCTTACTAAAAAGTTTCAAGAAAAAGTTATCTTCGAAGATATTAATTGTATTTTAGAAACAGGTAAAACATATGCTATTGTGGGCAAAAGTGGTGCTGGTAAAACAACTTTTCTTAATGTTTTAAGCGGACTTGAGCAACCTTCATCCGGAAAAGTAATTATTACTGACTTAACTGTTAATGGTAAAAATCGCAAAAAACTATATCGCACATTTTTTGGCTTTATTTTTCAAAATTTTGGGTTAATTGACACGGAGACCGTCAAGCAAAACCTGGAGTTAGGCTTAGCTAATCAGAAATTAACTAGAGGGCAAAAAAGCGAACGAATGCATGCGGCTTTAAAGCAAGTGGGACTGGAAAAAATGCCGTTTAATCAAAAAGTATATACTCTCAGCGGAGGTGAGCAGCAACGGATAGCGCTAGCCCGCATACTTTTAAAAACACCCAAAGTGATATTCGCGGATGAACCAACCGGTTCGCTAGATTCAGAAAATAGCCAAGTAGTGCTAAAAACCTTGTTAAATAATTTTGATCCCGCTGCCACAATTGTAATAGCAACTCATGATCCGAGTGTTTGGCAAGAATGTGATTACCTAATTAAAATTGAAGATAAAAAGATTAAAATAATTTCCAACTAATAACATCCGTAAAATTAAAAGAACTAACACACGATTCATTCGCAAGTTAGTTCTTTTAATTTTATTGCAAATTCTAATTCAAACTATGACAATAATTTTTCGGGCCAATTGTTTTTAACTTAAAAAGCTCCAAGCTATAGATAGCTTGGAGTCAAAATATTAGCAAAAGGATTTTAAAAAAATCCCTAAGCTAATTTTTAATCAAAATTTTATCATATATCACTGTGCTTGCTTTTAATAACTAATCGTTCAAAGCAACTTTTCTGAATATAAAATATACTGCTGCTAGTGCACATACCTGAACTACTCCAAGAAGAATGCTGACACTGTTTAAAGCAGTGAAATTCTTAAATAGCAAGTAAGATACAACTGGGGGTATAACAATAATTGCAACCGCTACACCCGCAAAAATTTTGTTAAGAACTTGCAGTTGCTCTCTTCCTGTATATTCCATTCCAGCAAATAATACAAGAAGTAAAACCATAATCCACAACATTTTTTTACCTCATAAATACTTTATCGTTTATTTTGTTGATCGACGATCTTTAAACATATAAAAGAAGCCTAACAGAATAAGCAAAACTATTAGAGAATAAAAAGACGGTATAATTTGGCCAAATTGAAAATTATGTATTACTAAGTCATAGGCTAATAAGGCAATGGAGGTTAATATCAACACCATTCCGCGATTAGTTCTAAGAAATTTGATTATTGGTTTATCTTCATAAATTTTACCCAAACACCAACATGAAATGATCAAAGCTGTAGTTGCTATAATTTCAGTCATGTATTATCCTCCTTCCAAACAAATGTATAAAAGACATATTCTTACGTCGTTATATGTAAGATAACGACTTTTTAATCAGCGAAATAAACCAAATATAATTATTGATTTATTTCTAAACTAAGAATAACATTAAATCATTATTAATAATGTGCAAAATCAGCACATTGTTTTAAGAGTAATTAAACTTAAAAAGAGTGCAACCATGAGTAATTTTGGCAAAACAATTCATAAACTTAGAACTACACGTAAAATGACCCAGCAAGAATTAGCACAGGATTTGTTTGACCGCAGCACAATTTCTAAAATTGAAAATGCTGAATTATCAACGACTTACGAAAATGAACTTAAATTAATAGAACGATTGGGTCTAAACCCTAATGAGTTTGAATATATTAGTAATGGTTATCATATCAGTACCAAAAATCAGCTATTGCATCGGTTTTTAAACCTTGACGGCAGCATTGATCAAGACGAAATAAAAAATTTGCTAGAGGATTGCCTTTGGGTCAAAAACGATAATGATATTAAACGTATTGCCATTATCCTTAAATCTCTATTATTAGTTGATAAACCAAAGGGATATACTCATGCACAAGAACTTGTTCAACCAATCTGGTTCGACTCACTTAGTGATCTCCAAGTCTTCACAGTTACAGATATTACAATCCTTAATTCCATCTTATTTGCTTTTGATTATCGAACAGCAAACGAAATTATTGCCAAGATTATTGAAAATATAGACAATCATTATCCGTTTATGAGAACTCTGAAAACTAATACGCTAATTAATCAGGCAATAATACAAATGACGCATCACAAATTTAAGTTAGCTGTCACTACTTTAAATAGTTTAAAGCCTTTATTAAAGAGCCTAAGACAGTATGATAAATTACTTGTTGTTAATGCTCGAATTGCAATTTGTCAAAAGCACAAATTAGAAGCACTAGAACAGATTAGTTTATTAGAAAAAATTGGTGCTGATAATTTAGCAAAGCATTTAAAACAAGAAATCGCAGAATTTTTTTAAATAGCAATTATTTTTAATTAGAGTTATCAAAAATACACAATAAAAGTTTTATAACTTGACCAGATATTGATATTGCACCTATTTACAAATTAAATATAAAATAGACTAAAATCATTATTTAGGAATCCAAATTGATCATAGATACTAAGAAACTGCAAAAAGCAGTCATGGAAAATAAGAAAAAACACGGTTTCAATACCACAGATATTGAATTTGAACTGCTGCGCTTACATGGAGAAGCTAACGAGCTATTTGAAGCCTGGCGCAAGAATAATAAGGAAAATATCAATGAAGAATTAGCCGATGTAGGGATATTCTTACTGGGCATTGCAGAAATGCTGGGCAATGATTTGGGTGAAGACATTGTTAATAAAATGAAAATAAACGAAAAAAGAATATACAAAAATGGCGTTAAACTTGGTTCTGCTGATACCGATAAATAGACCGATAGCTTTGGTTTAATAACAGCATGGTCAAGCTATCAGCTATTTATTCAATTCTTACAAAAGTTTAGGAATAGGCAGATATTTTCGACTTGCGTAGGTTTAGTTTTGCTTTTTATGGCTTTAATAGAACTTATAGATCAACCGAGAAGTGGCTCAGGTCTTGTTTCTATGGAAGCTGGCCTGCTATGCGTATTATTCCCCTAATGAACATTTAGAAATAGTTGTTTCTGAAAAGTGTAATCTTAATTTGACAAAGGTCCCAAAATTTTCTCAATTTCGGGGCCTTTTTATAATACAAAAATGCGCCTAACAGCTTATTCTTACTATTAGGTGCATTTAAATTATTTATTCAGTTTTTCAAAATGTTTTATTTGGTCGTTTTTTGCTTAGCAGCTTGACTTGCTTCTTCAGCTGTGTTGATCGGGCTTAATTTCACTCCGGCAATAAATCTAACATCACTCGCTTTGACATAGCTATCACCAAAATCTACTTGATCACCGCCTCTTCCGTCTGGCTTATCAGTGGCATAAAACCTATGACCCTTCATATGGTAAAACAGGTCGGCTTTATTTTCGGCTGGCACCCAAATATAAAGCAATTTATCTACCTTTATATTACCTCCCTGTTTCCTGATTCTTTGTCCATCATTATCTTGCTTGGTGCCATCGGCATTATAGACATCTGTATCTTGATAAAATCTAATATAAGAATAATGCTCAAGGTCATAATAGTGATGCGGAAGTTCTTTTTGAACTTTAACGTCCAGGCAATAGAGCCAATTATTCGTCCCTTTAATACGATAAATAGTAGGATTAGGGATAGCCGAATGACCAATCTCCTCCGCATAGTTATCTTCTTCAGCTCGGTCGACTACGAACGTAGTACCTTTTTTAGCCTTTTTAACAGTTTTGACCCCATTATCGATCTTATAAATTGGTGCACCGCCGTCGCTTGTCACTGTTGCAATAGTTTCTTCAGTGTTTGAAGTAGTGATTTTGCCCAAGTTGCTGGCTCTCACATATTGCTTTGCGGGACCACCAATACGGTAGTAGCGCAAACCATTCTTAAACTTGACGGTGCCACCATAAGTTGTAATTGAGGTTCCTTTTCTAATTAAACGATAGTCAGCCCTGCGTGAACTGGTAGCGTAAACATAGGAATTATGTTTAACTTCACGTTTAACGCCATCGATGTTATTAGCCTTGATATATTGCTTTTTACCGCTAATTTTATAGTATGGGGCATAGGGCTTGAAATCTAAGATTAATGGCTTTTTATCAACTTCAATCCGGCGAAAAGCTGGATATTTAGCGTCTACCTTTTGTCCATCCTCATCGTATGCTTGTGATGTATACATAACGGTTCTTATAGTGCTGGGAATCTTTGCCTGAACAGTATGGGCTTGATGATTAAATGTCCAAATTGCAGTAAGTCCTAAAAAACCAGCTGCTAAATAATGAGTAAGTTTCTTATTCATATGTTTTAACCTCTCTTCTCAAAAAAATGCTATCTCTATTTTTGATTCTCTAATTTCTGCAATCAAAACAAGAAATTATATAATTTCATTCTGTACCTTTCTTAGTGATTAATGAAGGTAAAAAATGGTGAATTAAATTAGGCAAATATCTTAATAAAAAATGCATCCAATAGCTGGCTTTTACTATTAGGTGCATTTTATTGTAAATTTAATTTCTAAAAAATTATTTATTTGACAGTTTTTTGCTTGGCGTTTTGCTGTGCTTCTTCAGCTGTGTTGATCGGGCTTAGTTTTACGCCGTCAATAAATCTAACATCACTCGCTTTGACATAGCTATCGCCAAAATCTACTTCACTACCGCCACTTCCGTCTGGCTTATTAGTGGCATAAAACCAATGACCCTTCATATGATAAAATAGTTCGACTTTATTTTCGGCTGGCACCCAAATATAAAGCAATTTATCTACCTTTATATTACCGCCTTGTTTCCTAATTCTTTGTCCATTAATATCTTTCTTGGTGCCATCGGCATTATAGACGTCTGTATCTTGATAAAATCTAATATAAGAATAATGCTCAGAGTTATAAAAATGATGCGGAAGTTCTTTTTGAACTTTAACGTCCAGGCAATTGAGCCAATTATTCGTCCCTTTAATACGATAAATAACTGCATTTGGTATAGCCATATTGGTTATATCGTCGGCATATCCTTCTTCTTGAGCTCGGTCGACTATAAAAGTAGTACCTTTTTTAGCCTTTTTAGTAGTTTTGAGACCATTATTGATTTCATAAATTGGAGTCCCACCGTCTTTTGTTACTGTTGCAATAGTTTCTTCCGTGTTTGAAGCAGTGATTTTGCCCAAGTTGCCGGCTCTCACATATTGTTTTGCAGGACCACCAATGCGGTAGTAGCGCAAACCATTCTTAAACTTGACGGTGCCACCATAAGTTGTAATTGAGGTTCCTTTCCGAATTAAGCGGTAGTTAGCCCTGCGTGAGCTGGTAGCATAAACATAAGAGTTACGTTTGACCTTGCGTTTAACGCCATCGATGTTATTAGCTTTAATATATTGCTTTTTACCGCTAATTTTATAGTATGGGGCATAGGGCTTGAAAGTTAGGATTAATGGTCTTTTTTCAACTTTGACCTGATGAAAAGCTGGATACTTAGCTTCAACCTTCCGTCCATCTTCATCGTATGCTTGCGACGTATACATAACAGTTCTTATGGTGCTGGGAATCTTTGCCTGAACAGTATGGGCTTGATGATTAAATGCCCAAATTGCAGTAAGTCCTAAAAAACCAGCTGCTAAATAATGAGTAATTTTTTTATTCATATGTTTTAACCTCTCTTCTCCAAAAAATGCTATCTCTATTTTTGATTCTCTAATTTCTGCAATCAAAACTAGAAATTATATAATTTCATTCTGTACCCTTCTTAGTGATTAATGAAGGTAAAAAATGGTGAATTAAATTAGGCAAATATCTTAAAATGATTTATTTGGTTATTTTTTGCTTAGCGTTTTGCTGGGCTTCTTCAGCTGTGTTGATCGGCCTTAGTTTTACGCCGTCAATAAATCTAACATCTTTTTGCTTAACATAGCCATCACCAACATCTATTACAGAGGTTCCTCCGTCTCGTGAGGCAGAGGCGTAAAATTCATGGCCCTTCAAGTGGTAAAATAATTCAGCTTTCTTTTCAGCTGGTACCCAAATATAAAGCAATTTATTTACTTTTAAAAACCCACCTTGTTTTCTGATCTTTTGTCCGTGATGATCTTGCTTAGTACCGTCTGCATTGTAAACATCTGTATTTTTATAAAACTTAATGTAAGAATAATGTTCAGAATCATAGTAATGTACAGGCATTTTCTTTTTGGCTTTAACTTCACTGCTCAATAACCAATATTTTGTACCCTTAATATGATAAGTAAATATTTGGGGATCATCTTCATCTCCTCCATTATTTTCAGCATAGTCTACCGTAAATTCTGTACCCTTTTTGGCTTTCTTGGAATAAGTATCGTCTTTAATAAAATCATAAAGTCCAGCTCCTTCTTTTGCAGTTACTTTCACAGTTGTTTCTTCTGTATTAGAACTAATAATCTTACTTAAGTTACTGGCTTTCACATATTGCTTTTTTGGTCCACCAATGCGGTAGTAACGTTGCCCGTTCTTAAATTTGAAGGAATTGCCATAAGTTGTTATTGTCTTGCCTTTTTTAAGCAAACGGGAGTCAGCCCTCCGAGAGCTTGTAGCGTAAACATAAGAGTTACGTTTGACCTTGCGTTTAACACCGTCAATATTACTTGCCTTGATATATTGCTTTTTACCTTTAATTTGGTATGCGGGTGCAAAAGGCTTAAAAGAAAATGGAATTGGTTGATCATCTAACTTAACCTGAGTGTAAGCTGCATATTTTCCCTTTACTTTATCACCGTATAAATCATAAGCCTGGGCATCGTGCATCACGGTCTTAACAATACTTTTAGCTTCTACAGTATTAGTTTGTTGGTTTAGCACCAGACTTGCAGAAATGCCCAATATAGCAACTGCTAAGTAACGAAAAAGCTTTTTAGTCATATAATTTTTACTCCTTTCTCTTAAGACAGGCACTGTTGTTACTGCATCGCTCTTATTTCATAAAAATGCAAAACAAATGATAGCGCAAACATACTGGCTATAATTCATTCTGAACCTTTCTCAGTAATTAATGAAGGTAAAAAATGGTGGGCTTAATTAGGCAAATATCTTAATACAACAGGATGATAATTAATCTACAGCTTTTCTAATAAAAAGAGATACTTGATGGCTTTAAATCATTTGAGCATCCCGCAAACACATAAGTATCTGCATCCGTAGCTGGATCAGATTGGGATAAAACAATGAAAAAACCAAACAGTTTGTTCGCTGCTTGGTTCTTTTCATTTACTCTTTATCAACAAGATGTTTGACAAGAAACTCGTATTTATTTAATTGACAGTTTTAATTTTGCCAGTTGTCGAACACTTTTATAATTAACAAAGTTATAACCATAGTTAAAATTAACGGAATAATCATTTCCCAAGCCGTCAGAGTTTGTACTTGACTGCTAATTGTAGCTTCCCAAAAAGTTATTAATCTTATTTGCCATGCCCAAGGAATCACGGGCCAGATAAAATCAAAAAGACTAGTAATGCTTAAACCTGAGATTACAACACCAAAAAAGCCCAGAATCATGGCACCACCAACATTAAACTTTAATACTATCCATTGCGCTAGTTCGTATTGAATAAGACCGAAAAGTGCAAAAATAAAACTGGTTAGTAAAATTTTAATAAAGGATATATTATTTATCTGAAAAGCAAATCTTAAAGTAAAAAAATAAATTAAACTCATTCCGATAATTTCAAAGAAATATAATAACCAATAATAAAATAGCTGCAGCCCAATAGTTAAGCCTTTTTTGCCAGGATTTGCCAACCAATTTTTACAATGACCAGCTTTTTCTTCGCGATCAAAAACTAGACCGATAAAAATGCTAATAACTAGCGGAGAAATAAGCGCCAGCAATTCGTAAAAAGTTATTATCATAACGGATGAGTTTACAATGTTTTTTCTTGTACCATAATAAAATCCCATTAATAATGGATAAGCAATTAAAGTTAACAAATGTAAATATAATAAAAAACTCCGCTTAAGTTTAACGTTTTCTGACCGAAAAATATTTTTAAGCATTTTTAATTACCTGCTTCTTAAATGATCTGGCAGCGAGATAACTGAGCAAAATGAAAAGCAGAATAGCTGCTGCTATAATCCAATAATTATTTGAACCTGCCACATTATGACTTAGAGGTAATCCGTTAATATTCATTTTTATTAGTGGTACTGGGAAAAGTTCAGACCAGGTAAATGGCCAAATTTTGCCAAGGAAATAACTATTTACTTCTATGCCGCTAAAAATTCCGGCAAAGTCCAATACAATAGTTACATATATATTAGTAAGGCGACTAAGCCAAATATATAATGGAATTTGCCAAAGATTAACTAACCAAATACCTAAGATTGCCAAAAAACATGAAATTAACGAGACACTAATTTCAGAAATAAAATAAAGCAAACTTACAAAAAGAACTAAGAATAAAGAAGAAACTAATGTTAAAAGTACCACGTGTAGAATTCTACCCAATTCATAATCAAATAAATTGTAAGGTGAGCTCAAAATCAACTTATAATTCGTGCTATTCTTCTCGTGTCGGTCAATTAGCCCAACAACCAAAGCAAGAAATAAGGGAAACCAAATGGTACCCCACTGATTAATGACACTTTGAATAGCATAACCAGTAGTAGCAAAAAGCACTGTCACTACAATTATTATTAAAAGAGGATACAGCCACAATAACTGCTTGACAAGTGTTCTTTTAGTTTTTATCACTTCAATAGACAATGAGTTAAGCATTCGTTACACCAGCATTCATTAAAGTATCATTAAATAATTGTTCCAGATTTTCTGTATGATCTATAGTTTTTTCAAGCAAAAGCTGGCCTTTACCGATAATACCAATTTTATCAGCTAAACGCTCGACTTCAGAAAGCATATGACTAGAAATGATAATAGTAATGCCTTCTTTCTTAAAACTAGAAATCAAATTCCGCAATTGCTGAATGCCCAGTGGATCAAGTCCATTTGTCGGCTCATCCAAAATTAACAACTTGGGTTGACCAACTAGAGCTAATCCAATTCCAAGCCTCTCTTTCATTCCCAAAGAAAAATTTTTAGTTAACTTTTTCCCCGTATCGCTAATGCCTACTTTTTCCAGAATTGATTGTATTTCGGTTTCTTCGACCCCTCTTAAACGACAAACTACCTGGAGATTTTCAGCAGCCGTTAAATTTCCATAAAGAGGTGCATTTTCAATCAGGGAACCAATAGCAGATAAATCCTCTCTAGACCAATCGTGTCCATCAAACGTAATAGTACCGCTAGTAGCAGGTATGATTCCTGTTAAAATCTTCATTAAGGTAGTCTTACCTGCGCCATTAGGTCCTAGCAGACAATAAACCTGATTTTCTGGGACATGTAAGCTTATTTGATTGAGTACAACTTGATCTTTAAACTTTTTTGTTAGTTTATTTGTTACTATTAAATCAGACATGTTTTCCTCTTTTATAATAATTTTTGTTGTTAAAATATACTCAAATAGTTTTTAATGCCAAACTATATACAAGCAATTTAACAATATTAAAATCAACTCGTATAACATAATAAAGATGATTATATTATATATAAAAAAGCAGATCAATGTATTTTGTAATAGTAGATATCAAAAAGGAGTTTGCTCTAAACAAACAAATTGGGTACACATCTTTTGGCCGCACCAATTTCAAAAATTTTCTGATAAGGATCAGATTGGAAGAAAACAAAGAAAATAAATAATCATTATATTATATACTTGATTCTTTTCATTTACTCTTTATAAACAAAATTTTACAAAGAACTGTTTTTGCCTTTTCTTTCGAATTTTAAAGCAATAGCAAAAGTTGCAATTTCATTTTGATCTCACATACTTAAATGAACCTTTCCTTTCTCAAATGATATTCTATTTGTACTATTATTTGAGTACTACTTATACTTCTTAGGTTCTTTTTAAATGATTTACTTGGCTGTATCTTACTCATAAATTATCAGCAAATTTTATATTTAGTGAAATTTGTAAAGTCAATTTATATGATGGTATTAATTTTTATTACTTTATAAATTTTAATATATATATACAAATTAGCTATACCGATGCATCTTTGTATAACTGACACATTTCTTGTGTTACCATAAGATACAATGAAAGTGCTACAAACGCTTTCAGATACTGATAAAAAGGGGATTTTTTCAATGAATCAAAAAGTAGTCATCATTGGTGCTTCTCATCCAGGTCATGAGGCAGCCATCGAATTATTAGACAGATATAAAGATCTTGATGTCACTATTTATGAAGCAAGTGATTTTGTTTCATTTATGTCTTGCGGAATGAAGCTCTTTTTAGAAGAAAAAACTACCGGACAAGACAATGTACGAAATTTTTCACCTGCTGATCTGGAAAAATTAGGCGGTAAGATTGTCAATAATTCGCAAGCGGTTGCGTTAAATCCGGCAAATAAGCAAGTTACAATTAAAAATACCCAAACTGGTCAGACTGAAGAAGTTAACTATGACAAATTAATCTTGTCTCCAGGAGTTGATCCACTCCAATTGCCAATTCCAGGGGCAGATTTAGACTACGTTTATTTAATGCGGGGCTACAGTTGGGCTAAAAAGATCAATGAAGCTCTTCATAATGATGAAATTAAAAATATCGTTGTGGTGGGTGCTGGTAACGGAATCGCTGCCGTTGAAGCTGGTGTTTTAGCTGGTAAAAACATGACCTTGGTTGATGCCAGCAACCATATTTTGGCTAATTATTTTTCAAAAGACTTTACCGATGTTTTTGAACAAGAAATGCGAGACAAGGGTGTCGATTTAAAGCTTGATACAAAAGTTACTGGTTTTACCAATGATCACCTAGTCCAAACTAATCATGGTGACATTAAAGCTGATTTAGGCATTGTTGCTGCAGGCATTGTTGCTAATACAGACTGGCTTAAAGATACTATTAATTTAAACCAACGGGGTTATATTGAAACAGACGAATATTTAAGGACTAATCAAAAAGATGTTTATGCTTTGGGTGATGCTATTTGGCCACTGTCAATCCCAGCTAATAAAAGGATGCCAATTCCATCAGCAGTCGCTGCCCGCCACGAAGCAAATTACTTAGTGCAACATTTGTTTGAAGAAAAACCAAGCCGTCCATTCCCAGGCTTAGTTGGCGGACAATTACTAGAATTTGGTGATGTACACGCAGTAGTTAGCGGTCTCCCACAAAAATCTGCTGAATTTGCTGGTATTAATGCTGCAACTAGCATCTACATCGATCATTTGCGTCCAGACTTTATTCCTGCAAATGATAATCCGTTAGGATATATTTCCTTAACTTATAATAAGGACACTCATCAGATTCTTGGAGGTGCAGTTATGTCCAAGCATGATATCACCGCTCAAGGCAATGTTTTAAGTTTAGCAATTGGTCATAAATTAACATTAGAAGATTTAGCTGAGCAAGACTTCTTCTTCTCACCAAGTTTTGATCGGCAATGGAATATTTTAAACTTAGCAGCACAACATGCGCTAGGTTTACACAAGTTTTAATTAATTTTAGATATTACTAAGCTTTGTGAAGCAACTCCATTTAAGATGCTTAATATATCTTTCCCAAGACAATTAGTAGAGTAAGGAATGCAGACTGCTATAAAATGAGTCCCAGAAGTTAGACAACTTTTGGGACTATTTTTATGACTAAATTATCTAGAGAGTCAAAAAGCACTACAACTAAATAAAACGCTTATCTTGCTTAACTTCACTATTCTTGGGAAATTAATTTTTTATCTGCCTTTAAATTTAAATAGCTTTAGCTTATTTTCAATTCAATAACTTAGCATTAATCTCATTGGAAGTCTATGCAAAGATAGTTATATAGTTCTATAATGACTATAAGGTATTTAATCAGTATTTTTGAGGTGATTACATGAAATTAAATAAAAAATTCGTTTATGGTTCCATAGCAAGCATTCTTGCTATTAGTCCTATGCTACCCGCAGTAATGCCAAGCAATACAGAAGTAGTAGCTGCTAAGACTGATACTCTCACGTTGAATCATAATTCTTATGTTTATACGGCTCAGGGCAAGCGCACCTATTATAACGGTAAAGGGACATTGCGTATGGGCACCACCGTAAACGGTAATGCCAAAACGACTTCGATTAATGGTAAAAGCTACTATCCTTTAACCGGTGGTGCCTACGTTAAGGCGGCTAATGTCGGTGTTGTTAACAAGCAGGTACAAGATGGCAACTTGGAGCTCAATTACAATTCTTATGTTTACGATAAGAATGGTAAACGGCTATACAAATTCCGTGGCAGTAAAAAGAATACGCATTTGCGCAAAGGAACCCCTTTGAAATACTCTGGCTCTATAGAAAAAATTGACCGGAATAGCAAACAGTATTTCCTAGTCAATGATGACAACTATAATCAGTCATGGCTCCCTTATAAAAAAATCGGTGGTAAATATTACTACACTATTGGAGCCGGTGGCTATGTTAATGCGGCCAATATTGGCAACATTGATAACAAGCCCCTTTATGTCTCAGAAGCAACTGTAACAATTAGTCCAAAAGTCATTGACTCCAAAGGAGTTCAGATTGGCTTAGGCAAAGAACAAATCACGGTTAAGCCTTTACAAAAAATAAAAGTTAACCGTGAAACGCTATTTAGGTATGATCCAACCAGTTCACCAAGTTACATTATTAGTGGGACAAAAACTGGCTGGTTTCCTAAATCATACGTACAAAAAGAGCCAAGACAAAGGCTGCTGACTTTTACCGCTGACACCTATGTTCTAATTACTTCTGGAACTGATATTTTTGATGTTAATGGAGACTTACGACCAAATCAGGTTGATAAAGCCGGTCTAACGACCTTTATTGAGGGCGAAAAAATTCCGGTTGATGAATTGTTATACATTTGGTCGAATAAGGACAACAAAGCTGAGCTCTACTATCATTTAGGTGACGTAAATGGCTTTACGCACACCAACTTTGAAGAAAACAATGAAGAACATATGTCATTCATCAAAGCTGCTGACAGTAAATATATTTCTGGTCCATTTTTGAAACCTCTTAATACGGTTGATGAAGCTAAAGCAGATGCGGAAATAGCAACTGCAGCAGATAAAAAAGACCTCCAAAAGGAAATTGATCAGGAAAATGCAGTTCACAATACTGATGGATACAAGTTTTACCACTTTAATTTTTATGATGATGCACTAAAAAGAGCCAAAGAAATTAATAGTTCAGATAAAGCAACAGTTTCAGAAGTTAAAGAAGCCACGAGACGTTTACAGATGAAAGCAAAACAAGCCTACTTAACAGTTGATGAATATGCTGCTTACAGCAATTCAAGAAACTCAATGCCAGAAAAATATTAGAAACTTACAAAGTTAATTAAAGAAGCAAGAAATTATTAAATGATGTGAACCCTAAAATTAGGACACTTTATTAGCTTTACTGAGGACTAACTGCCGATATTCGATCGGAGTTAGTCCTTTTAGCTTGATTTTAATTCTTTTCTGATTGTAATACTCAATAGTTTCTTACTGCATCTCCCAGCTCGGTGAGATTCTTATACAGCTTTTCAAAGCAATGGAACATTTATTCATGAAAAAAAGTGCTCCTTATAGTCGGATTAATGTCTAACTATTATGGAACACTTCAATTTCGAGAGTCATATCCTTTTTTACTTATTTTTCTCTCTTACTTTACTATGCTTTATTGATAGCTAAAGATCAAGATTGCTTTGATAAATCAATTATTTGATCAAACATTTCTTGCTCTTTTTCTGATATGTGGTGTGCTACTTCGATAACAGTTCCTTTAAACTCACTTAGAATTGTTTGATGTATTTGCAAAGATAAGTTCTGATCAAGAGATGAAGTTGCTTCATCAGCTAATAATATTGGTCTTTTTGATACTAATGCTCGTGCAATTTCAACTCGTTGATTTTGACCACCAGATAAATTACTGCCACTCTTTCCAAGCTGATAGTCTAAGCCCTTTTCGTTTACGAGATCAGTTAAGCCGGCTTGTTCAACAGCATAATTTAAGTCTTCTTCAGATACATGCCGACCTAAAGTAATATTGTATTTTAATGTATCATCTAGAATAAAAGGCTTTTGCTGAATAAAGGAGAAGTACTCGTGTAATTTTGCCCAATCACCATTTACTTCAGAATGATTAACTTCATAAGATCCAGAATCAAGTTGTTGAATACCAATTAATACATTCAGTAAAGTTGATTTCCCCCAACCTGATGGAGCTTGCAGGAGAACTTTTTCTCCGGAATCAATTTTTAGATTAACATTGGCAAAAATTTTCTGTTTACCCTGGCTAACTCCAGCATCAGTCAATTGTAATGATTGAAAAGTATCTGAAGCAGTTGCAGTTTTACTGCCCTGCGGCTTTATCAACAAGTCGATTTTTTTGATTTTTTGCAAAATCGGCTTTGCCGTTTTAATATCGTTAACTGAGCCAAAAATACCAACTACAGGATTAATAAAATTATTAGCCAGTTGTGCGATCATCATAAACGTGCCTAAAGTCAGCCGACCGCTAACAATGAAACTAATACCAATGGCAAAAGGAAGGAACATACTGAAAATATATGCTACTATCATAGTCATCTCATTAGACATACCTTTAGTCCAATTGGTTTTGAAAAGAGCCGTTTCCATTAGCTTCGCTGCTTTAATCAGCCTGTTAACCATTGAAAATTGAACATCATAGATGTTAGCCATTTCTGCTCCGGAATGAGTTTCAATAACGGTGTTGGTGTAGTTGCTATTGGATTTTTCCCACTTTTCAGAATTTTTTTCGATCTTAGGGCCAAAAACAGACTGAATAACGGCAGGAGTAAATGAAGCTATTAAAAATACCAGCGCAATAATCCAAGAACTAACAAATGCAGAGATTACAGCTGCCAAAAATTGAATTAAATCAGAAATAATTGAAAGCTCTGCCTCAATACTATTAGTTTCAATTTGCTTGAGGTCATTGGTCATAAATGAACTGTCAATTTCGTTATGGCCAGCATAGTTATTCACTAAATAATTAGCAGACGCACTTTTTAGGTTAAGATTAATTTCTTCTATAATTTTATAATAGAAATACTGATATATAACGCCGACTATTCCAAATATTAGCAGACCACAAACAGCAAAGACAGTCAGCTTTATTAAGCTGCCTTGAGGCTTTTGGGCGAAATCAATAAATTTTTGAAAAATGAAGGCAACAAAAACAACCTGAAGCGATTTCAAAAAAGCAAAAAAAACATATAAGGCTATTTTCCAGGGGTGTGAGTATTTTATAATCATAGTTTTCCCGTCCAATATTTTTTAAATAGCATTTTGTTAGTCTAGTTCTTCACTTATAGTATGTCTACTCATTTTTAAATTCAATATTGCTCTTAAGCTTGTCCAATAAGCCATGTGAAGAAATTTTTAGCTTAATTATTAAAACTCAGGCTTTTAAATTAATAAAAAATAAATATTAGATAACCAAAATAATAAGGTTTTAATCTTTAAAAGTCAATAAGATAATTTTATTTTCTTTTAGTATTTATACTGAACAATTTCCCGTTAGCACTAATTTTTTCCTTAATCCTATTTTGTAACTGTTAAAAAGAAGATTATAAATGTCAACTTTGCAATACCTGACTCAGCACATTGTGCAAAATTAATTCAGTCATGATATAATGTAATTGTAAAGAAAAAGAGGCCTTGCGCTAACAAGACCTCTTTGAAAACAAGCAGCCGCTCTAAAGGCGGTTAGCTGAGTAGGAATATAAAAAGACTATCCCTAACTTGCTAAAGTATGATTGGGACGGTCTTTTTTTATTTCTTGTGATTATTGATATAATCCAACAACACAATAATAAACGTGGCGAATGCCAACATTATTTGTAATGCCTGGTAAACGCTCATTAACTGTTTCTCTTTCTAAAAGATTTCGTGCCATAGGCACCATCTTCTTTCCAGATCAACAGCCAACCGCCCTCAAAACAATTTGCTTGAATTCTAAATTAATTATAACAAATACTGTTTGCATATTGAATAAAAGAAGAGCCAGATAATTAACTAAACGGCTTGGTGTAAATAACTTTCACTCACCTTAAAGAATCAACAGAATAGTTGGTTTCTTCCACCCGATGAATTAAAAGTTAATAGTGAGTTAGTACTAACGAAATCATTGTAAATGCTTTTTACTCTGTTTAATAGATTTCAATTAAGGATTACCTTCCGATATTTAACGAAGTTAGTCCTTTTTGTTTTGTCCTGGTTCTTTTTTGACTGCAAATTTTTTATAACTTTCACTTGCTATTTACAATAAAAACAGAAATTAGCTTTATGATCTGATATAGATTGTGATCTCCAAAATTAGAAGAAGTTTGTATCATCTAAATAGGTTATTTGTTTAATTTTATGTTGGTTTTTAGATTATTTTGACTTTTAATTATTTATATGCCTATAATTTATCTATTAACCACAGGCTAGTTATATTAATGTGTAATTTTATTTGTAAGGATTTACTTATGGCAAATAATCAGAATAACGAAAAAAATGAGAAAACAAAACAATTTTATGAATTTTTAAAATATACAATAGTCTTATTTGCAGTTTTTATTTTAATTAATTTTTTGCTGACAAAATATTTAATAGTCAAATGTTCCGTGTCTGGTATCTCGATGCAACCAACTTTTGAAAGTCAAGAAAGAGTTATAGCTAATCGCAATAGCAAATTGAAACGAAATGAAATTGTTATTTTAAAGGCTCCGGATGAACGTAATTCCTTTTATATAAAAAGAATTATAGGATTACCGGGTGAAACTGTTACTGGAAAAAATAATAAGATTTATGTTAATGGCAAAAAAATAAATCAAGACTATTTAAAACCAGGATTTAAGCTGACGGATAATGAAGATGGCTTTTATGGTACAAAATATTCTTACACTGCTGACTTTTCAATTCGTTCTTTAGCAAGAACAAAAGAATATAAAAGTATTTATTCCCCTTCTCAATTAAAAGAAATGAAAAAAACTAACAAAGTTCCCAAAGGCTCGTATTTTGTAATGGGAGATCATAGGAGCGTTTCAAAAGATAGTCGTTATATAGGAGCAATCCCTAGAAGTAAAATTGAAGGTGTTGTTAAATATCGCTATTGGCCACTTAACAGAATCAAAGTATATTAAAAAGGATTAAGTCCAAATTTAGGACTTAATCCTTTTTACTTTCACCTTTTATAACTCTGCTAATCGCTTTTCATCCAAATGAAACATAATCATACAATAAAGTAATAATATTGCAGTCATAAACACCACCACATAGATGTTAGTCATAATTCCAGGGAGTTCACGTAAGAAATCAGCCGGTGAATAACTTATGAGATATGGCAAATGGATAGTTGCGTTCATTAATAATAAAACTATTTGCAAAACTAAACCTGTGCACATAGCAGCAAACTTATTTTTAATCCACAAAGAAGTAACCATTGCGAATACAGCGAACAATCCTCCCCAAAGAGAAGAAAATATAATTGACAAAATAGCGTGGACAAACGGATGGGAATAATAAAGGGAGACAAACAGCATAGTAAAATTCATAGCACCAATATTAATATTAAGTAAGTTATCGGGCTTAACATTAGGTAATATCATAAACCAAGAGAAAAAGTTAAACAGTAAAGGAACAGCGATCACAATAAAACCTGTCATAAATGCGATTTCTAGGTATCCTAACAAGATTTGTTTAATGGACTTCTCCATCTTTAATTTATAAAAATAGCCGTTGGTAAAATCTTCTTTTAATAATGTACTGGCAGGTAAACTTGCTATTAAAGGTAACAAGATAAAAAATATAGTAGGTACAAAAGTAAATCCATCTATTGACATCCACATAGTATAAGGTGAGTTTGTCGCAAAAATATATTTAGACACAGAAACAGCACATTGTACAACGCTAATACTTAACCCTATTGCCAATGCTAAAAATAACCATAATTTATTCAAACGTGACCACAAAAATTTCATTTTATTCTCCCTATTCTAGCAGAAGCGAATATTTGATATAGTGCTTCTTAGTTGGTACCAAGAAACTGAAACGTAATTTTTGATTGCGCATGTCATATGAATAACGCGGAATGGTAAAAAATATTGTAAAAGGCTGCTTGCCGTGCGCTAATGCTTTATCAGGATTAATTCTGTGGTGACTTTTGTCATACAATTTTATTGAGGGATTGCTTATACCATAAGGATTATTTAGATACATATTTTCTATAAAATTAGGATTGTTTTTTTTCTCGCCATAGAATGGCTGGCCAGTTTGACGTATATTAAATTTGACTTTGGCTTGTACAAAATCCTTACTTTTCTTAACTGCAGCTTCATGAACAATAAAGTTAACATGATAGGCTTTTACCAATTCATTTTTGTGAAAAAGCTGTTCTTTAGTCACACCATACTGCTGAGGATGGGCGTTTACCTGGCGGTAGCGATAAAAGCCCACGCAACCAACTACAATTATTATCACAATGAAGAAGCTCCATAATAATTTTTTATTTTTCATAATTTATTGTTCCTTCTTGTACATATAGCTTTTGCGTGGCGACTTTGTTTACAAATTCATGATCATGCGAAGCAATAACAAAGGTTGAGCCTTTATGGTTATACCCATCAATCAATCTGATTAATTTACCAATACTTTCATGATCCAGCGCATTGGTAGGCTCATCCAGAACAATTAACGGATAGGCTCCAAGAAAAGCCTGTGCAATTCCTAATTTCTGCTTCATCCCCAGTGAAAATTTCTTAACTTTTTGTTTAGGGAACCTGGTTAAATCAAAGTACGTCAATAAATCATTAATCTGCTTTTCTTGAATATCTGGATCTAATTTCGCTAGTAGTTCTAAGTTTTTATAAGCAGTAAATTCTTCTATTAAACTGGGATTTTCAATTAAAATTCCCGCTTTAATAGGATAAGGATCTTGGACCTTCATCTTCTTACCATTAACTATGACTTCCCCACTGGTATTTATTAAGCCTAAAATTGCCTTTAAGATTAGCGTTTTACCAGAACCATTTATTCCTTCTAAAACAGTGATACTGCCCTCTGGAATATCTGCACTAACATCATGCAATAGTGGCCGTCTTTTCACTAATTTTCCTACTTCATTTAATTCAATAAAACTCATTGTTTGCTCCTTACTCTACACTAAAGAAATGGTCAATAATCCCATAAACAATCACCATAATCAAAGTTGCCAGCAATAATAATAAAAAGCCAGGGAAATTAAATCTCATAATTATCAAGTTATTTAAAGGATTTAATTGCCATTTTAAAAGAGATGTCATTATCAAAAGTGAAGCTGGAATAATCAGACCCAATGCCGAATTAAACTTTCCAATTGTACCTTGCAAAAGAAGCGTCAGATATATTCCCAAAAAATTGTTGATGAAAAGTAGTGGGACCGCCTGCCAGTCAGTTAAATCAAAAAAAGACAAAGAGGGCAATTTAAATAAAGCCGTAACAAGCAACATAACTAAAAGTGTAACAAACACATAGGCAAAAGCTATTACTCCCATTAACAACATAGTGACAACAGTAAAATTTTTCGGTGGAATTTGTAATCCTCTTAGGTGCATAATGGTAGTTTGCCAAAGCAGTTTAAAGCTATTTAATACAATGAGCAGCGGTATCAAGAAATAAACCAGCCACAAAATAAAATTAAAAGATGCACCTTGACTGGTATCGGCAAAGAAGAGATTAAATATAGAAGTATGTGAACTATTAATTAGCTGCGCACTGAGAAAAATAATTGAAAAGCAGATCAAACTTAGCCAGCAAATAAAACGGAATCGGATTATTTGCCATAAATATAGTAATTGATTCCAAAACAAACGTTTCATAAAGACCTTCTTTTTAAGAGTGAGGACAGCCGTAGCCAATAAAGATAAATTAATTTGACTATTATAAATATCCAGTTTGTGTTTCTTATTTTTTAATTATCGTTTAATTCTATACATTCATAGTACCATTTTAGAATTATTAAAAATAGTAGAATTAGACTTTTAATAATCCGGTTCACTGTAACGGTCAGTAATTAAATAGACAATTAGCATTAATAGCGTTGTAGCTAATAACAGCAGAATATTGTTCTTATTGACACGCAGAAGCATTAAACTATTGAGCGGATTATATTTCCAAGTGGTATAAACAGTCATTATAAGCCAACTAATTGGAATAATTATACCCAATGGAGCATTGAAGCGACCGATAGTGGCCTGAATTATCAACAACAGAAATATTCCTAAAAAATTATTAATGACCAGTACTAATAAAGCTGGTAATCCGTGAAATTGTAATAGCTTAAAATTTTTTAGCCAGGAAAAATCAGTCACTAAAGCCATAATTCCTTCTGTTAGTGCCACATAAATGAGGGTGATCAATCCCATTAACCCAATGTTAACCACAGCGAAACTTAATGGTGAGTATCTCAGACCTCGCAATTGCATTCCTCTTACTTGCCACAATTGTTTAATACCGCTTAAGACTATCAATAGCGGCACTACAAAATAAACAAACCAAAAAACAGGCAAAATAACTTGGCGTGATTTAACTGCGTTAAAATCAACACTCATGAAAAAAATAGGAACTATAGCAGAATTCGGCATTAATTTCAACATCAGTATTACAAAGTTTATTAAGCCTAACCAAAAAAGAAAGCGCGATTTTATTAGTTGCCACAAAAATAAAAATTGGTCCCAAAATAAATTTACAAGAGATGCTTTTGAGCCTACCGCTTTAGAATGCAATTGTTCTCTCCTTATTTGTTTACACTCGCACTAGTCAAAAATGAAATAGCTTACGCCAATATTGCCACTTGTATAGAATTAAAAAAATACTATTAAATTTGGCAGTACAACTTTAATAGTATTTTTATTATATCTAGACATACAAAAGAGCTTCCTATCTATTATTGAGAGCGCTAAAATAACTTTAATTCGTAATACAATAAATATAAGAAAGGAATTTTCATGATTAGAAAATGTGAAGTTGCTGACAGTCCAACTATTCAAAAAATCAATCAAATTGAACTAGGTTATGATTATCCTGTAGAAAAAACGGCTGCCAACATTAAAAGGCTGCTAAATGATCCTGCGCATCATTATCTCTGGGTTTTTGAAGATGATAATACCAAAAAAGTTGAAGGCTATTTGCATGCAGAAGTTTTTAAAGAAACCTATTTTGACCCCATGTTCAACGTTTTAGCTTTAGCAGTAGATTCTTCTGTGCAAAAGAAAGGCATTGGCAGTCAACTTATGCATACTTTGGAAAAACAGGCTAAAAATTTAGGCATGAAAGAAATTAGGTTAAATTCAGGAGAATCACGTTTAGGTGCTCATAAATTTTACGAAAAACTGGGCTATACCAGCAATAAAATGCAAAAAAGATTTGGTAAAAAGTTGGATTAACAACTTAATAATATAGCACTTTAATTTAAAATATTTTCCAAACAAAAACCCGCCTTATCTACATGATCAAAGACGGGTTTTTATAACATGAATTTTTATTAATTATATTAGCATTTGCGTGAGTTCCAAAACCACTGGTACAACTATTACGAATAAAACTGTTGAGGTGGTCACAACGTTGGTAGCGTATTGCACATCCCCGTGCGATTCACCCACTAATATTGGCAAAACTGCCAAAGCAGGAGTAGCTGATTGCACAACTAAGGTTTGTTTAGCTAGACCTGTCAAGGATGGCAGCCAATTTGCACCAACAACAATTAAAATCATCATTAAAGCCGGTACTAAGATAAAGCGGCCAAGCAATGCCCAAATAGTATCACGGTCAAGGTGGATTGACTTCAAACCAGCATCTGCCAATATAATACCAATATAGATCAGTGACATCGGCGTGACGATGCCGCCAACCATACTTAACACAGCCGTAATCCAACTAGGAATTGGTACTTCAACTAATAAACAAATTAAGGCAATTAGAAAACCAACTAATGGTGCTGGCAACAATTTTTTCCAGTTGAATTTTTGCTGTTTTCCTTTTTGTTCAGTTGGGTCATCGCTAGAAATGAAGAAGACACCAATTGCCCAGGTAGAAACCGTATTTAACACATAATAAATTAAAAAGTACGGCATACTTTTTTGTCCAAATAAGGCAATATTCAATGGCAATCCAATAAAAATGGTATTGGCATTCGTAATGGCGTTAATAAAAGTACCTCGGCGGCCTTTGCGGATCCGCAGAAGCTTACATAATATCCATGCGAACAAATAACTTAAAGCAAAACAGATAATGGCATAGATCAGACCACCTGTTAAGCCAAATAATTTTTGCCTGTTTAAATATTTTAAGACGGAAACAAAAATTGAAGCTGGTAAAGCAATATTCATAATTAAATAAGAAATATTGCCCTTAAACTGATCGCCTAGTTTGCCACTGGTTCGCAGCCAATACCCTAAAGCAATTACAAGTAACAGTTCAACAACGCTAGTTAATGAAGTAATAAAGGCTTGCATTTATTCTCACTCCTGCTCATCTTTATATTCAGGCGCCCAGCGAAGTGCAGCCACTGCCTTGTCACCATCTTGAAAATCATTTTGGTTGAGGTGATCGGCAATTGCCTTGTTAGCCACAGCTTTTGCTACAGTTTGAGAAAAGACATTTAGTTTTTCAACTGGTGGCAAAACTGCTGCGCCTGGTTTACTTGAATCAACAATGCCGCCAAGTGAGTGGGCCGCTACACTAATCATTTCATCACTTAAAATCTTAGCATTAACTGCCAGAGCGCCAAGACCAAGTCCCGGATAGACCAAAGCATTGTTGGCTTGTCCGATTTCATACTTAGTGCCGTCATAATCAACTGGATCAGCAGGAATACCAGTAGCTACTAAAGCCTTGCCTTTAGTCCAATGAATTAAATCTTCTGCTTTTGCCTCCGCTAATTGAGTTGGGTTTGACAATGGGAAAATAATTGGACGTTCGGTATGGGTTGCCATTTCCGTCACAATATCCTGAGTGAAAGCACCTGAGCGAGTTGATGTTCCCACTAAAATATCAGGATGAACTGCTTGTACAACACTCTTTAAATCTTTAAGCTGGTCAGCATTGCTAAATTCAGAACGTTTTCTGACAAATGGTTTCTGAGCAGGTGTTAGTTCAGGCGTATCTTCAAAAAGCAGACCTTGTTTATCTACTAAGTAAAAATGCCTGCGCGCTTCTTCAGGTTGTAAGCCTGCTTGCAGCATCTCGGCATAGACTTGCTCAACGATTCCTGTACCAGCTGTTCCGGCACCAAAACAGACATACTTTTGGTCTGTTAATTTCTGACCACTAATCTTCAATGCTCCGAGAATTCCGGCCAAAACAATGACACCGGTACCTTGAATATCATCATTAAAGGTTAAAATATGATCACGATAATGTTTTAAAATATTATCAGCATTATCTCGGCCAAAATCTTCAAAATGTAAATATAGTCCCGGAAATAATTTTTCTACAGTTTGCACAAAGCGATCAACAAATTGATAATATGGTTCACCATTTACGCGACGCTGATGATTGCCTAAGTAGAGCGAATCATTAAGTAATTTGTCATTATTAGTGCCAACATCTAGCACTACTGGCAATACACACGCTGGGTCAACACCAGCTGCAGCAGTATAAACCATCAACTTGCCAACAGAAATGTCAACTCCCTGTGTACCCCAGTCACCAATTCCTAAAATTTCTTCACCGTCAGTAACCACTATTAGTTTTATATCACGGCCATCAGCCGCATTTTTTAAACTATCTTCGATTTGATCAGGTTCATTAATTGACAAAAATGCGGCATATTGCGGATTTACAAACAAATGACTGTAATTTTCGATAGTCTCAGCTATCGTCGGGTCATACACAATCGGCATAAATTCGGTAACATGCTCACTGAAGACCTTAAAAAACAGCACCCGATTAGTATTAAAAACGGTCATCAAAAAAATGCGCTTTTCCAAATTAGTTGATTTTTCCTGATACTGCAGGTAAACTTCCCGCGCCTGCTCTTCTAATGACTGCACCTTAGGAGGTAACATCCCTGCCAGCTGATACTTTTCTCGCTGCTCTTCTGTAAAAGCAGTACCTTTGTTTAAAAATGGGTCATTCAACCTATCTTGTCCTGTTTTAGCCATTTTTTCACTCTCCGTCTATTTAATTATTATTAGCACGTACTATATGATTAGACTATAACCAGCATGTAAAAAGTGCAATAAATTAAGCTTATATTAACAGCATATAGTATATAATATGTGCTTAAATATAGTTTATATTAAAAATTGTGCAAATAAAAAACCAGTTCAAGTTAATGAATTGGTTTTTTATTCTATATAATAATTAATAAGCTGCTTTATGCCTGGTAGCGTGACTCACCATTTAAATAAGTTTCACTTAAAGTCATGTCAGGGTTTAATACTAAGAAATCGGCATCTTTATCAGGTGCGATTGAACCACATTTATCGAGTACGTGCGCACTCTTAGCCGGAACATAAGAAGCCATCATAACAGCTTCTTCAGGAGTAGCAACGTTCCAGTCAACAACATTCTTGACTGCAGTCTTTAATTGCAAAATACTGCCAGCTAAATTATTGCCACCTTTCAAACGAGCCATGCCCTCTTTAACATAAACAGGCAATTCACCTAACATATAGTCACCGTCAGGCATCATGCCAGCTTCCATACAATCTGTGATTAAACAAATGTGTTCGGCACCTTTAAGCTGAACCAATGCCCGCACCATTTCTTTTTGAACATGGTGACCGTCACAGATCAATTCATCTGTTACATTATGCAGAGCCATCGCAGCGTTAGAAATTGATGTATCATGGTGTGAAGGATCAGGCATTCCGTTAAAAGTATGAGTAAACATTGTTGCACCAGCTTCAACACCGGCTTTAGCTTCTTCAAAGTCAGCACTCGAGTGCCCCAAAGAAACAACTACACCCTCTTTAACAGCAGCACGGATAAATTCCCGGGCACCTTTTCTCTCAGGCGCAAGAGATATTTTATTCAGCAGCCCTTTAGATTCTTCACGCCACTCATTAAATTGATTAATATCAGGATCAATCAAATATTTAGGGTTTTCTGCACCAGCATGTTCTGCAGTAAAGTATGGTCCTTCAAAATGCAACCCTTGAATTTTAGCACCAGTTTCTTCACCTTTATGGGCGCCAAACATCTGGCAAATTTTGCTTAATGTATCTGCACCAGCAGTATAAGTCGTTGGCAGCCAGCTGGTAACGCCAGACCGTAAAAAGCCTTCTGACAGACGGTTGATTCCCGCCCAATCACTTTTCATCACGTCTTCTTTTAGTGAACCGTGTACATGTGTGTCAACCAGTCCTGGTGCAATCCATTTGCCTTTATAGTCTACTATTTTGCCTTCAGGTTTTTGATCTTCAGTATAGTAAAAGCCAAATTTGCCGTCATCTTGAACTTCTAGGTAACCACCTTGTTCTGTCACATTTTCAAGAAAGAATTTATCTGCATGAATATAATAAGTCATAATATTTTTGCCTTTCTTTTTAAAATAAAACTCGTATTTATAGCTTAATTTTAGCTTAATCAACTGGTATTTACCAGTTCAATTTCAAATAGTACAGAAACTTTTTATTTTTTAGTTATAATAGTGGTATAGGTAACTAATTAGGAAACAAGAAATATGATTCAAAATACGCAAACAAATCAACATCAACTAGGAGCACTTACTGGTGCCAGCAAGTGTGACCACTATTACGAATTACATTTTGCCACGGGCGAAATTGCGCGCTTTTATGTCTTAGCTGCCGGCATTTTTCGTCTTTTAATTGATCCAGAGCAAAATTTTACTGAAAATCGAACGGAAACTATTCAATTAACCCAGTTTGATAACTCTGCCTTTGCAAAGTCGCAGGTCAGAGCCACCAATGATTCCTTAATTATCCATACTGGCAATTACCAAATTATTTTTGGGCAAAATCCAGCTGTTATAAGTATTTTTGATGAATCATTGCACCATAACAGGATGCACCAATCTCAACCACTTGAACTTAGTTCTACCAGAACCCGTGAGTTTTTAACAGAAAATAAAAATGAATTTTTTTATGGTGGCGGCTTGCAAAACGGCTACTTTAGTCACAGAGGACACAAAATCGCAATTAAGCATGACCAAATAACCGGTAAAGGTGGCGTCATTATGCCTGTCCCTTTTTTCTGGTCGAATGCTGGTTATGGCGAATTAAGAAATACTACTGCAGAAGGAACTTATGATTTTGGCAAAACCAAGAGAGGAGTCACTGTTCTCACCCACCAAGATGCAGTCTTTGATGCATTTTACCTTCTTGGTACTAATCCTCAGGAAATTTTGCAACGCTATTATACTTTAACGGGCAAACCAATGTTATTGCCCAAATACGCCTTAGGTCTGGGTCATATTGGCAATTTCTGTACAACTTTGTGGCAACCAAGTCAAGCTAAGAAACGCAATGCCAGTAAAATTGGCAATAATTATTATACTCGTACAAAAGATGAAAAAGCCGCATCGGGCAAATCTTCACTTAACGGCGAAGAAAACTACCAGTTTTCCGCGCGGGCACTAATTGATCGCTATCATGCCATGCATTTTCCTTTGAGCTGGTTTGTGCCCAATTATGGTGTTCAAGCCAACAATCAACAAGCTCTCAGTTTCTTTAATGAATATGCGTTAAACCAAGACGTTCATCCCGGATTTTGGCACCAAAGCGAAGTCGAATTACCGGAAAAAACTGCTTTTACTTTTACTACTAATGAAATAGCGACTAAAGATAAAGCACAGCTTCAAAACGAATCACAAACAAAGCGTTCACTAGTGCTTGCTGATAGCGGCAGTACCGGCATGCAAAAAAACGCTGCTTTGATCTTTGGAGATGTTGGCGGCAACTGGGGCAATGTTGCTACACAAGTAGCTGGTATGCTCGGAGCAAATCTTTCAGGTCAGCCTTTAGTTGGTGCAGCAGTTGATGGACTGCAAGGCGGTGGCAATGCACAAATCAATGTCCGTGATTTTGAATGGAAATGTTTTACCCCACTGCTCTTTAATTTCGATGATCAGGGCAACTTCAGTAAAAACCCGTTTGCTTATAATAGGAAAATAACCGACATTAATTTGGCTTACCTCAAATTACGCCAGCATTTGACTAACTACATATATACACTAAATGAACAGGCAAAAAATGGCGCATTAATCATGCGTCCCCTTTTTAGTGACTTTCCAGACGAGCTGGCTAATTACACAGCACAGTTTGGCAATGAGTTCATGTTAGGCTCCGATTTGTTAATTGCACCAATTACTAATGGCCGCGAAGATGAAAACGGAGATTCACGCAAAGATAATCTGTATTTACCCGGGAAGAAGACAATGTGGATTGATCTTTTTACAGGTAAAAAATATGCCGGTGGCAAGGTCTACAATAATTTATCTTTTCCATTATGGCACCTACCAGTCTTTGTTCGCGGCGGCAGTATTTTTGACTGGGGCAATCGTGATTTTCTGCTTTACCCAGGAGATCAAAGTGAGACAGTTATTTACAACGATAACTCTCAAGCCGCTGAATCCAATGGTTCTACCACAAAAATTTTCAGTAAAACTGAAAATGAAACGTTGCTGGTAACTATTCCACCAGTTGAAGGCAACTGGGAAAACCAAGATGTTGAACAGCCTACTAAACTGACTATTATGTGTGATTCTTACCCTGATCGCATCACTATTAAAATTAACGATCAAGTTGTCCCAGTGGAAGAATACGGATCGCTTGACGCTTTCAATCATGCTCGCGAAGGCATTTTTTACAATACTAATTATGGCTTGGATGAATTTAAACAATATCACAAGAATACGCAAACTGCCCTGCAAATAAAATTAGCAAGTCGAGACATTACCACAACTAAAATCGAAATTACAGTGCACAATTTTAATTATGGCAAGAAAGTTTTAGTACATGAAATTACCAGTGGCGTATTGCCTTCACCTAAATTGCCGGCAGTTGATTCAAGCAAAATTTCAGCTCATTCATTCGAGCTTGCCTGGCCTCATGAAAGTGCAGTTCAGATAGAAGTTAATAATCTCCTTTATGTGGGCATTACCGGCAAAAATTTCACTTTTCACGAATTAACTCCTAATACTCGCTATATCATTAGAATGAGGTATGTAATAGGAAATAAAGTTTCTGAATGGTCTGATCTTTTCGGTGTTATTACCAAGCATGCTGCTAAAGATTATGCTATTGAAAACATTGAGGTGACTAGCAACTGTACCAGCAAAGAAAATCATCCCCTATCTTATTTAACTGATCTTAAACTGGCAAGCGAATGGCAAACGGATCAATCAATTTCACCTGAACAACCACTGGAACTAACCTTTACTTTTGAAAAAGTTGAGAAATTAAGCAGAATGGTCTATGTGCCACGAAATATTGATCATAATGGTGATCCTCTTGCAATATCAATTGCTGTTTCAACGGATGGCGAGCAATATACTACCTATGCAGACCACTTGCAGTGGAAAGCTGACACGAAAAACAAGGTGGTTGGTCTGCGAGATGTCCGTGCAAAGAAAGTGCATTTGACTATCTATCAATCATCTGGTCCGATTATTGCTGCAAGAGAAATTATCTTTTTCAGAGCAAAAAGATAATAAATATAAACACAAAGCTAATATATACTGAGCCTCCAAAAGTTGTCCTAAACTTGGGGCTCTTTTATTTAAAAATTATATTAGACATTTAATTAAGCTTTTGGCTCATGATTTGTCTATATATTTTAGTTTTAAGGCATTATCGCATTGAAAATATGATTATGACTTCTATTAATTATGCTCAATAGCTGTTAAGACTATATTGCTGCTTAAAATCAAGATCACCTAAATTATGGAGAGACATAATCGAAATCTCATCGGGTGCGGTGTATACTTGTACTAACATAAATTAGGGAGCTAATATTAATGAAAAAGAAACTGGGTAACTTTGTTGCTAGAAAAGTTGGTAATTCTATAGCACTTATGATCCCGAGTAAGGCTGGAGTTAAACCTGGACAACGATTTGAATTGATTCAAGAAGATAATAGCACTTTAATCTATAAGGCTATTGACTCTAATCCGCGGTTTAATGAAGAATATGACGATATTGACTTTAAAAAAGAAACTGAAAAAGTAGGTAACCCTGATACTATGCAGGTTGGTAAGGAAAATGTAGCATCTAATCAAGAGACATTATTCGGATAGATGCTGAACCACATGCAGGACGAAAAGAAGGCGGCCATAATCCCCAATCTGGCATTATTCAAAGACCAGCGATAGTTACATTAAATAATGCATATAATCAAAAAACAGGACTCGTTATCTGCATGCCTCTTACGCATGATTTTAAAAAAGATAATCGTGGTCTATACTATCGTCTTGCTGATATCAGCAGTGGGATATCTGGTAGTGTAGTTACTTTTCAAATGCCTAATTATGATTTTCCGGTCGAAATGGTAAAATTGTTGGACATGTTAGTGATAAAGACTTGGATAACTTGCTATCTAAAGCATATCAAATTTTAGATAAGCACTAATTTTTATCAAAACGTTGCTTAATTCTAGTCACTCAAAAAATAAAAATAGTTTCATTTTAAAAGCACCTCAGGTTTAACCTGAGGTATTTATGTTTTTTTTACTTATCCCTATTATTTTTTGAAAAACCAGTGATACATTTTCCCATCGAGAAAGTCACCAATCACAAATATCAACGTCCACAAAACAATTCCAATAATGCGCACAAACAAGGATGTTACATAATTATTCCAGCTATTATCATATGGCAGAAGAAATAAAACAATAGGAATTACAAGGAAGAAGTACTTAATTTTAGTCCACCGTAAATGCTGGTGCTGATAAAATTGAATAAGTTTAGAATTCTGCGGTGTTTTGTGTGTTAATCTGACGCAAACTAGATATATTAAGTAAATAGCATCCACTATTAGCAAAATCAGAACAATATCATTAAGCATAAATAATCCTCTCCTATTTACAATTTAAGTCAAAAAATTTTTTAAACAGATGATATTTTATTATTTACTATTTAACTTAATTCTAAAGACAAACCTATACTTTTACAATATTAAGTAAAAATAAATTTGCTATGCAAATATAATAAACTGCTTTTTCAAAGCAGTTTTTAAAATCATAAAAAACCAGCTTATAGAACAAAAAGCTGGTTTTTAATTTAAAACTTTTTCTGGTTTTTAAACGAATCTGTCCTTTTTAATTACCCGGTAAACTGAAATAACTAAAACTAAAATTGCGCAGAGCATTGCCACATAGGCCATAGGTCCGACACTAATAGCAGCCTGAGCTTGACTGCTGGCCATACGATTTTCGACAGCGTATTCTACAATCCACTTACTCAATAAACGAGGAGTTAAAACAAAGCTGACAGTAGCTATGATTGAAGCTACCAAGGCCGTATTGCGCGAATATGGTTCCCGAAAAAATTGTGCTAAAACGCAAAATGCTGGTGCAATCATTAAAAGCAGAACCCACATAATAATTAAACGGCCTGCACCACTGTTCATCATTTGCGCACTGTTAGCCGCATAACGATATTTACCCCACAGCTGTCCACCAGTTAGGGTATTCAATAAACTCAAGAAGTATGATCCCTGTTGACCATAGACGCCACCACGATTAGACAAGATGCCCTGGACGACTTGCAAGCCATCAGTCGAACCAGCTGTGGAAAAATTAACTGTTACCACTTTTTTCATATAAGTGGCCAGAAACATGATAATCGAGCCACCAAATTGCAAAGCTCGTAACATGCTTAATTTCCGAGATGACTTCATTTTAAATTCAAGGCTAAGTACACGGTTAGGATGATGACTGCGGCCAATCACAAAGATGCCAATTGCGACCACAATTGCCAGTGCAGCAAGAAGCCACCAGAGTTTGGCCATAACTAAGAAAATAGCCAAAACAACTATTGCCACCGCGATGTATGGCCGATCTGCAAAAATATCCCAGAAATTTAACTTTAAATGGCGATAGTCAGCACGAGTTTGAGAAGTATTATTTTCTCTAATCGTTGCCTTTGGCACCTTGTTTGTGTGCGACTGGGATTTTTGGCGGTATTCCTGCCTAGTTAAATGCGAATCTCTTTCCATACCAACATCCCTTCCTTTCAGAAATAATATCCTAACATGTTTAATATGAAAATATCATCTATTTAGCAAATTCTTAGCAAATTTATTGTGCTAAAATAGAAAAGATATCATATTTTTTAGAAAAACATTAAAAAAGAAAGCGAGGACGTTTTGACAGTTTCCGAAAAATTTCCGGCTGGCTGGCATAAAGCTTTTGTCACTTTATGGCTAGGCTGCTTCATCACAGGCATGGGCTATTCCATGACAATGCCCTTTATCTCACTATTTATCGCTGATCTGGGCCACTACAGCAAGCTGCAGATTAGCATGTATTCCGGTCTTGCATTTGCCATGACATTTATTGCTCAGGCAATTGTTTCACCTTATTGGGGCAACTTGGCTGACCGCAAAGGTCGTAAATTAATGTGCATGCGGGCCTCTGGCGTCATGGCTTTAACTATTACTGCTACCGGTTTTGCCCCTAATGCTATTTACATAATTGTCATGCGCTTTATTCAGGGTGCTTTTTCCGGCTACATTAACAATGCTACTGCCTTGATCGCAGGAGAAACTCCCCACAGAAAAAGTGGCTGGGTAATGAGTCAAATGATGACTGCCGGTACAGCTGGAAACTTAGTTGGACCACTTTTAGGTGGTGTTTTGTCAAACTTCTTCGGTAATTGGCTTGGTGGCGTCTGGGGCTACCGGATCCCATTCTTCATCACCGGCTTTTTGATGGTGCTTGTCTTCTTAGGGTCGACATTCTTAGTTCATGAAAACTTCACCCCAATTTCTCGTGAAGAAATGAAACCTATGAAAGAAATCATGCACTCTCTACCAAGCGTTAAACTGATTGTAGTCATGTTCATAACCACCCTGTTAGTGCAGGCCGCTAACATGTCAATTGATCCAATTGTTTCTTTGTATGTCAAATCGATGATGCCTAATAGCAAGAATATTGCCTTTGTAGCGGGGATCGTAGCCGCAACCCCAGGTCTCGGAACACTGCTGGCTGCTTCCAAAATCGGACATAAAATGGATGAAATTGGACCACTAAAAATATTACGCTTAGGTTTAATAGTAGGTGCGATTCTCTTCGTACCTATGGCTTTAACACACTCACCTTGGGTGCTGGCAGGATTGCGTTTTCTGCTGGGAATTGCCAGTGCAGCAATGTTACCGGCAGCACAGACTGTTTTGACATTGAACACTCCGGCAGAAAGCTTTGGTCGCATCTTTAGCTATAATCAGTCTTTCCAAGCAGTTGGTTCTGTGTTTGGTTCACTAATGGGTTCTACTATCTCCGGTCTGTTCAACTACGCTACAGTTTTCTGGACTACAGGTTTCACCCTACTGATTAACTTTATTCTGATTATCTTTTTCAGTTTGAGAAAAAGCACTAATAAATAAGAGCTAACTTACAACTAGTAAAATATCCTAATTTGGTGATTCACATCATTATCTTGACAGTTTTTATATACTTGATAGAAAAGAATGACGGCAAAAATCAGATACTGCAAATTTACCAGCTAAATGGACTGTTTATTTTCCTTTTTGTGCAGATTTTCTCATCACCAATAAGGTAATTACAAAGAGCAGAACACTGACGATCAATAACCCCAAAAGAGAATAGATGACGCTTGTCACAGCCGATAAGGTAGTAAAAGCAGTTGTCATTAAGGGACTGGCAATTAATAAAATCGTATTAATCAGACCAACAGAGGACGCCAAAATTTTACGATCAACTGCACCTACCATCCATTGAGTTAATTTTGGAGTAGCAGTTCCTGCAAAGAAGCCTAGGATACAATAAGTTATTAAACAGAACCAAATTTGTTTACTTAAAATGGCAATTATGACACTTGCTCCAGCAATATTGGCTAACATAATGATGATATAAAGGCTAACATTTTTAAATAGATTAGTACCAAAAATACTGCCTAAGGCAGCGCCTATTCCTGCCATAGCGCCGATTAACGCGATTGTAAAACTATAGGTTCCAATGACCATCACCTGGCGATTGCCCGCGATTACAATAGAAATCAGAGGCTCGATCGTGCTGAGAACTCCGTTTAAAATGGCGATTACTAGTACAGTAGTAATTAAGCCACTAGCCTTTTTAACTTGCTTTAATGCTAAGGCCAAGGTGGACCAAAAGCCACGATCATCGACTTCTTGTGTGACAGTTGAAATGCCCTTTTTTCGTTTACTCCTGGCAATATTGCAATAGATCAACCCTGCCACAACGAAAGTCAGGCCGTTAATTACAGCCAGTGCAGAATATGACATGAATAACAAAAGTCCTGATCCAACAAACTGACTAATCAAAGTGATTACTTGCGAAACACCGCTAGTAAAACCTTCAGCTTCAGCAATCTCATCCTTTTTAACCAGACTAATAATTAGTGGTGTGGTCAGTCCGCCAGAATAAGTTCCGGCCGTATCAGAAATAAAGTTGATGATAATCACCATAATTACCAGATTCCAACCCGCAATATTCTGGCTAAAAAGAAAACCAACCAGTAAATAAAGCGCACCTCTGATCATAGCCATCCAGACTATTTTTTGAAATTTGTTCTGAGTCCTGTCAGCTAGATAGCCACCAACACTAGAGAACAGCCGGGGAACTGACTCCGAAATAGCAATTAATGACAAGGCCAGCGAATAATTTTTGAGCCGACTGGCATAAGTCATCAACGCTAAATAGAATAAAATATCCCCCGCACTGGATAAAATACTGGCAATTGAAAACTTGCGATATTCTTTATTTTTAAAAAAGATAGTCATAATTTTTTCTCCTTTTTAGCTTTCTTTATTTTCAATTGTACTTAAGCTAAAATTAAGAAAAGAAAAGTGTCATATATGAAACAAAAAAATTTAATGAGGTTAAATTATGACTATCGGTGCATTACTTAGACAATACCGTTTAGAAGCTGGCAAAACTCAACGCGCATGGATTGGCGACGTTATCAGCCCTTCTTTTTACTCCAAAGTAGAAAAAGATCTGACGCGCATTTCAGCGGCAGACCTAATTGAATTATTACGGCAAAATCACGTTAAAATTGCTGATTTTTTTAAACAACTTGATTACCAGTCTGAAAGTGAAGATAATCTCAAAAAGAGGATTGTTGCCCAAATGACGGACGCTTATTATAATTTTGATACCAAGCGCCTAAAAGAAATTAAGCAGGCCATTGCGGGTAGCGAGCTTACCAGTAAAAATGATTTAATGCTAAGTGTGAACTCAATCTTAGCTATTATAGATGGTAATAGAGAAAAATTGAGTGCTGCAGAAATCCAGCAACTTAAAAATAAATTCTTTAATGAAGAGAATTTCGACTGGAAAACTATCAAAATTTTCCTGAACTGCATGGTTTTTTATGATTTTGCCAGTGACATGATCATTACTAACAAAATTTTTCAGCAATTTAAAGATAGTGATAATGACGATATACAATTTATAGTGTTGGGAATATTAATCAATATGATTAGTATGTGTCTGGAAAAAAGCAAATTCCAGGAAGCAAAGCAATTGGTAGAAAAATCCCATGAGATTCACACCCAGCCACTAACCTTCTTTAATAAGATGGTTCTATTATTTTTGGAGAACATTATTAACTATCATTTTGATCCTAAACAGGTTTATCTGGATAATTGCGCAAGGCAAATAGAAGAGTTTGCCTTAATCGGCATGACTGAATTTAGTAAGCAGTTGCAAAAAATTGTGCAAGAACAGACAGGTGGCAATTTAGTATAAATAGAAGCCGGTTCCAGCATTCACTGGTAACCAGCTTTTTATTATCAATTTGATTAAGACACTCCTATAGTCTAGGGATCAACAAAAAGCAAAAATTTTCCGTTGCTGCCAAGAAAAGCGTTTTCTAAAGCTAAGACATAGTATAATTAAATGAAAATAAAGCTGTTACTGCTAAGTTGTGAAAGTGTAAATATCATGAAGTCAAACGAAGAAATGATTGAAGGACAACAACTCTATCCTTCAAATAATTCAGGTTTTACTAACTCCAATAAAAGTGTGACTGTTGGACATAAAGTAAACATTCTGCATGTAATCACAGGAATAATTTTAGTCATTTTAGTGTCATTATTTATGACTGGATTTGGCTATCAACCATGGTGGGTACTGGGATTCACAATTTTGGCAGGAATTTTTATTACTTTACCAACATGTTTTAGTGGATATTGGCTGATCGATAAAAATGGAATTACTGTAGTGAGTTATAGTTCAAATGATGCAATGAAACTTATGCAGCTGTTACATATCAAAAAAATATATACAAAATCATATTTATTCGAGAATATCACTAATGCTGAAATTACATATCGTAAAAAAGTTCGAATCAGTCCACTTGATTTTAACCCAGACTTTTTAAACTAAATTTGACTGTGAATAAAAAAGTTATTCAATTAGAATTAGGAAATATTCAAGCAAAAGATTTAATAGAAATTGTCACTATACTTAATAATCATGGAGTAGCTGTTTATGATAGACAACAGATAGTTTGGCTGCTTAAAGAGAATAAAAATTTATTTAATCATTTTCATAATGGTAAATGGGCATCACTATAGTGGCATCATAGATTAAAAAGGCACAGCTTGTTTAATTTTTTGTTGAAATATGCAAAAAATGTTAGTATATTATCATGCATAAGTAAACAATAAAAAATTGTATTGTCCACAAAAAGTCGATTTTTTTATTGAATCTATGACAGTAAAAATAAAATGTGAATAAATATAGCGTAAGCAAATTGGCAACTAAACCCTATTTCAAATTTGCCATCAATTTAATTTTTGAGTAAAACAAAAACCAAGCTTTCTAAATGAAAAGCTTGGCTTTTTTACTTGCAGCAATTGGCTGAAGCAATATGTTTTAACATATAAATCTGGCTTTATAGCTGTTTATTTTTTAACCAACAACTCGGCTACTTGATCATTAGCAGTAACTCTATCATTATCAGCAACTTTGACATCTAATAATCTGTCAGACAGAGTAGCTACAAAGATAACATCAGTTGCCTTTCCAGCAGATTTAATTTCTGTTAAATTCATCTCTGCCAGCTTGTCACCCTGATGGACTTGTTCTTTTTCAGAGCAAAGAATCTTAAAGCCTTTGCCCTTAAGTTCAACAGTATCTAATCCCATATGCAAAAGATACTCAATGCCATTTTCATCTTTTATGCCAATTGCATGTTTAGTCGGAAAAATTGTTGTTATAGTGCCATTAACTGGAGCATAAATATTGTCATTTTCTGGTAAGATCGCAAAGCCTTTACCTACCATCTCTTTGGAAAAGACCCCATCATTTAAGGTTTGCAATGATTCCAGCTGTCCATCAGCAGGTGCAAACAATGCAATTTTTTGACTCGGACCCGTTTCAACTGACTTTTGAACTTTTTTATCCTCTGAATCTAACTTCGAACTATTTGCTGGCTTAACAGAATTTGCAACAGTTTTTGGCGCTTTGCCACTATTAATCAAATCCATTACATTTGTTTTAATGTTGCCGACAGTAGTGCCATAAATTACCTGGACAGAGGCACCGTTAACTACTGTTCCGGCTGCTCCCGTTGAGGTTAAGGTTTCTTTATCTACTAAATTGCCGTCTTTAACTGTCACCCGCAGCCTTGTGGCACAGTTGTCAACATTCACTAAATTATCAGTTCCGCCTAGAGCTGCTACTATTTCATAAGCTACTTGCTCATCTTTAGTTAGAGCAGTAAATTTCTTATTATCAACATAATCTTTCTTGGTTTTTAAAGTAGTATCATCTTTACGACCAGGCGTATTGAGATCGAACTTAGTAATTACAAATCTAAACAAGAAATAGTAAACAACGAAATAAGCAATACCTAAGAAGATGATTGGAACCCAATTAGTTCTGGCATTTCCGGGTAACACACCATAAAGAATAAAGTCTATTAAGCCACCGGAAAAGGTAAAGCCTACTCCTACTTTTAGCAATGTTACAAAGACTGCAGAAAAAGCAAAAAGTACACAGTGAACGCCAAAATACAAAAATGGTGAAGCAAATAAAATAGTAAATTCAAGCGGCTCGGTAATTCCAGTTAAAATGGAAGTTACTGCAGAAGATACTAAAAGTCCTTTAATTTCATTCCTTTTATCTTTACGAGCTACAGAGTACATTGCAAGGGCAGCAGCTGGCAAGCCAAAAATCATTTCTGGGAACTGAAATGAAAAGAATCTGGCAGCTTCATACGAAATTTTTCCGCCGGCAGCTAATTGTGCAAAGACAATATTTTGGGCACCTTGCACGGTATGACCAGCAACAACAGCCGTTCCACCTACTGCTGTTTGCCAAAATGGCAAATAGAAAATGTGGTGTAAACCAAAGGGTATCAACATTCTGTAGATTAATCCGTATAGAAAGGAACCAACTACTCCTGATTTAGCAATAAAGAAGCCCAAAGCAGAAATTCCAGCAGCAAAATAAGGCCAAATATATGAAAGCAAAATTCCTATTATTACGCCAGAAACCGCAGCGGCTATTGGCGGAAAGTGGGTCCCGCCAAAAAATGAAATTACATCAGGCAGTTTAATATTGTAGTACTTATTATGTAGCCATACGACTATCAACCCAATAATAATTCCCCCGAATACTCCCAGGTTCATTGTGTTGTTAAAACCCAACACATTTGTAATTAAGCCATTAACTTGTTTGAGCTGATTTAAATTTCTGAGATTTTTAATTGAACTGGTTAAGGAAGCGTACATTAAAAAGTAGCCTACAACCGCAGAAAGCGCAGCGACCCCTTTTTCACTTTTTGCCATTCCCAACGCTATAGAGACAGCAAATAGCAAGCCTAGATTGTCAAAGACTACAGAGCCACAGTCATTTAAAATGCTTAAAAACCTGTTTAACGGCATCCCCGGCGATAAAATACTTTCCAAATGATACAACTTTATAAAAGTCGGACCGGTAAAAGAAGCACCCAATCCTAGAAATAATCCCGCTATCGGAAGCAACGAAATTGGCAACATGAATGTCTTGCCAACCTGTTGCGCCTTAGCATAAATTTTTCCTTTCATTATTTTCCTCCTGTATCTATTTAAATACTCCAGATCAGATGTTCTCATTAAGACAAAATATAAACAATCCTTTGTGATTCGTAAAAACTATTTTTTTCTGTATTTATAATGAAATACTTTTTTCTATGCTTAATATCCTTCAAATTAATACTAACCTGACCTGCCTATTTTTAAAAAAACTTTCTATAATTTTTTCACGCAAAACTATCAAAACAACTATTATTTTATAATTTTAAAAAATATAGCTTTATTTTAAAATAGCTCTTTCGATTATAAAATGTTTAGCGTATAGTGAGAAGACGTAGAAGAATTTAAAATAATTAGATACTTTTACTTATATTTTTTAGAATAGAAAGGATGTTTATATTAATGGAAAATTACAAAAAATATGATAAGTTAAATTACTATCTTGCGCTCTTTTTTTCGGGAATAGTCTATCCGTTTATAAACTTATTGCTTGCTTTGGTGTTAAAAAGATTAATTGACTCAGGGATTGCCAGGAATGTTTATGAATTAAAAAATGCAATATTTGTTTGTTTATTAGTATGTATATTTTTGGCAGCTGCTGTTTTTACCAGTGAACTAACAAAAAATAGGTTTGTTAATAATTTTAGTAAAAAATATCGTAGGCATATTTTTAATGAAATTATTGCAAGTGACCTAAATGAATTCAGCAACAATAGTACCGGAGATTTTTTAGCAACAATGACCAATACTGTCTCGACAATTGAGGAAAAATATATCAAATCTTTCTTTAGTATTGTTTCTAACTCGTCATTATTGCTTTTCTCGATTATAGGGATGTTTATGATTAACTGGCAGCTGTCAATAGCAGTGCTAATAGTAAGTTTAGTGCCAATTATTGTTATGAGTTTGTTGGGTGGGAAAATGCAAGCAAAGCAGAATCTGGCTTTGACACAACAAAATGCCTATGTCTCCAAGGTAAAAGACGCATTTTCAGGCTTTTTAGTAATTAAAAGCTTTAATATTGAAAAGCAAATTAGCAAGGAATTTCAGAACGGTAACGAAAAACGGGCTGATAGTAAGTTTTCTCTGTCAGAACTTAATAATATTTCGGTATCAATTTCGAATTTCTCTGGATATTTAGTTTTTCTGGTTGCGTACGGACTCGGTATGTTTATGGTAATTAATGGAAACACCAGTATTGGTGGAGTTACAGCAATTGTGCAATTAGTTAATTTTATTGTAATGCCACTGAGCAAATTGGGTCTGGAAATGAATAACAAAAAGGCTGGTTTAGCCGCCAGCAAAACTCTGAATCAGTTGCTGGAGAAAATGCATAATCCGGTAAAAGATAACAGCAACTATTTGAAATTGAACAGATTTGAAAATGAGATCAAATTGACCAACGTTAGTTTTTCCTATTCCCAGCATGGTGAAACGGGAAAGAGAGTACTTTCACACATCAACTTACGAATAGAAAAAGGCAAAAAATACGCGCTTGTAGGTATGTCTGGCAGCGGAAAAACAACATTATTAAAGTTACTAATGAGATATTACAAATTGACTAAGGATGGCAACATCAGTATAGATAACGTAAACATCAATAACATTAATTTGTCATCGCTTTATAAACTAATAAATATTGTCCAACAGGACGTTTATATTTTCGATAATTCTCTTGCGTATAATATAATGCTAGGCAAATCTTTTACAGATAAAGAACTGAATTATGCTATAAATAAGGCTGGTTTAAGAAAGCTAGTAGACGGCAATTCTAAGGGCGTTGATCTGAATGTTGGCGAAAATGGCAAAGCTTTATCTGGTGGCCAAAAGCAGAGAATTTCTATAGCGCGAGCATTAATTAGAAAAACACCTATTTTATTAATGGATGAAGCAACGTCATCTTTAGATCAAAAAAATACTTCTGCAATTGAAAATGCCATTTTAGAGATAAAGAATTTAACATCAATTGTGGTAACACATAAATTGAATCCCAACTTATTACAAAAATATGATGCGATAATTTTTATGAAAGACGGCACTATTACTGAAGAAGGTTCTTATAAAGAATTAATGAAGCAAAAAGGTGATTTATATAATCTATGCAGCCTGACTATGACTAATTAGTTTATAGCAATCAATGTTTTGAAAAAATTGCAATAGAAATTGACATAGTAAAAAAGCGTGCTTTTAAGCACGCTTTTTCTTGTTTATTTTGCTCACATGAGCCGAGTCGTATCTCCGCCAAGATTTACCCTAAATCAGCACCGTTAGTAGAAATAACCTTCTTGTACCAGTCAAAAGACTTTTTCTTGTAGCGCTTAAAGGTTCCGTGTCCTTCATCATCTTCATCAACATAGATAAAACCGTAACGTTTCGACATTTCACCAGTTGAAGCACTGACTAAATCAATACAGCCCCAAGGAGTATAGCCCATAACATCAACTCCATCGTCTATTGCCTGGGAAATAGCCTCGATGTGTTCACGCAGGTAGTCAATCCGGTAATCATCAGCCACATAATGATTTGCGTCAGGCTTGTCTACTGCACCCAGACCGTTTTCAACAACGAAAACAGGTTTTTGATAACGATCAGACAATTGGTTTAAGGCAATTCTTAATCCTGTGGGATCAATTTGCCAGCCCCAGTCGCTGCTCTTTAAGAATGGGTTCTTAACGCCGCCCATTAAGTTGCCGTTAACAGTTTCTTGGTTTTCATGAGTAACATCAACTACAGATGACATGTAGTAGCTAAAACCAATATAGTCAACTGGGTATTGAGCCAGCAATGCCAATTCACCATCTGTGTAATCAATGTCAGATAATTGCACACCTTGACGAGCCAACAAGCTCTTAGTATAAGCAGGATAATGTCCTCTTACTTGAACATCGGCACAGAAGAAGTTATTAGCCTGATTATCTTGCAAGGTAGCCAATTGGTTCTTAGGATTTGAATCATAGCTGTAAGTGGTAGCATATAAAATCATGCAGCCAATTTTCATATCAGGATTGAGTTCATGGCCAATTTTAACTGCTTTTGCACTAGCAACAAATTGGTTATGCCACGACTGGTAAATGTTTTTCTTGTCATCAGCGCCATTACTTGTCGTCAGGCCCTGACTCATAATTGGAAAGTGAGCGGCACTGTTAATTTCGTTGAAAGTCATCCAATATTTAACCTTGTCTTGGTAGCGAGTTAAAACGGTGCGGGCAAAACGCTCATAGAAGTCAATTAACTTCTTATTCTTCCAGCTCCCATATTCAGTAATTAAATGAAGAGGTAATTCATAGTGAGAAATAGTAATTACAGGCTCAATATCATGCTTTAAGCATTCATCAATTAGTGAGTCATAAAACTTAAGTCCCTCTTCATTAGGGGTTTCTTCATCCCCATTAGGAAAAATTCTGGACCAGGCAATTGAAAAGCGGTAGCACTTAAAGCCCATTTCGGCAAAAAGTGCAATGTCCTCTTTATAATGATGATAGTGATCAATACCAATGTGGTTAGGATAAACGTAATCTGAATTAATCTTAAAATCAAAATCAGGTGAAGCAATGATTTTCATTCGGTCCTTACCGCCAGGCATAACATCTGGTAAAGATAAACCTTTACCTCCCTCTTGGTAAGCACCCTCTAATTGATTGGCAGCAGTAGCACCGCCCCATAAAAATCCTTTAGGAAAATTATTTGTGGTCATTATTGTCTCCTTTCGTTATTTCAAGTCTAATAATGCATCCCCAATGGTTATTGTACCATTCGCAACTACATTAACTTCATGGTAATTATTAGAATTAGTAACAATTACTGGTGTTGTAGTTTCAAAGCCAGCTTTTTTAATAGCTTCAAGGTCAAATTTAATAAGAGGCTCACCTTTTTTGATGCTCTGACCTTTTTTAACTAAAGTAGTAAAGCCTTTGCCATCAAGTTCAACAGTATCCATACCAATATGAATCATTACTTCTGCGCCACTAGTCGATTTAAGACCAATTGCGTGACCGGTAGGGAAAACCATCACTACTTCTCCATCAAGAGGTGAACATACTTTACCTTCTTGTGGTTCAATCGCAACGCCTTTACCCATTGATCCACTGGAGAAGACTTCATCTTTAACCTCGCTTAATGGCACAACCTGTCCATTTAACGGAGCTACCAATTTTTCTTCCTTATTATATGAAACTTCTGGTTTAACATTTGCGGAATTTGCAGAATTGTTTGTTGCAGCATTATCTGTACCTGCATTTGTAGCTGTCGCTAAGGCAGTTTGTTCAGTTATTGGTGCATCAACACTGCTTTTACCAAATAGCATTTGGAAAGCAAAGCCTAAAATTGTTGCTATAACCATTGCTAGAATTAAACCATAAACGCCAGTATCAATACCATTTTTACCAATAGCGTCTGGAATTGAGAAGATTCCCATTCCGGCCATCTGAAATACTTTTACTTGGAAGAAGCCAATGATGCCGGCCCCAATTGCAGATGCAATACAGCTTAAAATGAAAGGCTTCTTTCTTTCAAGGGTGACACCATAAATAGCCGGCTCAGTAACCCCGAAAATACCAGAAACAAAGGCTGGAATTGCAATACTGCGGGTTTTTTCATCTTTAGTTTGGAAAATAATTGCTAAAACAACGCCTGTTTGAGCAAATGAAGCTGCTAAAGATAAGCCTAAGATTGGATCATAGCCTAAAGCAGCAATATTGGTCATCATAACTGCCACAAAGCCCCAGTGAACGCCAAAGATAACAAATACTTGCCAGAATGCTCCCATTAAAATGCCGGCAACAATTGGGCTGAAGTGGTAAACAGCACTGACAGCAGCTGCAATAGCATTACCTAACCAGGTAGCAACAGGACCAATGACAATAAAGGTAACAGGAATAGTAATTAGTAAAACCATAAATGGCACTAAGAAAGTTTTGACAACATCAGGAATAATCTTTTTAGCCAATTTTTGCACTTTAGAAGCAAACCAAATTGACAGGATAATTGGAATGACTGATGAAGTATAGTTCATCGAAATTACCGGAATTCCTAAAAAAGTCATGTGAATTGGTGCTTGGAGAATAGTACCCTTAAATACAGTAAACAGTGTGGTTTTACTGCTGGCCATTGCGACAATTGAAGGATAGCAAAGTGCAGCACCAATTGTTGCACCTAGATAGCCGTTCATGCCGAACTTTTTAGCTGCTGAAATTCCTAAAATAACTGGCAGGAAGTAAAATAAACTGTCACCAATGGCATTCAAAATAATGTAAGTACCAGAAGTTTGCGCTTCCCAGCCAAAAGCTAAGAACATGGCATTAAAGCCCTTGATCATACCGGCAGCACACATTGGCCCCAAAATCGGATTGAAAATGCCAGAGATTAAATCAATAAACTTATCTGCTAAACTCATGTTGCTGGTATCTTCATAATCATCGGGCACGCTGCCGCCACCAGAAAAGCCGCCTACTTTAACCAGCGTGTCATAAACATCAGCGACATTATTGCCAATCACAACTTGGTATTGCCCACCCGATTTCACAACAGAAATTACGCCATCGGTGGCCTTTAATTTGTCATCGTTAGCCTTTTTCATATTTTTTAATTTAAAACGTAAGCGCGTAGTACAGTGAACAACACTGATCACGTTATCTTTACCGCCAACATCAGCGATAATTTCACGACTTAGATCCTCGTAAGCCATTTTTTCCTCCTAAATATCAAAACCCGAGGACCTCAAGAAAGCACCTCACTAATTTATTGTGAGATTTTCACCTGAAGTTCTCGGGTTAATGCCTGTAAACAGTAACACACCGTTTAAACTTATAAATTATTAAAATATAGTAAATTTAATTCTTCTGCGATTGAGCATCTTTTTGTCTATGCGTTACCCGCCAGACATGAAGAGTTAAATATACCTGATCGTCAGGCTGCAATTGCCAGCCTGCCTGCTTGTATAAGTACGTGCCGATTTTTTGGACAGTATCATAAGCCTTTTTGTACTTGACTTTCATTAATTCAATTAAGGAATGATCAAGCTCACTGCCAGAATCCTGGTCGCTTTCACCACACATATGCCTTACCATAAAAGCACGTAAATGAGTCATGAACCTGTTGAAGTTAAACGATTCAGTATCCAGCTGCATTCCGTATTGATACTGGATAATATCAATTACTCCCTTAATCAGTTTAGTAATTTTAATTGTATCCTGCAGCTTTGTTTGACCAGAACCTGCATTAATGAAGTGATATGTCAGATAAGCTGCCTCACTTTGAGGAAAGTCAAGCTTAGTTTTTTCCTTCATTAACCTTAAGGCTTCTTGAGCCGTGCCATATTCCTTAGGAAATATTTTTTTCATTTCCCAGCCAAGCGTATCTTGACCTAATTCAATATTTCCTGTAGCACGGGTTAACATAAAATCAATGTGATCAGCTAATACCAAAAATTCATAATCAGAAAAAGTGATCTGTAATTTTTGACTGGCCATGCTAATCACTTCAGTTGTCAACTTCAAAGTCCGCTGATCAATATCTCTTACACTGTCAACCAATTTAATATTTTTTTCGACAGCTACAAAACGGCGTGAAATTTTGTCCTCATCAATGGGATCACCGACTTTTTTGCCAAAGCCAATCCCGTTGCCAATCACCACCCAATCTACTCCAGCCTTATCAGACACCAAGGCAGCGTTGTTGTTAAAATTTTTAACAAATTTCACTTCAACTACTTCCTTTCCAATAAAAAAACCTACAAACAGTACCAAAAAAGTATTGTTCATAGGTAATGCCTGATCAAGTCAGTAACACGTCTACTTACAGCTGATATTATAAATCAGTATTAAAGCGATTTCAATACTTATTTGATTATTTTTTTTAAGTGTTTCAATTCGAGATAAATAATTGTACTTTACGCAAATTTATACTTAAATAGTAGCAGAAGACTAATAGTAGTTTAAAGAAAAGGGATCAAATGGCAAGTAAAAAGCAAGCAAAATCTTCAAAACAGCAAATATGGTCTACTATTCGAGTGTTACTTTTAGGTGCCCTTTTTTATCTGGGCGTAACTTTAATCTTTTTCGGCTCCGGTTTTGGCAACTCCTATGTAGTTCAGCAAAATGCGGAAAAAGCAAATACCACTTTAACACAAAAGAAAGCAGATAGAAATAAAAAACGCAAAACAAGTTATGATGCCAGCAAAACCAAATCAGTTAGTGCAGCCAGCGTCCTTAGAGCCAAGCAAATTAAGGCATACGCTATTGGCCGCATTGCTATTCCTGCTGTTAACATTCATAATCCCCTTTTTGCCGGTTATGGCGATCAAAACCAGAACTTAGAATACGGTGTCGTTACCTGTCTGCCCGATCGCGTCATGGGCGGTGCTAATAATTATGTGCTTGCAGGACACTATATGGGGTCTTATGGTCCTGCAGTTTTGGATAATTTACATCTGGCACACCCTGGTGACCTCATCTATGTCACAGATTTGCATCATATTTATGTATATAAAATAAAAAGGATGTCTTTTGCCATCAAACCAACTCAGGTTGAAGTTGAAAACAATGTGCAGGATAAGAGTATGATTACACTAATTACATGTTCAGACTTTAACACTTCCAAATACGGTTACGGTCAACACCGTACAGTTGCACAGGGCGACTTGATCAGCAAAATGAAAGCAAGTCAACATAATTTAGCTCTTAGCGAATTGACTGCTAAGCCAAAGCATAGTAAAAAAGAACATCAAGTATCTTTGAAAAACAGTAAACAGCAAAAGACAATTAACAAGGCTGTTCAAGTCCGCGCAAATACTAAACCAAAATTTTATCAAAATATGACTTTCATCAGAACAGTAATTATTATCTTTAACGTTGTTTTTGTCCTCGCTATAGGCTGGCGACTTATTCACATCTGGTTTTTGAAATAGCGATTACAAGTTTAACTATATACTGGTAGTATAATTACCAATTTCGAAATAGTCATCTTTATTAATCCATGCTATACTGAGGGTAACACAATATCATGAGAATAATATTTGACTGCGGTTACTTTTACATACAAAATAGATAGTTAAATTTTAAAAAGGAATTTCATTTAAGCATTACAATTGCTATTGTTAATTTTAAGTAAGCGCTCTTAGCATCAAATATACTGCTATTTGGATTAGTAAAGAAGATGGTGACTAAATGACGACTAAAACCCGAGAATCAAGCGACTTGAATGATACAATTGAGCCTGCGTTTAAACTGCAAAATTCTGTCGAAGATTTCAACTTTAATATAATCTCTCCTTTTCAAAAATTGATAAGAGACAAAAATATCAGTTATGAAAACTATCAAAAATGGCTATCATGTTAAAGACCATTCATACTTAATAATCTCAATCCTATTTCCTAAAAGTTAAGGATTTAAACTTTGATAAAGATTTAATACACGATTCTTCATTATTGATCGACATTGTATATTTTAGTTTATAATATTTTCTTAAGTTGTTAAGTCAATTAATATAGTTCTCGGTTTTATTTTACTTGCATAAATAGATTGATCTTAAGAGCATTGAAACATCCTAGCTTCATTAAATCGAAGGTCATCCCCTGTACTTGCCCTTCCTAGCCAAACCCTAGATAATACTGATTTGTTACAACTCTGTTTGTATGATATCCTTAAACCCTTGTTCGGATTGAAAACTACTGATATAGCCCAGCTTGAGTTCAGTGTACCCAGTTAGACTTTAAAAACAATAAAATAACATTTTTATAAATTATAGTACACATGTTATTTTATTTGACAAAGTTGCATTGACTTTCAAAAAGTCACGACATATAATTGGTTTATATTCAATAACATCAGTAAAAGAGGGATTATATGACTACACAAAGTAAATTTTATAAAAAAAGCAAAAAACTGTTTGTTAGCGGTATAACAATAACGGCTATTAGTCTTTTGGGTACAAAAGCTTATACTGTTAAAGCCGATAATTTATCAGCTGGCTATTTAATGACCCAAAAAGTTAATCAAAATAATAATTTAAAACCAGTTAGCGCTGTTCCTACTTCAATTGCTTCAGCCAAAATCGTGCAAGAAGAAAATTTAGACCAAAATACTACTGGTTCCGACAAAAATCAAAACAGCAATGTTGGCAAAGCTGATACCAAACTTCAAGAACAAGTCAGTATCTATTATCAGGATGAAAGTGGGAAAGCTTTGCCTGATAATGAAGGCAAGACCTCTGATCACGGCACTATTGAAGAAGGCGAAAAAGGTAAGCATTTCACTGCCCCTGAAATTAAAGGCTACAAGCTTAGCTACATATTAATCAATGGTAACAAAGTAACCGATACTGACACTGCAAGTCTAGACTATACTGGAGCTGACTCTAACCCAACAGTTACCTTTGTCTATGCCAAAGTGGGAAAAACCTATTATCGTAACAAGGCTGCAGCAGTTACTGTAAAATATCAGGATGAATTGGGCAATACCCTAGCGGATGACATAATTTTAAATGGTTATGTTGGCGATGGGTATACAACTGGCGCTAAAGAAGTTACAGGTTATACTTTAAAAACAAGACCGGATAACGCTACCAGTTTCTTTAGTGATTATCCTCAAAGCGTAATTTACGTATATGTCAAAGACAATCAGGATAATCTTCCAACTAATGACAATAATACAGGAAATGATATTAATATAACTGATGGAACTGGCAAGACCAATAACTTACCCAAAACAAAAGATCATAATGACAATGCTGGAAACCACAAGCTTATTAATAGTGGTAAAAATAATGGCGATCCAAGTAATTTAACTGGCTCTGACAACCATAATGGTCATGCTGCTACTAAGGTATTAAGCAATAAAGATACAAAACAGGGTAAAAAACTACCACAAGCCGGCTTTGACAAGCAATCACGATTTGTTGCTTTGCTAGTTGGTTTTATGGCAATTATTACTAGTATAGTAGGTGCTTGGTTTAATCGTAAAAAGAAAGAATAACTAAATTTAATGTAAACTTTAAAATACTCCGTGAGGCATGATAGGCTTTTCGGAGTATTTTTAAATTCAAAGATTTTTATTATTTATTTTGATTTGCTATCTAAAGAAACTAATGATAAAAATTAAATCTTGTTACTATCTTTTAGTCTTGGAAAATAATTACTAGTCAATAACTGTTTTATTAAAAAATAAATAAACTGCTATTAAAAACATAGTTATATGCTCTCTCAATAAATTATCATTAAATACAAATGATAATTATTATTAAATTATATTGAAATACTTATGACATGTGTATAGACTTATTTTTATCATAATATAATTTAGATGGAGGAAAAAATATGAGCAAGCATAATATTTTTTATCATAAAGGTAAAAAAATATTGTTTAGTAGTATGGCAGTTGCTGCCTTAAGCGTCATATCTGCCAATCCAGTTGCAGCTATGGCTGCTGAATCACAGGGAGAGCAAACTTCTAAGCCTGCTGACGCAAAGCCGACAATACCAGCTGATTCTGGTGATAACGCTGGCGAAGATGATTCAAATATGCTATTGCCTTCAAAATGGACTAAAGACAATTGCAGTTATGATGAAAAGACTAAGACTTTAACTATTAAAGCCGGTACAATTGACAATGATTACAAATTTAGTGAAGATAACCCTATCAATCCTGCCCAAATAGCTTGGAACATTGATGGTGTTGATACAGATCAAATTCAAACCATTAAAATTGATGGTGCCGTTACTTTCAGAGGTGATGCTAGTTCCTTATTTGCTGGTTTACCAAACCTGGAGAAAATTAAGGGATTAAAGAATCTTGATACAAAAGAAGTCACTAACATGAAACAAATGTTTGCTAGTGATCCTAAATTGACTTCTTTAGACCTGTCAAACTTTGTCACTTCTAGCGTAACTGACATGATGGGCATGTTCTTTGATGATGAAGCATTAAGTACTTTAGATGTATCCAAGTTTACTACAGATTCAGTAGAAGACATGTCTTATATGTTTAGTAATGATTCAAGCTTAACCAAAATTGATGGCTTGGAGAAATTCAACACCGGAAAAGTTACTAAGATGTGGGAAATGTTTAAAGGTGATAAGGCTTTGACATCCCTGGATATTAGTAGTTTTAAGATGGTTAAACATGATAAAGCCATTAACGATAACGTTTCTGACACTGACAATACCGACGATAATAAAGGTACTACAAAGCCATCTCGTCAAACATATACCATTGATCAAGATATGTTATCAGGTATGGATAGCTTAAATGATATTAAACTTGGTTCAGACAATATCATTAACAATTCAGGACTCCCTGGTTCAGTAGAAGAGAGTCTAACTAGTGGAGAGACTAAGACTACTTGGTTCTTAAAGGATAGTAAAAACAAGGGATTAAGTTCAGTAGAACTTATGCAGAAATTTGACGGTAAAAATGATGTTAAAGGTTATGTAGGTGAATATACTACTACCAAGTCTACTGATAACAACAATAACAATACACCAAGCACACCGACTACTCCAAGTAATACTACTAACACAGGTAACACCAACACAAATACTACGACTGATAAGCAAGACACTAATAAGACGGATACTAACAAGCCAGACACTACTAAGCCTGCTGCTGACAACAAGAAGCCAGCTAAGAAGGCCAAGAAAGGTGTTAAGAGAGTTGTTACCCACAACGCTTATATCTTTAACCAAAAAGGCAAGCGTGTAAAAGGTGAATACTTCGTTGGTAAAACTATTACTACTTATGGTACTAAGACCATTAACGGCAAGAAGTTCTATGCTTTAGGCAAGAACCGTTTCGTTAAGGCTAATAATGTTACTGGTATCAACCGTAAATTAAAGCACAATGCCTTTATTTACACTAAGAAAGCCAATAACAAAGTTAAACGTTATGGTCGTGATGTTCTGAAGAAGAACAAGACAGTTAGAACTTACGGCGGTGCTGTTAAGATGCACAATAAGTTATACTACATCGTAGGCAAGAACCAATTTGTCAAGAAAGCAAACTTTTAAAGATTAAGAGATTTACTTTATAAATAAAAAGAACTCAACTAGTAGTTAAAACTGCTAATTGAGTTCTTTTTATATGCTCAAAAATTAATAAATACTTTAAAATTGTGTGTCTATATTACTAACTAGTGCCATATCTTCCAGCAAATAACCAAATTTAATTTATAAGTCAAAAACAGTTTTTAGGTGAGCTAATTATTTATTCTTGCCAAACAAGGTGAAATGTATAAATAGTGTTATTAAGTTTAATGAATTGTATAATAAGGAAAATAAGGTATAAGAAAAATATTAATCATGTATATGTTTATTTTATAATTAAGGAATGAATAGCAAAATGAGCCAGAAAAAGAAATCTATGCGAACCAAAACAGCAACAATGTTTTTTAGTGTTGCTACAGCAATTTTAAGTTCACTAACTGTTAACTCTGTAACAGTTAAAGCAGATCCATCTCTGCCCTCTCCTGCACAAATTAAGAATAAACAAATTAGTAATACCAATTATGCTAATTCTAAGTTAATTAGCAAAGAGCAACCCAACCCTCAAAAACAGCTTCAACCAAAAATTGCAGAGTCTACTGCTCCAAGTGCTGCTAATTTTAAATGGGGCAACCTTGATGTCAGCTATAGTAACCATGTAATTACCGTCCCCAGTGGCAGTGTAGGTCAACCGGATTCTTTAGCTCACATTAACGGCATTAATAGTGACGATGTGCAAGAAGTTAAATTTACGGGTCAACTAAAGATTGGCTCAGCTTCTGAAATGTTTAAGGACTTAACTAATTTAACTAAAATCACTGGTTTGGAAAATCTGGATACATCTGCTACCAGTGATATGCGGTACATGTTTGCGAATTGCCAAAATTTAACCAGCATAGATGGCATTGATAATTTGCAGACCACCAAAGTTACTAATATGTCTTTTATGTTTGCGGGCTGTAGTAAATTAGCAAGTCTGGACCTATCAAATTTTAATACTGCTAATACTAGTTATGTAGAGAGCATGTTTCAGGATTGTGAAAATTTACAAAGCATTAAGTTTTCACCTGATTTCACAATAGCCAAGGTGGATGATATAAGTCGCATGTTCAGTGGATGTTCAAGCTTAACTGCTTTAGATCTTAGTAAGTTTAATACTAGCCAAGTTAAAAAAATGATTTGGACTTTTAAGGATTGCTCCAGCTTAACCAAGTTGGATTTATCATCATTTGACACGTCTAATGTAATTGATATGAATGGAATGTTTAATAATTGTAGTAGCTTAAAAGAACTTGATCTCAGGAGTTTTGTCATAGATCCCAATATTGATAAGGGTTATATGTTAGATGGCCTCGCTAAATTAAATACCCTTAAACTAGGTAAAAGTACATATATTAATGATACGCATCTTAACACTCCAGGAACTTGGGTCAATATCGGCGATGGAAGCGAAGACGAACCACAAGCAAATAATAAATATCTGTCTGAAGACTTAATTGCCCATGCTCACGACATTCTTGGCGACACTTATATTCGACCAGGTAATCCTATTACTGTTTCTTACTTGGATACTAGTAAAAGATCACTTGCACCCGATACTAGTTTGAAGGGCAAAATTGGCGATGATTATAAAGTGACAACGAAGACAATTCCGGTATATATCGTAAAGAAAGTCCCAGATAATGCTACTGGGGTTTTCACCGATCAGCCGCAGAACATCGAATTTATTTATTCTGCTGATCCAGAATCTAACTCTACCACCACACCAATTAAAGCTACAGATGTTACAGTCTCTTATCAAGATGAAAACGGCAATCAAATTGCACCTGAAACAATATTACAGGGCAATGTGGGTGACGGCTATACTACTGGTACTGTTGAGATCCCAGATTATACTTTAAAAGTAAGACCTGCGAATGCCACCGGCTTTTTCAGCACTAAACCGCAAAGCGTAACTTATATTTATGCTCGAAATAATGCCATACCTGAAGAAAATGACCAAAATAGTCCAACAAATTCATCCAGTAATAACCTTAGCCAAAAAGGGACTTCACAAACTAATGAGTCCCAAAATAAGCACAAGTCCCGCACTAATGGTGTTACTGAGAACTATACTATTTTCAAATCCTCTGACAGTGATTCTGACTCCACTAATCCAGTACTTATCACCAACAATGGCCAAGAAGAAGAGTTGCCACAAACTGGCACTAATGAACGTTCACAAATAATCGTGCTGCTGTTAGGCTTTTTGTCGGTAATTTGCAGCCTGCTTGCCAGCTGCTTTAGTAAAAAGAAAAAAGGATGATTGCAAATTCAAAAATTCCGTCATAATTGACGGAATTTTTTGTCTTGCATAAAAATAAACGAACCGTTTTAATAAGAGAAGAAATTTTTTTAAAAAAGGAGTAAAAATGGGACTTAATAAACCACTTTTATTTGCGCTTAGCGATACTAAGCCTGGATCAAAAAACTTAATTACAGATGTTGCGGGCATTACCGTTGGCCACAAGACGGTTGTCACTGACAGACTCAGGACTGGTGTTACTGTGATCAACCCTTGCCCAGATAATATCTTTCGCGAAAAAATGCCTGCTGCTGCACACGTGATTAACGGCTTTGGCAAAAGCACAGGACTCATTCAAGTTAACGAGCTGGGTACAATTGAAACACCACTGGTTTTAACCAATACTCTCAGCGTGGGTACCGCATCAATGGCTTTAGTCAAAAGAATGCTAGCTGAAAATCCTGAAATTGGTCTGTCAACTGGCAGCGTCAATCCGATCATCATGGAGTGCAATGACAGTTCGATTAACCATATTCGCGATTTAGGTGTCACCGAAGACGATGTTAACGATGCTTTTGCAGCTGCTAGTACAGATTTCGCTGAAGGCGGAGTTGGCGGTGGCACAGGAATGCGCTGCTATGAACTTAAGGGCGGCATAGGCTCGGCTTCAAGACAAGTCGAAATTGACGGTAAGACCTTTACAATGGGCGCACTTGTTATGTCCAATTTTGGTCTTAGCGCTGATTTGAACATTTATGGTCATGCCATTGGTAAAAAGTTTGTGGATAACAAGGATAGTAAGGAAAAAGGCAGCATTATCACAGTAATTGCTACTGACATTCCGTTTAGCTCGAGACAATTAAAACGCATTGCCAAACGTTCCGGTATCGGTATCACTCGCAGTGGCTCATTTAGCGGCAACGGTAGTGGCGAGATTACTCTAGCTTTCTCTACTGCTAACCGGGTAAGTCATTTCCCCGACCATGAGTTGAGCACAATTCAGGCAATTACTGATGACAAAATCGACCGTTACTTTAGGATTACGGTAGATATTGTGCACGAAGCCATTCTCAGTTCTTTGGCTCATGCCCAAACAACGCCTGACCGTGAGGGTAAGCCCATGTTTTGTCTAAAAGATGCCCTATTGCATCTTGGTGATGATAAAGAGGCAGTGCAATTAATTGCAGATTTAGGACTTTAATCAGATACCGGTAACAATAATTTTTACTATCTTGCAGTGTTATAATTAACTGAAAATGTGAGCGATTGCAAAGGAGAATTAATATGACACCATGGTGGAAAAATGCAGTAATTTATCAGATCTATCCCAAGTCTTTCCAAGATAGCAACGGTGACGGTATTGGTGACCTGCCGGGCATTATAAGTCGCTTAGACTATTTGCAAAAATTGGGAATAGATGCAATTTGGCTTTCACCAATTTATAAATCTCCTGGCATCGATAATGGGTATGATATTGCCGATTATAAAGCAATCGATCCGCAATATGGCAGCATGCAAGATATGGACAGGCTGATTAGTGAGGCTAAAAAACGTGGCATTCGAATCATCATGGATTTAGTCGTTAATCATACTTCTGATCAACATGAGTGGTTTATTGAAGCACGTAAAAGTAAAGATAATCCTTACCGAGACTATTACATCTGGCGTGATCCTGTTGCCGGTCATGAACCTAATGATCTAAAATCTGATTTTTCAGGTTCTGCCTGGCAATTTGATGATAAAACGAACCAGTATTACTTACACTTTTTTGCCCCGCAACAACCAGATTTGAACTGGCAAAATCCACAATTACGACACAAAATATATGACATGATGAACTTCTGGCTTGATAAAGGCATTGGCGGCTTTCGCATGGACGTGATCGAACTAATTGGCAAAGATCCGGATCGAAAAATTCGCGAAAATGGTCCCCAGCTTCATCATTATATTCAGGAAATGAACCAAGCTGTTTTAGCTAACCGCGATGTAGTAACTGTTGGTGAGACCTGGAGTGCTGATCTCGATAGTGCCCGTAAGTATTCTGATCCTGACCGGCATGAGCTCTCTATGATTTTTCAGTTTGAAGATCAAAACATTGATAAGCAGCCGGGAAAGACAAAATGGGATCTCAAACCCTTTAAGGCCAGCGATCTTAAAGAGATCTTGATTAAATGGCAAACACAAATTGATTATAATCATGGCTGGAATAGTTTGTTCTGGGAAAATCATGATCTTCCACGTGTCATTTCTCGTTGGGGCAATGATAATAAATACAGAGTACAATCTGCCAAAATGTTTGCCATTGCCTTACATTTAATGCGAGGTACTCCTTATATTTATAATGGTGAAGAAATTGGCATGACAAACTGTCCGGTCAAGGATATCTCTGAAGTTGAAGACCTTGAAAGTGTCAATATTTATAATGAGCGAATCAAGCAAGGTTATACCAAAGAAGAACTTATCAGGTCAATCAATGCTAAAGGGCGCGACAATGCCCGCAGACCCATGCAGTGGTCAGCGTCTTTTGCTGCTGGTTTTACTACTGGCACTCCTTGGCTGGCGCTTAATCCCAACTATCAGGATATTAACGTTCAAACGGCTTTAGCTGACCCACAATCAATTTTTTACACCTACCAAAAATTGATTAAGTTACGTCACGAAAACGAAATTATCGTTAATGGCAGCTTCACTCCTGTTTCTGCCAGTCCTAACGTCTTGGCATATTACCGTGAACTTGTTGGCGAGCGCTGGTTAGTCGTTGCTAATTTGACAGGCAATGAAGAACGATTTTCTGCACCTGCTAAAATAAAACAAGTTATCATTAGTAACTATCAGGCACCCAAAACACTTGATAATATTAAATTAAGACCATATGAAGCCTTTGCTGTAATTGCAAAATAAATAGTAAAAGCCATATTTAAGTTTAACCTCAAATACGGCTTTTTAATTTGCTCAAGTTGATTCTTTTTACCTGCGATAATATGCTTCATTAATTGTTGCACTAATATTACTATTTTCAGCAGTATATGCCCTTGATTAATTCATATTTATCCTTAAATGTTCGAATACGACATTTTTGCTAATTCTTATTATGCCCAAGTTATAACTTAAGTATAAAAGTTTTACGTTAGGAGCTACAAAATCATGGACGTTTTCGCAAAAAATAAGAATTATCGCAAATTTACAATCGCCAGCTTTTTATCTGGTGCAGGCAACATTTTATTTTATCTGGCACTTATTACTTACGCCAGTAAATTAAGAAATTATGCTTTAGCAATTTCATTGATTTCAATTTCTGAATCAATACCTGAAATACTGCAAGTTTTTATTGGTTATTTAGCTGACCGCACTAAAAATAAATTTAAATTGATGGTTTGGCTAGCCGTTATCCGTTTTGGACTTTACTTAATCGTTGGTATACTTTTCGCCAGTGGCTTTGCTGGTTGGAATCTAGTTTTAACTGTTATTGGCATCAACCTGATGTCAGATATTGCCGGTTCATATTCTGGTGGTTTGCAAACTCCACTAATTGTTGCTATTGTTGGAAACGATGATCTCGCTGAAGCTGAAGGCTTTGCCAGCGGCATTAACAGTATTATAAATATGATTGCCCAATTTATTGGATCAGGTTTATTACTATTTATGTCCTACTCTAGCCTGGCAATCCTTAACGCGTTAACATTTCTAGCAGCAGGTGTCCTTTTTGCCAATGTTGGTTTCAATTATCACAAAAATCATTCTCAAAAAGAAACTGTTCAGGTTAACGAGCATGGCTTTTTTAAGACGATTGCTTTTTCATTCAAAGAAGTTAAAAAAGCTAATGGACTATTAACTGTTGTTTTAGTAATTGCCTTGCTAAATGGTATTTTAGGCACTATTGAACCTTTAATTTCAATCGTAGTTGCAGGCAATAAATCCTCTATGATTATCGTAACATATAGTTTTACCATTGCTCTAATTGGCGGTGTGATGACTGCCGGCATGGCTCTTGGCAGTATCGTAGGCACTAAATTATTTAAAAACATGTCATTATCTACTGTGGCAATAATTGCCACTGCCTTAAGCACAGCAGTTGTAGGCAGCATGCTTATTAAAAATATTTTTATTTGCTTACCTGTTATGGCAAGTCTTGCAGCATTTATTGGTACTGCCAGTCCTAAATTAACGCAATGGCTGGTTGGTGCCGTTGACCAAGATATTCTATCTTCAACGATTGGATTGTTGAACACAATTTTAATAATAACCAGTCCTGTTATGACTACCATTTTTACTACAATTACTGCTTCGTTTAATGTTACTACTGCATTAATACTACTGGGAATCACAAGTTTAATAGTACTCGTAATAACGGTCAAAGTTGCTTGCTCAATTAACAAAAAGCCAGCAATTGAGGCAGCATAATTTGGAAATGTTTATTGGCAATTAAAAACCATCCTAGTTAGGGTGGTTTTTAACTTTTACTCAAAATTTTTTAATTTCTGCTTGGTATAACTGGGTTGTTTTGGAATCAAAGGCACACATAATAACTTCCATTTGATAATCAGAATGCTGAATGAGCCAATTTTGCACGGCAGTAAAAGCAATATGTGCAGCAGCTGCAGCCGGAAAGCCGTAAGCCCCAGTAGAAATTGCCGGGAACGCGATACTATGTAAGCCATGGCTTTTGGCTAAATTTAGGGAGCTGATATAGCAACTTTTCAATAACTTATTATCTTCTGCAGACCCCGAATAAATTGGTCCCACAGTATGAATTACAAACTTAGCAGGCAACTTGTAGCCCTTGGTAATTTTAGCCTGTCCCGTTTCACAGCCATGAAGCTGGCGACACTCTGCCAATAATTCCGGTCCAGCTGCTTGATGAATTGCCCCATCAACTCCCAAGCCACCTAACAATGTCTTATTGGCAGCATTAACAATTGCATCTACCGTTAATTTGGTTATGTCCCCTTGAATTATTTTGATATTTTCCATAAACTGAGCCTCTCTTTTATTTCATTTTAAACCCAAATTATTTTTTGCCCAAACAAAAAATGCGACTCACAAAGTGGTCGCATTTTCAACAAGTTAGTATACATAATTACTTATTTTTCAGTGCATTCTCTACAGCTTCTTCAATTGCTTTACTTGTCCTAGTTGCTCCAGTAACGGCATCGACATCTATTGAATTTGCATTAACTATTTCTTGCGGTACAACCTTTAACGCTCTTTTACCAACATCCTCACTTTCATTTTCAGAAACAATTTCTACGTTGGTGATTCGACTATCTTGATAAGTAACCCGAACTTTAATTTCGTCACCCATACCTGAATGAGAAACACCCAGGTATTGGTTACTGTCTAATGTAATTTTATCTTCATGATTAATTAGATCATTCTGCCCATTCATTTCTGTAGAAGCAGCAACTCTCTTACTCTCTTCTTTTGTAACATTCTCACCAGCTATTTTCCCAAATATTAAACATTCGGCGATATTGCATGCTGTTTGATAGTTATTTACACAAACCCCACCAAGTTCACCAGCACCATACAAATGTTTAATAGGCTGATCTGTTTGATCGACAATTTGAGCCTTACTATTACGTTTAGGTCCGCCTTGAGTATTTAAAACACAGTTTACCATCTTGATGGCATAAAATGGTCCATGGTCAAATTTGCTCATTGTTTTAACATCTCTATTAAATTGATAGTCTTTTTCTTGATCAACGAAGAAATTAAAATCGCTAATCGATTGCTTTAAATTAGCAACGGGAACATTAATCTTTTCAGCTAATTCTTCAACAGTGGCTGCTTTAACTAAAGTTTTGTCAAAACCTTCAAATGGATCTGGTTTTGATTTTATTTTTTCAAGTTGTTTTTGATCAAAAACAAGATGGATATTTGTGTGATAACGTGGTATATCCCATCTGCCATGATTATAAACATGGCCATGACGATTTGCCCCACTCTCATTCATATACCTTGTACCATCTTCAGTTACAGCTATAATGCTTCCATTTCTAAACTGTGAATTATCAAATACAAGTCGCGCACGCTCTCCTTCTTTCGTATAGAAAGCAAGTCCTGGCAATACACCTGCACTTTCATAATTCCACATGTGCCATAATTGCGCGCCAGCTTCAATAGATAATCTAATGCCATCTCCCTTATTGTACAAAGTGCCAAATGGTGACAGATATTTGCTATTCAAATATGTCTGAGCCATTTCACGACTATTTTCATAACCACCTAACGTTAAAACTACCCCTTTAGTCGCAGCAACACTAATATTTTTACCATTACGTTCAATAATTGCACCTACTACAGTTTTATCATCCGGATCAATAATCAAATGTTTAGCTCTTGAATTAAGCCAAACATCAATATTCGCACTTCTATCAATTACCTTTTGCCGCAATATTTTCCATAATGCACTGTCAGCTATCCCTTCATGAACTAATGAAAAGTCAAATGTATTGGCTCCTTCATATTCTGGAAATTCTTCCAGCATCTCTTGTAAAGGAAAAGCATATTTAGAGGTGTCTAAGTTATCATGTCGTACACTAACTGGATTAACATTTAGATATTTTTTCAAATATTCTCTCATGTTAGTCATACCTTTTGCATAAACTTCTTGTACTTTTTCATCTTCATCCATCGGTGTAGACAAATTTTTATAATAGGCTAACAGCTTCTCATAGTTATCCCCTGTTCCAATCAGCTGAACACAATACCTTGTATTTCCACCTTCATGGCCATATGGAGCAGAGTCAACCAGCAAGACTTTTGCTCCATTATCTGCTGCAAAACGTGCAGCGGTAGCACCCGCTCCACCAAAGCCTAGAACAACAACATCATATTTCGCTTTATATTCTGGTTTCATTATTATGTTCTCCTACTATTTGACTTCATATAACCGTTTACATCCTTATTATCAATGATATAATGTGACTTGTTAAATAGTTATTTTATAAGTTGAATATAAGTGAATATCAATAATGAAACTTGATGAAGAATTAGTCTTTAAAATTTTAGAGAGTACTAAATACTGTAAAAGCATTAGCGAAATTGCAACTCAGTTATATTTAAGTCAACCATATATTAGTCAAGTTCTTAAAAATGCAGAGGCATATTACAAGGTTAAACTGATTAATCGTAAAACAATACCAATTAGTATAACCCCTGCAGGAGAACAAGTTCGGAATGGCTTGCTTAAAATTATTAGCGATAGAAACGAAATCAATGCCAATTTAAGACCATTTATTGCGTCAAAAGAAGATACAATTAAGATTGCATATACTCCTATATGGACAAAACAACAAGGTAAAATAATTAAACAGTTACAAAACGAATTTCCACATACTAAATTTTTCCTGCAAAAAGTATTCACCAGCAATACATCTTATAATCTAATTGCTAATCATATTTATGATATATTTTGGGGACGTTATCTTAAAGGCAATGAAATTCGTTCTAAGTTTTTATACAGACAAATAGCCTATTTAATTATTCCTAAAAATTCTGCAATTTATCAACGAGGATTAAGAGAAATTTCTTTTAGTAAAGCAAAATTTAATCAACTTAATGGTTCAAATTTAGTAGCGTTAGAAAATGATTCTTGGTTTCAAGAAGCGGTTAACCATCTTTTTATAGATAATGGGATTAAGGTTAATCAATCTATCACAGTCAATGACTTTATAGGAGCTGTAGAATTAGCAATTCAAGGATTTGGTATAACTATTACTCTCGCTAATACGTTAAACTATATTGACAGTTCATTAGAATTCAACTACATGAAATTACCATTATCCAGTTTAAACTTAGATACAGGCTTAAGTATCAGCAGAGATGCTCCTATTCAATTACAAAATATTGCTAAAAGTTTTGCAGATTTAATAATCAAAACAGGTTGGCAAAATTAGGACAAAACAAAAAATGCGACTCACAAAGTGGTCGCATTTTTCTTCTATATAAATAGCAAAAATCTTAAATATGTTATAGCACTATCAGGAAATATCTACACCTCCTGTTATTCTATTAAGAAAGCTAGTTCCATTCTGTGGCATTTCTACTCCGAAGAATTCAGCTCCAGTTGCACCAACATCAGAAAGAGATTCTCTTTCACCAACATATTTATAATGTACATTCTCTTTATATATTAATAAAGGAACCTTTTCCCTAGTATGTTGTGCATGGCCAATAGTAGGATCATCACCATGATCAGCCATGACAATTAAAATATCATCTCCGGTAAAATACTGTTCCGCTTCTGGCAATCTTCTATTAACTATCTCCAAAATATTTGCATAATGATCTGTATCCTCAGAGTGGCCAGCTAAATCAGTTTCCTGAATATTCATGAAAATTAATCCATTACTTATTTCTTTTGCCTGATCTATAAATCTATCAAACAAGTAGTTACTATCTACACCAGGAAATCGTCTATCAGTGTCACCTCTTACTATATCAGAAGCTTTGCCAATTAAAGCAACATCAATCCCATGACGAATTAAAATACTGGCTAGCTGTACTTTGGGATTAATACCGTAACCTAAATGAACAACATGGTAATTTTTCTTATATACACCTGATTCCGGTGCAGAAATACCAACATACTTTTCTTTTTTAATGTGTCGGGCATCAAGAATATTATCAATGGTCACATCACTACCACCAAAAGCAATTACTCTGGATACTTTGACTACTTTTCTAACGGATTCTCCTAATTTTGTAATTTCTGCGAATGACATTTTATCTAAAGTAGCCGTAACATTATATACTTGTCCTGGATCTGCTTCTAAATTGTCAGCAACAGTCGCACAGTTATTAACAACTAAAATTTCTAATCCCGGATCTCCGTATCTTTTTACAGTAAAGCCGTCTTCCCTTACTTGTTTTTCAACCTGATCAATTACTTCATTAAAGGGTTGAAGTAAAGGCATTGGTGGATTAGTTCCCATTATTTCTTGGTGTCCTAAATAAGAATCAGCCCCGTGATGTTTAAGAAGAGCTGTACCCCAATTCGCGTCCGGTGAAAAAATATGTCTGCCACGTTCAACGCCAATTGCATTAATTAAACCTAATCTTTCAAGATTGGGAATATCAATGTTCGGCTCAGCTTTAATGATATTCAAAGCTGTATTTGAACCAACATCATTAGGCCGGACTTGAGGTACATCGTCCATTGCACCAACACCAAAACCATCTAAAACTATTACACCAAATTTACTCATTACATTATCTCCTTAGGCATATGTTTGCCCTGACTATCATATAAACCTAATAATTTTGGCTTGCCTGATTGCAAGCCATCTACAATTGCTACAACACTTCTTGTAACAAAAATTTGCGTCCTAAAATCAGTAATAACTGTTGCACCTTCTGTATAAGAATCTTCAAGCTCCAAGTAATAGTCAATGCTTTCGTTGTCAAAAGGCAAAACTTTACTCTCATATTCCTGATTATCAGCAAATACTAATGCATTGCTTGCATGCCCTCTTCTGTAATATCCTCCGCCATAAAAATAGCTGTGGCCCTTAAAACTATGCGAAATTTCACTAACATAGCAGTATGCCGGAATTTCCGGTTGCTTTGAATTTGCATGAAGTGGCGTAGTACCTGATAAACCATGACCGGGTTCCCCTTCGTTTCCTCCCAATTTTTTAATTAATGGAATTGAATTGCAACATGTAGCAGAAGGTAAACTCACAACCCGTAAAGGATAATTATTTTCCCGAAATATTTTTCTGACTTTTTCTATAGTTTTAACATTAGTAGTAGGTTCAATTTTATTAGTAGAGTCATTAAATAAAAGTGCGGGAAAGCAGGTTATACCAACCAACTCAACATTTGAAAAGCTAACTATTTTGGTGAAATTAGACTTAAACTCGCTGATAGTTAACCCTCCCACTTGTCCCGGATAGAGTTCGTCATTGTCTCCTATAACTTTAAGGATAATTTTTTGAGTTACTTTTAATTCTTTAGCTATCTGATTGATATATACTAAATTGTTCATCGAATAAACCGTCACGTATTTGGTTCCATAAGCTAAGACTTTTTTGACCAAACTTCTCGGCATTTGCACCAAATTCCCCACATTACCAAGGTGCAGTCCATAATGCATAAAGGTTTCTGCTTCCCTAAAATCAACAACTACTGCTAGTGGTATTCCGGCTTCTTCAATCGCTTTGGCTATAACTGGATTACGACCAAATTGTTTTGTCATATAAAGCAATTCAACCTTATTTTCTTTGGCTGCTTTAACCATTTTTTTGGTATTATTTTTAATTGCTTCCAAATCAATGACATAAGTGTCTGGTAAAATCCGACCACTTTGATGAAGTTGAACTGCATAATCAATTAGACAAGGGTTATATTTTTTTAGTGAAGGTAAAAACATTATTTCACCTCCTTTATACATTTTTGCAAAATATTAATAATAGTATCTGCACCTGCTCTATACGGATTTATTCGAATCGTATTGTCCAATAATTCAGGATCATAAGCTTTAAATGTTCCTGAAACTCTGTATATCATAGGAACAATTTCATATTTAGATTCTGCACCAATTGGATTAGGTGCTCCACCAAATTTAGCCACATTTTTTAAAATTTCTTTGGCTATCGGATGAGTAAATTCCACTAGTAAAACTTTTGATTGTGCATTTGCAACGTAAGCTTTTTTGACTTCTGGAACCTCGTTGTTATTAAGTCTCTCTTTTAACTCATTAATAACTCGAGCTTGATTAGCTAAAGCGACAGGTGCATATACCATGCCCCTTAAAACATCCAAAGCTTCATGCCCTTGAACCTGCGAACCACCCGAATAATTTTCCTCTCGTAGTTTATCCAAGTATATTTTTTTACCGACTATACATCCTATCCCTTCAGGACCCAATAGCTTAAATGTGGAAAAACAACTTAAATCTGCACCTAGTTCAGTTCCAATTTTATGCACTTTCATAACAGCGTAGTTATCATCTGTAATGATAGGAATATTGTGGCTATAGCGTGTCCTTAAGACTTTTAGAACATGACCCATATCGTAAGAATCATCAGGCTTTTGTCTGGTATATTGAACTAATATGCCAGCAATATTTTCCGGTAATTTAACAGTATCAATTTTATTGAAATCAACTTCTTTTGTTTTTACACCCATCATAGTCAGAGAAACTTGGGTAGTAGGATAAATTGGAGCTTCATGAACTAATAAAGTTTGTCCCGCATTTAAAACAGAATGTAGTGCGCTTCTAATAGCACCAGTACCTGAGCCTCTTACCAGCATGGCGGCTTCAGTATTAAAAAACTTGGCGATTACTTCCTCTGCTTTTTTAGTAAACTTGGGTTCATTTAACCCTGGAATAACTCCCAAGTCTCCTCTGGTAATAATCTCATTACCCGCAAAAACATTAGTAATTGCATCTACTAATTGCCACTGCTTTGTTAAAGCTTCCTCCGGTGTAATACTTTCTAGCGGGTAAGTTGTAAAATCAGTCATTCCAATCACCACCAAAAATTCTTTGAGGGTTTTCTACCAGCATTTTATTAATAAACTCCTCAGTTACACCACCAGCTTTTAGCTCAGGAATGAAACTATCCAATAAATATGCATAACCAATGCCGCCATTTGCTTTTAAATGAGATTTTCTAGTTATGTCCATTGACATAACAATTTGATCTGTAAAGCCTGCATCTTGGGCTGCTTTAATTATTTCGACCCTTTTAGCATCAGACATATAGTTATTTTTACCTATAGTATCTATTTCTACATTAATTCCTGTCTTTAACATTTCTAAGACATAATTAGGATTACCCGTTAGATCTACATGGCCAATAATGACCTTGCTTAAATTGGCATGTTTTTTTTGAAAAAATTCAACTTGCTCACGTCCTAAAGTGCCTATTGAAGTATGTGTCATAATTGGAGTATGAGTTTCTTTACTAGCAATAACTGCTGCATTAAATACTTTTTCTTCTTGTTCAGTCCATCTATTTTTAGTTGTAGCAATTTCTCCTATGACTCCAGCTTTAATATCTGTATTTTTAATTCCTACTGTAATGTCTTTGATCATCATTTCGGCTAATTGTGTGACTGATAACTGATATATTTCTATTGGTAAAAAAGCAGATTGATACCAGCCTGTAGCTTGGACAATATTAATTCCTGTTTCTGTAGCTACTTTTTGTGCATATGCTACATTCCTTCCAATACCTCGACAGGTGGCTTCAACAATGTTTCTTACCCCTTTGTTATAAAGCTCTTTCAATTCTTTTATTACCAGCCCTTGGGAATCAAGTAATGCATCTTCATCCTCAATTACTTCTGAACGATCTATAGGAATATGTTCATGCGCATACGTAATACCTGGTTTTAAAACTGTCATATAATCTCCTTAGAATAAATGCACTATTCTTAAAATATTTAATAAAAGTCCTAATGCTATAGTAGCTATTGGCCCCACGGCCATATCAACTAGAGGTTTTTTCATTTTTTTATTTAAGAGCCAGGTACCTATGACCCAGAAGAATCCTAGATTTGGTGCCATCTTATTACATGCAATGGCCGCCCCAATTAATAACGAAGTTGAAATGGTTTCCATCAGAGAAGTACGAATATGGTCACCCATATCACGTAAACCTGGAAACTTATCCATTCCTTTAGCGGTAGCACCTAAGGCTTGTACTTCAATCCACATCCAGACAGCACCTGCGATAAAGGCAACTAACGGTTGACCTTTTAATAACAAGCCGATTGCAAAAATTAAAGTTGTTCCAGCCATACCGTAAACACCAGTTACAATAGCGGTTGAAAATACTAAGGGAATGAAGCCAATGGCTCTGGCAAAAGTTGCCATTGCTGCTTCTTGAATTTGCCCTTTAATCAATAACTGTTGAGGAAGAACATCAACTGCAAGAATTAATTCACTTGAAGCAGCAGTGATCAAGCCCCCCATTAATGAAAGCCAAATCCAATTTTTCTTAATTCTTCCGATACGTGCAGAAAAGACATTAACCAAATTTTCGTTTGAGTTATTGGTTCCCTTTACTTTGGCTGCGTAATAAACCATACAAATCATGGCCACTAATAGTGCCATACCGGTTGCGTTCAAAGTGATGGTAATACCATTACCCAAGTTAAAGATTCCAAACTTACTAATTAGAATGTAAGTTACAAAGGTCCAAACAAAGGTAATAAGACCCTTTTTTACATTATGTTGCTCTGCAACTGCAATTGCTGGAAATGCACAAAAGGCAAGCAATATTGGACTACCTAAAAGAGAAAGTGCTCCAAAAAAGTTAAATGGCAGCATTTTGAATAGTTTAACGATCCAAGATAAGCCTAATAATAAGCCAGCACCATAAACTGCTCCAATAGCAAAAGCAGCAGTGGCACCCCATTTATTATCAGGTGTCCAAGTCCCAAAAATATCGCAAGCAAGTAAAATACTATGAGCGAGTAAAATCGTTGAACCAATTGATACTGGAATACCAAAACCAATAATTAAGCCAAAACTAACTCCAAAAGATGTTAGAGCTAATTCACGTCTATTAATTTTGTGGTCAAAATATTCTGGATAAATTGGCCTTAATCCATCATTGAAAACAGCAATGCCTTTATTCGCCAAAACTGAACCAACGCCCCCAACCAGGGCTATTAGAACATAATTTATAATTGTAGTCATTGACATTTTTTATCCTCCTTATATTCAATATTCTAAAAATTGAATATTGATATTAAAAACACTATAAAGGTAATGCCTTAACAATTTCTGGCAATACAGTATCTTTAGCATTAAATGTAAAACCAAAAGCAACTTTGCCGCTTTCTACCCCTTTTTTAATTTCATCTGCTTTTAATACCTTAGTTGGTGTAGCAACAGTGAGGGTTTTCCCTGAACCAAGTAAGGCGGTAGCCATCGCTAATGCACCTCCAGCACCAGTTTGACAGGCACCGATGTAAAAATCAGCTTGATGATTTTGAACTGCCATTGCAGCATCCAGGTCACTCTGCACAGTAATTTCGACATTTTTATCGCTTGTTAATTTTTCTAAGTCTTGTCTGATTTCTTCTTTGCCCATTTGGCCTCCAATTACAATTTTTGTCATACTAATGTCCTCCCTTCGATAAAACATTTACTAAATGCATAATAATATACTGATCTTCATCCTTACTCAGGGCAATAGGTGCTTTTGCTTTCTTTTCTAGCCAATATTGCTTTGCTCGTTGATATGCAGGCTTATTTTTTATTTGTTGCCAAAGAGCTTCGGGCATGGTATCAATCACCTCGTTGTTTCTCTGTCTCGAGATAGTCATTGCCACATGAATTAACAGCATCTCTTCTTTATTTCCATTATCATATTTACTCAAATCATTATCAATTTCATTAAGAAATTCTACGTCTAAGTCATTGATTTTACCCGCCTGCAATAGTATATTCAGCTTGTTTTGAGTTTCCTTTTGCATTAAAAATGACCACATCCTTAATATTCTGGAAGAAGTTCACCAGAAATCACTTTTTTCTGTGTACTTAACAATTTATCTACATTTATCGTTTTCTCTAAAATACTTTTTGTAAAAATATCCGTTTTTTTACCTACAAATACAGCTTGAGAAGAGCGAACAGTTAAACTATTGTCTATTTCACTATAATCAAGTGGATAGTTATGTTCGACAACTTCATCTTTGTTCCAAATAGCAAAGTCGATTAGTCCTTCTTCTATACTTTTGCTCACTTGGTTATATGGCATTTGAATTAACTGCACATTTTTTCCTTTGGTTACATACTTTGTTAGCAAAGTATAATCAATGGACTGTGTATCTACCCCAATTCTGGCACCACTTTTTATTTGTGCATCTTCACCTTTTCTGAAAACTAAAACGTGCTTTGTAACATAAGTTTGTTCAGGCAGTACTAAAAATTCCGCCAAGTTGCCATTTTTTTTAATCAAATAATCAGCAGTTAATCCTGAAGTGATAATGAAATTGCTACGATCTTCTTGTAATCCCGAAAGTCTCTTTTCACTACCATTCATATACGAAAGGCTAACCTGAATCTCATTGTTGAAAAATGCCTTGTAAATTCCAGTTGCGAGTCCTTCATATTTTTTAGTATATGGTAGTGGTAATGAACCAACCAATGTATGATTTCCTATATAAGAAAGTAGTTTATGATGATTAATGCTTTCAACAAATGTACCTAAATGACCTCTTGATCTTGTACTAATTGCACCATCCTCCTTTAAGATACTAATTGCTGCCTGCATTGTACCCTGAGATATATTTGATTCTTTGCAAAATTCCTCTACTGTTGGTACGCGATCGTCAGGTTCCAAAAGTAAATACTTTTTTGCTAAAAATGTTAGCGCTAATCCTCTCATTTTATACTGTGCAGTTTGCAATTTTAAAACCCCTTTTTATAGAATATTCAAAATACCGTATATTGAATACGTTTTCAGTATTACTCAAATCGTGCCTTTTGTCAATATGATTTTAAACTTGCCATAATATAACAAATACAAGCTTTAAAGAAAACTTAAAAATAATTAGTAAATCTCCTTAAAAAAGGTCTTTATATAGTTCTTATACCTTACAGTTAAATTTTGATATTTTTACTGATAACTAATATTAAGTTCAAGAAAAAATACATATGAAAAAAACATTGAACAATAAAATTCAATGCTTTTTATCTCGTTGATTTTTTCTTTTTAAATTATGCATTTTGTTTAATATTTTACAGAACTATTGACCCATCACCGAACTACTTAAGAGAGATAACCCCATGAACTTGTCATCTTTGAAACATTAGCTTTCTTAGCAACGTCAAGCAAGGTTACTATCGTGATCAGCCTCTAATCTAAGTACATTCGCTTTAGTTGAGCCAAGTCATCATCATTAAAGCCCAATACTTTTTTGAAAAAGGTGGGAAAATCGCCCCAGCCGCCACGGACTGTTTCTGTAATGCCGCGAATAGCTATACCTTCACCTTTAGTTACATTCATTTTTGAAACCATTTGCGTAATTTCATCATTACTTGGCAATTGGCGAGAAACAGCAAAATCATATAACTCGTTAGTTAATAAATAATCGCGGGCGATGGTATCATCATCTACTCCAAGTGCCATTAATATTAAAGCCGAAACCATTCCTGTTCTGTCCTTACCAGCACTGCAGTGATAGACCAGTGCTTCATCTTCGGGCAATTCCAGCAACTCCGCAAAAACACGGGCAAACATTTCCTGACTGTGCGAACTAAGCAGAGTTTGCTGGTAAATGCGACCAATAAAATTATGGTGCATATCAGGAATATGGTGCAAAAAACGGTAGAGTGAACGATTGTTTTGGGCATCATTGACGTTATCTGAATATACCGGCAAGTCCACATATTCCACATCGGGCCAAGAAATATCCGGTGAAGAGGACTTCTCGTATTCAGAGCGTAAATCGCAATCAACAGTGACACGCATTTTAGCTAATTTAACTTGATCCCTGGCCGTTAAAGAACTAAGTGAATCTGAACGATAAATTTTATTCCATTTAACTGTTTTACCAGTCACACTTTGATAACCGCCAACATCACGAAAGTTCATCGGACTATCTAGTGCAACTATTCGATCATGTGCCAATTTCTTGTCCCCCTTTTTTAAATAACTTATTCACCATGTGCAAAAACCTGAGTAGCTTTTACGGCCTTCTTCCAGCCTTGATATAAATGTTCTTTTTCACTTTCAGGCATTTGAGGTTCAAAGGTCTTGCCTACAACAAAAATATCTTTTAATTCAGCCACATTTTGCCAATAGCCGACTGCGAGGCCAGCCAAGAAGGCTGCGCCCATTGAAGTTGTTTCCAATACTTTAGCACGTTCGATTTTAATGCCCAGGATATCAGACTGGAATTGGAGCAAATAATCATTATTGGAAGCTCCGCCATCAACGCGCAAGGTTGGAATTTTAATGCCGGAATCAACCTGCATCGTATCCACCACATCCCGTGTTTGGTAAGCCAGCGATTGCAACGTCGCCTTGATAAAATCCTTATCATTTGTTCCACGTGTAATTCCAAAAACGGATCCACGTGCTTCTGAATCCCAGTACGGAGCACCTAAACCTGTGAATGCCGGAACAACGTAAACCTCATTTTCAGACTTCGACTGCCTGGCCGCCTTTTCCGAATCTGCAGCTGTCTTAATCATTTTTAACGAGTCACGCAGCCACTGAATAGCACTGCCAGAAACAAAAATAGAACCCTCTAAAGCGTAGGAAATTCTGCCATTTAAGCCATAAGCAATAGTCGTCAACAGATTATTGTCCGACTCTGTCGGCTGGTCTCCGGTATTCATGACGATAAAGGAGCCAGTACCATAAGTATTTTTAACCATTCCTTTTTTCAGAGCCAGCTGACCAAACAAGGCTGCCTGCTGGTCTCCGGCAATACCGGCAATTGGCACTTTGCCACCAAAAAAGGTATAAGACTTGGTATAACCATAGATTTCTGAATTGGACTTAACTTCTGGCAACATTACCTTGGGAATATTGAGCAGCTTCAAGATGTCGTCATCCCATTTTAAATCGTGAATATTAAACAGCATCGTTCTCGAAGCGTTAGTGTAGTCAGTCACATGTACTTCACCATCAGTTAAGTTCCACAAAAGCCAGCTGTCAATTGTACCAAAAAGCAAGTCGCCTTTTTCGGCTTTTTCTTGTGCACCAGCAACATGGTCTAAAATCCAGCGAATTTTGGTAGCACTAAAGTATGGGTCAATTATTAGTCCCGTCTTTTTATGGATCAATTCACTATAGCCATCTTTTTTTAGCTTTTCAGCTAAGTCAGTTGTCTGCCGTGACTGCCAAACAATTGCATTATAAATAGGTTTGCCGGTCTTTTTATCCCAAATTACCGTTGTTTCACGCTGGTTAGTAATACCAATTGCTGCTATCTGCTCCGGACGCACGCCAGACTTAATAATGGCATTGGCAATTGTTGTTTGGACTGCGTGCCAAATCTCTTCAGGTTTATGTTCCACCCAACCAGGTTGAGGAAAATATTGGGGAAATTCTTTTTGTGATGAAGCTATTTTTTTGCCCCGATGATCAATTATCATCGCCCTAGTTGAAGTAGTCCCTTCATCGATTGCCATAATATATTGCTTTAGCATGTTGTCTCTTGTATCCTCTCCGACAGAAAGCGGTTTATACTAATTTTACTACCCGGCCTTGCTTTTACAAGAAATTATTATAACATTATCCTTATTTTAAGTTATACTGATTACATAGAGCTTACATTAAAAAGAGGATACATAAAAATGAAAAAAGAAATTATTGCTTTAACAATAGCGGGAAATGACAGCGATGGCAGCGCAGGGATGACTGCCGATTTACATTCATTTTATGCCCGTCAAGTGTACGGTATGGGGCTTTTGACAGCTGCCGTTGCTGGTAATACAACTGGTATATATGCACAAGAAGTTATGCCTATTTCTTTTATTCAGAAACAATTTGACGTACTAAACGATGATTTTACAATTGACGCACTTAAAACAGGTATGCTAGCTAACAAGGACGTAATTACCTGTGTTGCTGCTAATTTGCACAAATATGATATGGGTAAGGTCGTGCTTGATCCGGTTATTATGACCAAGCACGGTGACACCTTGCTTGATGACGATGCCTACCAGGCTTTTCTTGAGCAGTTAATGCCATTAGCCGACATTATTACGCCTAACTTTTACGAGCAGAAAAAATTAACCGGTTTGAATTTAGCTAGCAAAGATGAAATTCATCAAGGAGCCAAAAAATTGCAGGATATGGGAGCCAAAAATGTTTTAATGAAAGGCCGTCATGATGATTCTGCGCAGTCGCAAGTAACAGATATTTTACTCACTGCAGACGGAAAATTTCACGAATTTACCAAGCCGTTTATTAATACAGATAGAATTAATGGTACAGGTGACACCTTATCAGCAGTAATTGCTGCTGAATTAGCAAAAGGACAATCAATTATTGAAAGTGTACAGACTGCTAAAGATTTTACTTATGAAGCTATTGCTCACCCAATTGCAGTTGGCTCCAAATACGGCCCAATTAATCATTTTGCAGCGCAGCAAAATCTTAAATAACTATTCTTTGCCCACTTCTAACTATTAAGATATACTTTAAACAAGAAAATAGGGGTTGGTAAACAATGGCGAACAAAATAATCAAGATTGCATATTTATACGAAGACCTGATGAACACCTATGGCGATTCCGGGGATGTTAAAATCATCAGTTTTTTACTTAAAAAGCAAGGCTATACTACGCAAGTTGATAATATTTCTCTTGGTAGTCAGTTCAATGCTTTTGACTATGATTTCATCTTTTTTGGCGGTGGGCAGGACTTCGAACAAACTGTTATTGCCAAAGATTTACCGCGTCATAAGGAAACGCTAACCAAGTACATTAATGCAGGTAAACCTATGGTAGGCGTTTGTGGCGGCTATCAACTCGTTGGTACATATTACAAAACTAATGCCGGTGTGACTATCAAGGGACTAGATATCCTACCCTTCCATACTGTTTTTAAAGCAGATAAACGGATGATTGGCGATACCCGCTACATGAGTGAATGGGGCGAAGTCAAGGCCTTTGAAAATCATTCCGGGCAAACTTATTTTGACGATAATGATAAGTTGCATCCCTTAGGGGAAATGATTGAAGGCTACGGCAACAACCCGCAAGGCCACGTTGAAGGCCTGCGTTATCGCAATTTCATTGGTACCTATTCTCACGGACCATTGTTAAAAAACTTGAATGTTGCTAACGCCATAGTGAAGATGATTCTTGAATGGCATGATGAGCGAATAGCAGCTAAAACAAATGAATTGCAAAAAAGCTACTAGACGTAGTAAATGATATGACCCCCGAATTAAGACAATTTCGCAGGTCATATTTTTATGTCTAAATTGTCTAAGCAAGATAAAATTGGCTCTGGTGAATTAAGTTGGCGTTAAATGTATTTTTATTGTTTAGTGAACTAAAACTCATCTATTCTTCTTTACTATTTTGAGTTGATCCAAACATTATTATAGATATTAAATATCTTTCTTTCGTATAAATAGATGGCACATTTAAATAAATAATTTATTTAATTAGTTATATTGCAGTCTTTAATTACTACATAAAAATACTCCTAGCAAACAAAGTTGTTAGGAGCATTCTTTATTAGAAATAAAATGGCGGGGCTAAAACATTTTAACCAATCTCTTTGAGTTAAAAATTTAATTGTTAAATTTATAGATCTCCACCATATTTTTTGCGCATCTTTAAGTCATAATGTATTGCGATAAGTAATATCAATGTCCAAACGGCGCATATTACAATTAATGGCCACACATCAACTACTCTTTGAATATATACTGAAACATTAGCTTTAATTGGAAATATGAAGTACATGAATAATGCGCCCCATGGAACCAAAAAAGGAATACAAGATAAAAATATTTCAACATTTTTAGGATATAGTCGTGGTCTACTATAGACTTCTTTTTTGTGTCTACTTACATAAAATATACCTGCTATCACAAGGATAATTAATGAAAGTTGACCTACATGAAGTATGAATTGTATAACTGTAAAGTAGCCATTTTTGAGCCCCCTTAACATACAAACTATATGATAGTCTGTAATGTTTTTAGAATTTTAATCGTGCAAAACTCCTTCGGAGTCTTGTGCAGCCTAATTTATATCTTGATAAATTCCTGATTTTCTATAGCTGGCATTAAAGTTAGATAAATTATTTGCCCAGGTTTGTGCCCTGTTTTGTACTATAGCCGAGGCATTTTGCTAAAAGTGCAAGCTTTTATTTAAAAACCACATAACCGAAAAAGTAATAAACATTATAAATTCTTTCTATAAAGAATTAATATATATATTAGAAATTATGTTAAATTTAGAACTCTATTTTTAATTTTGTTCCTACTTTCATAATAACATTGATTTTTATGAAAATGTGTGCAAAGCCTGCACAATAAGGAAAAAATATTGTTTAATATTTATAGAATAAATATTAAAAACAGAATAATTTTTTAATAAACGTAATTAAGGTAATTGGCCAGTATGAGTAGATTTGGTATAACTATTAGAAAATTGAGAATATCCCGCAGAATAACACAACAAGAGTTGGCAAATGATCTTTTTGACCGCAGTGAACTTTCTAAGATAGAACATAGTGAATTAGCTGTTTCTTATGAGAATGAAATCGAACTGATTAAACGATTAAGTCTTACACCAGATGAATTTGAATATATTAGTAATAATTATACTTTAAGCTTTAAGCGACGACTATTACACCGTTTTTTTGAACTTGAAATAAGTACAGATACTGCCGATAATAGTATCGCTGATATAGAAGCATTGTTACAAGATTGCTTTTTGGTAGAAAATGACGGGGACATCGAAAGAATTAAAACAATTTTAGAAGCTTTATTATTAGCCAATAAACCTAAAGGTTTAGCCAAAGCTAAAAAGATGGTGCAACCAATCTGGTTTGATTATCTGGCTAAAACTAAAATTCTTACAATCACTGATATTTATGTTCTAAATACAATTTTATTTGCTTTTGATTATGAAACTGCCAATGAAATTATTGCTAAAATCATTATGGTAATTGACAGAGATTACCCTTTTAAAAAATCTTTGAAAATTGATACTTTAATTAATCAGGCCATGATAGAAATGCTGGATCATAAATTTAAGCTGGCAGCTGATAATATGCTTAAGCTAAAGCCGCTAATTAAAAAGCTTGGTCAATATGATAAATTACTTGTAATAAGGGCAAGAATTGCGGTTTGCCAAAAAGATAAAACTAAAGCTTTGGAACAAGTAAGTTTACTAGAAAAAATTGAGGCGCAACAATTAGCTAATAATTTGAAATCAGAAATCAATGAATTTATTTAAATTTATTGAACATAGTCTAGTGAACACTAATTTTCTCTATAATCATATAAATTTTAATATGTTCGCAAGAGTATACTTTATTGATCATATATTTTAATGAGAGTTACATTGTCACCTTTGACCTCAATAACTCCTGCGCTGTCAATTGTTGTTATATTTTTGTTGCGACAAGCTCAAAAGGCTCTGCCGATGTATTATTCATCTCAGGCATATTATCCTATTAAAAAAGGAAGCAAAAATGAAAAAAACTATAACTGTATTTATTTTAACATTTCTCTTTATAGGCATTGGAATAAGCTTTATACATTATTATAGAATTAATTCTTTAGAAAAACCGTATATCTTAGTGCTGGCGAAAGAAAATATTCATATAACTTAGACACATATAAATGCTTACATAATAAAAAAATTGCTTCTGTTAAAATAACTACTGATAATTAAGGATCTTATGATACGCTTTATTATGTCGGAAAAATTAATAATAGATATTATGGCTTTCTATTTAAAGATCGTGGCATATTAAGAAAAGCAAAATTAGTTTACATTAAAAAAATTGATGAATAATAGCATATTAGCTTTTAATATAATGATTTCAATAATGCGAAATAACTGAACTAAAAAAGGTAGCTTAAGCTTGGTAAGCTGCCTTTTTATAAATTAATGAAATTAACCGTAATATTGATCCTGGTCTAAAGCAGTTTCATCAAAATTAACTATCATAAATTCATAGTTTGAAAAACATTCCATCCAATTGTTATAATAGTCTTTCTCTTTTTTTAGCGACTTACTGTTTTCTTCTCCTTCTATTATAAAAGGCTTTGAACGTATATTAAAATTTGCGTGTATTGCACCCAGCAAATTCAATAAACACAAGAAATCTTTTGCGGAATCCACACTTACATGAAAAGATTTAAACGAATTATTATTTTCGCCAAGATAACTTTTTGCCCTATTATACTCATCAGCAGATTCTGCCTTATAATTTTCAACGCTATTTACATTCTCTTCGATAATAGCTGTCGGAGCTTGTTTTTTAAAAAAATCTAGTATCTTTCTTAATTTAAAAAATTGTTCATCATTCATTTTTATAGCTTAATAATTTTGGAACAATAGCTAGCTACCACAGAGTCATGGGTAACAATTACCAGCGTTTTGCCCATCATGTTCAGCTGCCTTAACTCCTTCATAATAATGTCGCGGTTCTGTTCGTCTAGCGACCCAGTCGGCTCATCCGCCAGAATCAACTGGCTGGGCTTAATCATAGCACGGGCAACAGCAACCCGTTGCTGCTGCCCGCCAGAAAGCTCATAAACCTTACTGCCCTTATAGTTTTCAAGACCAACCCGCCTGAGTGCCTCATCAATCTGCCTTATTTTAGCCGCTTTGTCCTTCTTGACATATTTTTGCGCCAAGGTCAAGTTTTGGGCAACAGTCAGATTATCAATTAGGGCAAAATTTTGAAAAATGTAATTTATCTTATCACGAATTTGCCGATTTGCCTGCCTGCTGTTGGGTTTAATGTTACTTTGTCCGTCAAAGATATAGTTGCCGGAATCAAAGCCATCAATTAACCCCAGAATGTTTAATAAAGTCGACTTGCCACTGCCACTGGCACCCATAATGGCTACCATCTCTTTGTCCTTGATCTCTAAATTTAAATTCTGAAAGACAATCTTGCGTCCAAAAGATTTAGTCAAATTGTGTATCTTAATCATTGTCTCACCCGCCCTTCAATACTTGAACAATATTTCGGTTCTCCTGACTGATAAAGATGGCCAGCGTTACCAATAAGTCAACACCTGCTAACAGCACACCGGTCAGCAGTGCCCCAATGCTTCTGCCCCAAAAGAGGGCTACGCCGATTTGAACTGCATATAGACTTAGCAAGAAGGTGATGGCCATGCCGTATCGGTCAATGAGTTTAAAACCTAGCAGGCGAAAAATTGATAGCTTCTGCTCATTGGTTCTGAAATAGAGAACCGCGCTGAAAGCCGAAACGACCAGTGAAATCGTAAAGGTGACGCCCAGCAAAATTAGTGAAATTAGCAGACCCCAGCGGTATATAGTAGTAAGGCTATTGGCAAGCGAAGTTGCCGTTGCAAACTTTATTTTGATGCCTCGCATGTATTTAGCTCGGCCTAAACGTTTAATCTGCGCCCGGTTATGCCGGGATTCTGATGGGATTACTAAGACCTGAAATCGATAGCTGCAGTTTGCTCCAGTGATCTAAGTGGTTCGAATCAATTAATTCATAAATTGGCCGCTTAAAAAGCTTAAGTTTTTCATTGATGTAAATCGGGGTTGCTGGTGCAGACCGATAGTATAAAATATTTACTCGTGTTTTTGTCAAGTCTTTTCTTGACTTGTCTGAACGGTCAAGGACAAGCAACTTTGTAAGTTTAGTTACCTTATCATGATCCTTCTTCATTTCAATTGGTACGTAGAATCTATTTTTTAGCCCTGTAGATGAATTCAGACCCAAATGTTTAAGATAGTTTCGGTTAATCCGCACTACCGGGTAGCGGTCCTTGGGGGTGAAGCTATCAGCAAATTTGAAGCGTGCCAGGCTCCTTTGCGGGTTAGTGATTGAACCGGACACAAAATAGGCATTGCTCTCTTTTTCCAAGTCATTAAAGAAGTGTCCTATCTTGGCCTCATTCTTGCCATTATGAACTTCGTCATTTTTAATAGCTTCGGTTGAAACAACACTGGTTCGTTCTGCAGTCAAGTAGCTGCCCAAGCGGGCTACTTTTTCGGATTGCCTGCTATTTTCATTGGCTTCCTTAACGTTAGCCAAGCCACCTATTAGCAACACTGTGGCTAACACTACCGTAGCAACTTTGATGACCAGTGTGATAGCCATGCCCAGGTTGAAGTTGATGCCCTGCTTTAGCAGCGTGATAATTCGAATACTCCTAATCAGAGCAAGTGCGATAAGAATAGACAAGGCAAAAATCATGACTACAATCAGTTGACTAATCAACACCCACTTGGCAAAGCCCGCTGGCCAGTAGGCGAAAAACAACCTGATTCCGATGTCAAAAAGTAAGCTGGCGCCAAGTAAGGACGCAAGTGGCAACATGAACAATTTACTTACCACGTCCAAGTTAGACAGACCTAACAGCTTGTATACGCCAATTTGCTTAACGTTTGTCAGTGGTATTGAAAAGGTGGCAAGGATTGTTAGTATGGCCAGTGTTAAGAACAAGATCAGATAAATCATCAGCGTTCTATTAATGTATTCCTTTTTAGAAAACACTTTGGGAGTTAATAGGTCTTTCTCGCTTGTATTAAAAAATACAGCCAATTTGCGCACAACTGTTTTGCGGTACTTTAGATTGCCGATAACCGTGTAGACACCATTCACGGACTTGTCACCCTTGCCCCAAAACTTGTCAAGACTCTGCAGTCTTATACGTTCGCTTTTCAAGAACACGGGGATATCCCTGCCCTGTAAATATACGGTTTTCTTGTTTGGAAACAGGTCGAATTTTCTATTCCGGGCGAAGAATTCATAATAGGGAAAGCTGTCCTTGCTGACCACAGCTGACTTGATTACTGTTTCCCCGCCATAATCGGACTTAATTAGCGTCAAACCATATTTGCCAGCCATGTGCTTGAAGAAGGTCAGCGTCTCGTCTGCGACGCGTGGACTATCAGATACATAGACCTTGAACGAATCTGACGTCTCTTCTATTTTTTCAATCCTATCTTGATCCTTGGTCTGGTAAATGTTAATTACCAGTAGGCCAGCTAAAATGGTTAACATTACCAAGAATAGGCTAACTACTTTTTTGATAAGATCACTTCCTTTCAGCTGTAACAACAATCAGTAAATAAAATAGTATCATTGCGTATATAGACAAAAAGTCCATTCCAGCCTATTCCAAAGTTCCATATACTGCCACATTCCATCTTTGCTAGTATGGTAGTAGCTGCACCAGGATGTCCTAAGGAAGTAACTATAGTAGTGATTGATAATATTTTATTGTTTTATAAAATGCCCCATTATAATAATATCAAAAAATATAAATGATAGCAAGCGCTTACTAAAAACTGCCTTATTGCGGTAAAAAATGTGCGTAACTTTATCGTATGCATAATCGGCTTAGCTTTAAAACAGCTGGCTAATGTCTTCAAAGCTGCTAGTGATCTTGTAAGAAAGTTAAAACGGTAACCAAGCTAATTAAAAATGAAATTCTTAATTATTCTGCATAGGTATTAACGCTCAACGCATAAATTCAATTAATCTACCAAATATATGATGGTAAAAGAATTTAAATGATTTAACTGAACTCACAAAAAATACCAAAACAATTTAAAGAACAAAGTTTTGGCATTAATTATTATAAAAGTATATCTTGCTTTCCCCAAGTTGCACACTTTCCTGGGACTTTGAACAATAATTACATTGGTCAATATCAAAATTTTATTATGAAATTGACTAAAGACAAGTAAGAATAAAATAAAAGCTCTTTTTGCAGAATTTACTTTCAATCTTGTTTTTCATAAGCCATCTGCCAAAACTGCAATTCATAATAGCTGCTGCGTACAAATGCAGTTTCCATTTGCTCAAGTTCTTCATTAGTGGCACTTTCAGCCAAAGAATTGGTTAAATGCAGCATTTTTTCTACGTTGGCACCATACCACTCGCCATCATAAGTATCAATCCACTCTTGATAATAAGAAACCGGTGAGCCCTTTTCTGCCATTTTTTGGCCAATTTCCTGATAGAGCCAGTAACATGGTAAAAGCGCTGCAACCGCTGGTTTAACACCAAATCGATTTAATGTCATATGCATATGGTTAACGTAGTTATAAGCTGTTGGAGCCACCGGAGTTTCAGAAATTTCAGTCGCAGTTATTTTTAATTCTTCAAAAAAATGGCCTCGCACTGATATTTCGACATCTTTCAAGTCTTGTGCCCCTGCCAGTAAAAATTCCTTTACTTCCTGATTATCCGTTTTTGCCGCAATTAATTCATGCAACTTGCTAAATTCTCTTAAATAATAGCGATCCTGCAACAGATAAAATTTAAAAGTTGCAATTGGGAGTTCGCCACTTTGCAATTCCTTAATAAATGGATGCACCATACTTTCATGCCACAATGCCTTCCCCGCTTCGTGTAGTCGATCAGTGAAATTCATGATTGTTCTCCTCCAAATTAAATACTATTTGTTAAAATAACTTTTGATTAATACTAATTACATTTTATTAAATATTAACTATAATCACTATAATTTTTTGTTTTCTAGCACATTTTTAATATTAGTTAAAATACTAACACTTATAGCTTATAATAGATAGCGTCTTTATCAAACTAACCTTGTAATAAGCAATAAAATACGCTATAATTGTAAGCGATAACACGAGGGGTGCCTTTTTGGCTGAGATGAAAATATTTCAGACCCTTTGAACCTGTAAGTTAATACTTGCGTAGGAACGTGTCAAAACTGCTTTAGCTTTGGCATTTCCACATGTCAAAGTTTTTTTTATTAGTCAAAAATTTTAAGGATATTAAATTAGGAGTAATAAAATGCAGTTAGAATTATTAGACAAATTGCGAGCAGAAAACCCGGTTATTTTCAATATTGCTAATTTTGTAACAGTTCAAGACGTGGCCAATGCTGTTAATGCTATTGGTGCTTCACCAATTATGAGCAATGAAATCGCTGAAGCTGAAGAAATTGTGCGGATGGCTTCCGCTGTGGCAGTTAATATTGGTTGCTTAACCAAGCAGCAAATTAACCACATTAAAAAAGTGGAAGATTTAGCGCGCCAATATAATAAACCCATAGTATTTGATCCCGTTGCCGTTGGCGCCGTGGAGTACCGTTATAAAATCACAGATAAACTTTTATGGGATTTTCATACTAGTATTATTCGGGGCAATATTGGTGAGATAGCTGCCTTAGGTGGCTTTGATTGGAGCTCAAAGGGGATTGATGCAGGCTCCGGTTCTGGCGATATTGATGAAATTACTGCTAAAACTGCTCAAAAATATCGTTGCACAGTCATTGCGAGCGGACCTACAGACACAATTAGCGATGGTAAAAGAATAGCCCATGTCCATAACGGCTCACCCCTTTTTAAAACTCATGTCGGCTCAGGAGATATGTTAACCAGTATTGTCACAGCTTTTTCAACTGTTGCTGACGATCCTTTTGAAGCAGCTCAAATAGGTGCTTTAGTTTTCAGTTGCGCCGGTCAATTAGTAGTTAAAGATCATCCCAATGTCGGACCCGCTACTTTTGGCATGTATCTCATGGATTATCTGTATAAAGTAAAAGTTGCAGATATTGAACAAATTGCAGATTTTGATTAAGGAACTTTATGATGACTGAAAAAATTAATTCTTTTCCCCAAGTTTTAACTATTGCCGGCACAGATTCAGGTGGCGGTGCTGGAATCATGGCTGATTTAAAAACTTTTCAAATGCAAAAAGTATTTGGTACAGCTGTAGTGGTAGCAGTGACAGCACAAAACACTTTAGGTGTGCAAAAGTCTTTTTTACTTCCCTTAGAAATGATCGATGCCCAATTCGCCTCTCTGTCAGAAGATTTCCACATCCGTGCTTGTAAAACAGGAATGTTGGGCGATGCAGATCACGTTCACCAAGTTGCACTTAATTTGCAAAAGTATGACTTTGGTCCTATTACCATAGATCCAGTGATGATTGCTAAAGGGGGCGCACCATTATTAAGTCAAGATGCTGTCGCCACCGTTAAAAACGAATTGCTGCCTTTAGCCGATCTTATAACACCCAACTTGCCAGAAGCGGAGACTTTAACTGGCATCAAAGTACAAGATCAAGCCCAATATCCAGAATTAGCTCATAAATTACAAGATATGGGAGTTAAAAATGTGCTAATTAAAGGCGGTCATGCAAGTAGTGAACAAGTAAAAGATTATGCTTTATTTGCTGATGGTTCCGATCTTTGGGTCAGCAGTTCCAGAATACATACCAAGCGCACCCACGGCACCGGTGACACCTTAGCTGCAGCAATTACGGCTCAACTGGCTTTAGGTCAAAGTTTACCGTCAGCAATTAAAATTGCTAAAAAGTACGTTACTAAAACCATTAAGGAAACCATTCAAGTTGGTCATGGTCACGGTCCTTTAAATCATTGGGCTCAGTAATTTAGGAGAAATAATGAAAAACTTTAACACTGATTTTTTACATGCTTACTTTATTTGTGGCAGTCAAGACGTTCCGGAAGGTAAAACATTACCGGGCATAGTCGCAGAAGCACTTGCTGCAGGTATTACTGCTTTTCAATTTCGAGACAAGGGACCTAATTCAACTTTAAGTGAAGCTGAGAGACTCCCCATGGCACAAAAGCTGCATCAATTGTGTCAAACGTATCACGTGCCTTTCTTCATTGACGATGATGTTCAGCTCGCACAACATGTTCATGCCGAAGGTGTCCATGTTGGTCAAAGTGATGAAGAAATCAGACAGGTCATTAAAGAAGTTGGCGGTCAGATGATTATCGGCTATTCTTGCTCGAATTTAACGCAAGTTGAGCAAGCCAATAAAATTAGCGGAATTGATTATTATGGCAGTGGTCCAATTTATGCCACCCAATCTAAAAGTGATGCCGACCCCGAAATTGGTATTGCCGGCTTAAGCAAACTGGTCAAAAGCACAACCCGACCAATTGTTGCTATTGGTGGGATTACCGCTAGCGACTTAGGCGCAATCGCTAAAACTAAGGCAGCTGGGGCTGCGGTAATTTCTTTGATTGCCCAAAGCAATGATATTAAGCAAACCGTTAGTCAAATGCTCACAGCGCCATGGTTGAAAAATGACTAGCATATTTTAAAAGCACAAAAAATGATTCTGCACTTGGCAGAACCATTTTTTATTGATGATAAACAGTTATAAATTGATAAAAATATCAGTTAATTTTTGGAATTAACCTAGCTGGGCAATCTTTTGCAGTGTTCTGATCATTTGGGCTACAAAGCCGGACTCATTGTCATACCAGGCGTAACCCTTGACTAGTTGTACCCCATTATCTCCAGTTTCAACTTGGGTAAGAGTTGGATCAAATACCGAACCAAATTCAGTGCCAATAATATCTGATGACACAATTTGGTCGTCATTATAGCCAAAAGAAGCATTGCCTTCAGTATGCTTTTTAATTCTAGCGTTAAATTCTTCAGCTGTAACTTTTTCTCTTAAAACGGCAGCTAGTTCAGTAATAGAACCAGAAATAACAGGGACTCGTTGAGCAATACCCGTAAGTTTGCCATCCAGTTCAGGTATAACTAGTCCAATCGCTTTAGCTGCTCCAGTTGAATGCGGAATAACGTTAGCAACAGCGGCACGAGCATTACGGACATTGCCACCACGATCAGGTCCATCCTGCAACATTTGTGAAGCTGTGTAGGCATGCGTTGTAGACATAATTCCCACTTGAATGCCAAATTCATCGTTCATTGCCTGTGCTAATGGTGCCAAGCAATTAGTGGTACATGAGCCTGCGGAAATAATTTGATCAGAGTCAGTTAATTGATCATCATTTACGCTATAGACAATAGTTTTCATATTGCCTGCAGGAGCAGAAATTAATACTCTTTTAACACCAGCATCAAGGTGAGCTTGGGATTTTGCAGTTGAAGTATAAAATCCAGTACATTCAAGTACTATTTTAACCCCGTCATTTTTAACCCACGGAATTTGACTGGCATCTTTTTCCGCATAAACCGGAATATTTTTACCATCAATTACAATACTATTAGTTGTAGCAGTTACTTCATGATTAAATTGACCATGCGCAGTATCATATTTTAATAAGTGTGCTAACATAGCTGGTGAAGTTAAGTCGTTGATTGCGACAATTTCGATGTCGTCACTGGCCACTTCATAAATTCGCCGTAAAGCAAGCCGACCGATGCGACCAAAACCATTAATACCAATTTTTGTAGTCATAATAAGTTCCCCCTTTAGATTACAAAATTAGTATATTAAAACAAATTCACTCTGCATAATCCGAGATTATAATAGGGTTATCACTTTTAATGATATGGAGTATTATGAATTTTAACGATTTATATATTTATCAAACAATTTATCAAACTAGATCACTGAATAAAGCGGCATTGAAATTGGGCTACACTCAATCCAATATTACGGCCAGGCTCAAAACAATGGAGCGAGAACTGAAAACGCCACTTTTTGTGCGTTCTAATTTAGGAGTCAGACCAACTAAAAATGGGCAAAAAATGTATCATTTTGCAACTAAAGCACTACAAAACTATCAAAATTTAAAAGACGATTTAACCAGTAACAAACCAAAAGTTTTAATCTCTGAGTTGCTTTTTGGCTATATTATTACCCAAAAGAAACAGTTTGCACTTGATCAATATGAAGTCATCATTAAAAGTACTAATGAAATTCAAGAATTATTGACTAAGCATCCCTATGACATGGTCTGGGCCTTTACTCCGATCACTTTACCCCAATATTCGTTAATCAAGAAAAGCCATTTACAAGCCTGTTTTTTAAAAGGCAAAAAGCAGGAAAATAAAAGAGTACCGGTTGCCATAAACGCAGACATAAATTGTCCGTTTCGTAACTTGACTCTCAAATTAACGCAGAATAAAAACAGCGTCACTGAAATTGATTCGCTGGAAATGATTTTAGAGCTGGTCAAAAAAGGCCAGGCAACTGCATTATTGCCTAAATACTTAATGAAGGATGATTTAGTTGCAGCTGATTCGCAAAGTTGGAATATCCCCTATTATTTTTATCGCTATCAATTATAGACAAGTAAAAAGACGCCATATTCGTTGGTTAAAATTTTGGCAAAATTAAAAGTACCAAACCGTTTCCAACTTGATACTCTGAATTAACCAATTTTATAGTATTAAGAGAAACTAACTTTGTTTCTTAAACAACAGGTGTACACCGCCGTCTGCTAATTTTTTGGCACTTACAAAGGCAAATGAATCATCAATGTATTTACCTAAAGTATTGAAAGCAGATTTTTGTTGGGAATCTCCGTTTACATGTGGTGCAACTACTAAAGAAATTTCATCAACTAAGTGTGCCTTTAAAAAGACGCCGTCAATAATTGAGCCACCGCAAACAGCAAGCGTTGTGATATTAAAATGCTGTTTTAACTTAACCAGAACTTCTGTTAAGTTAAATTCCTGCTCACCACTAATAATATAAGGAATTTGTAAGGTACGTAAGTAAGCTAAATAATTTTTACTTGCCTGCTTAGTAACTATTTCAATTGCATGCATCTTATAACCATTATATTCGAAATAGTTTTGTGTCCAGTTGCATTTGCCCTTGCGATCAAAAGAAACCGACCAGGTTTGTGACTTAATATCCGGCAGCCAATCTTCGTATTCAATTTTATCTGCAGGATATTTGCTTAAATCAATCTGTGCATTAGCTGGCGTGGCATACATTTGAATAGTTTCACGACCATTAGCATCAGCATTGCTTAATTCAAATAATTCATCTGAATAATATTGACTAGAAATACTACTACCGTATTCACCATCAATTTTGCCATCAATTGAAACATACATGTGGACAATAACTTTACTACGTTTCATGGATATACCAGTCTTTCTATCAGTTTGGTTTTATCGCTTTTTAACACTAACCAAGCTTGTTCATCCGACGATTAGATTAATGGTAATACTTCAAGTGAACTTTAAGTCAACATGAATTTTTTCTACCTATAAAAAACGACAAACTATTAATAGCTTGTCGTTCGTCACCTGTTTAAAAAAGTTCCTTTAAATACGTTTCATAAACTGGACACAGATTAAACGCATATTTTCTGTAAGTCCTCGTTGCTAATGGGTCTGTAGAGTCAAATTCACCACTTAAAGTTTGATATTTTGCTTGTGCCCAATTTAGCAATTGCTGTTGCAATTGGTCTAATAAATTAGGCTTAACAGCACCCATCCATCCTAAAGTCAATTTTTGAGGGGTATCCTCAAAAGAAAAGCAATAAGCCTTAATTTGTCCAGCAGCAATTAGCGCTAATGGGGCGTGTTCAAGTTGATCAGTGAAAATGGTTTTGCTCCACTCACTAAGAGGTATCTTTGCAACCGGATTTGCTAAATGATTTTTTTGATAATCGGAGAAACTCACTTGTGCCAGCCTATTCATTATTACAGAATCTTTTTTTATTTCATGTAGAGTGACCATCTGTAAATCAGTATCAATTAGAATATTTTTCAGTGCCCTTTTCAAGGGCATCTGGGGTTCTACAGTAGTTCTGATTAATTTAAAACCATTTTTTTGACCAATAGCATTAAAGAGTAATTGCGGTGCATAATCATAAGTAATTAATGCGTTTTGGTGATTTTTTGGGCTTTTGCCGTTAAATCCGTCAGTATTTGCTCATAAACCTGCATTTGTTCCACGCTGGTTAATCTAGGTGCAAGATAGCCCGCAAAATTTAAAGAATAAGGGTGAAAAGCATTTTGCCAACAGGTCATTAATCCGACTGGCTTATTTTCCAGATAATAGGCTTGTGTATGTTGAGAAAATTGTTCTACAGCTTCCTTAATTCTTCTATCTGGACTTACATTGGCTAATAATGAGCCATACATAATTAATAGTCTCCTTTATGGGCTATTTTTTCGCCCGTAAAATTTTGGTCTTGGCATCATTGTAGCCGTCAATGTAGCGTTCTATTTCAATTGCTTTATTCTGGGTAATACGATTAACTAAGTTAACACCTTTTTTAGGAAAAACCTTGAAAGAATGACTCTCTGCATAGTCCTTTTTAGCTTGTTCACAACCCATTTGATAATCACTGAGAGAACTTTTTTTCACAGCAGTTTTTGCTGCATTATAGGTATAATCATTGGTATCATGCCATTTTTTATATGCTTTTTCAGCATCTTTATAGTTTCCGGCTTCATAATTTTCTTTGACATAATCATGTAATTGTTTTAAATTGACCATTTTATTTTCTCCAAGTTAAACATAATTAACTTCCACATCACCCAAGCTGAAATGCCCAGTTAACATTAGTGTAGGACCGCCACCGGTAGATTCGTCATTAATATCTAATTCTCCCAGAGCCAGGTTTAAGTTATCACTGTTGACTCTCCATGAAGTTGGAACGTAAATTTCAATCTCACCCATAGTGCCACTAATGTCAACGGTCACCACATCGCCTGCAGCTTTAGCCTGATCAAGGTAGACTTCAACTTCACCCAAAGAAGAATTAATTGTTATACTGCGTAAATTTTGTGAATGAACGTAGCGCGAAACTGATGATAAGCGCTGATTGATTACTATATCTTCTCCATCAACTTTTCCAGTACCGCTACTGAATACGTTATTATCAATTCTTGAGCGATTATTGCTAAAGTTCTTCCATTTGCCGTCTTTTTTTTGGTTAAAATAGACTATCCTGGGAAACCAGCTTCTCTTAAAAATCAGCGTTAAGCCTAAATAAATTAATAACGCCGCCACTAAGACCGTCCACGGTACAATTTTGGTAATATGCAAGGGTTCAGCGTAAACAATTAACAAAAAGGCAATGGAAAAAGTTGTACCAAACAAACTTTTATTAGCCACGCTTTCGATCAGTGCTGCTCCGAATATTATCGTCCAAATAATCATGCTTACTTTTAAATGAAATGAAAGCAGATGCAGCTGATTAAGGACTAAGAATACGGCAGCTGCTACTAGAGCAATGCCCCAAAATACTTCTCTAAGTTTAAATTTTTTCATTATGATGACCTTCTCTCGTTTAACCTATCATTCAAATTGTGATAGTAGTGACGTGAAACATAGACAGTTTTATAAGAATCGCGAAAATTAATCTTACAGTTAGAAATCGAACGTGTTAACGCATAAATTTGATTTAAATTTAAAATTGTTGACTTAGATACCCGCATGAACTGATTATTTAACAAATTTTCTAGTTCATAGAGTTTGTAGTCTACGGTAAAGGCATCCTTGGCAGTATGTGCAATCACCTGTTTATCTTCTGTTTCAAAAAATAAAATTTCATTCATGCTCAAGTAATAGGACACATTATCTTTTTTGCCTTCTATTTGGTCAGGATGTTCACTGATACCTTGCAACTGTCGGTATATCTGTTCAACTTCTGGCGTCACAGATTTAGCATGAATTGTTACACTGGTATCGTCATCTTCCATATCCGGATTCAGTTCTATTTTTATTTTCACGCTTCTCACCTGCCCTTCATCACTTGATGATTTAATTAAACGCTTATTTTAATGTAAAATCTAGCACTTTTAACTAAGTGGCAATTATAAGAAACCAAGTGGCATATTTTTTTGATTCAGAAGAAACAAAAAATTCAAGAGCACTTAAAAAGCCGTAATTCGCTTTAATACGAAATACGGCTAAAATATTGTTTTATTTAAGACAGTTTTAGACTAAAATTTACAAGAATTACCTAAAGTATGCTATTTTAGGTAATTTTATGATATTATTTATGTAATAAAATAATTTTGGGAGGCAAATTATGGCAACTAAGATTGTTACTAAAAGATATTCTGTTAATATAGACAAACAAATAGCTGATACAGCAGAGCTAGTTATTAGAAAAATTGGTCTTAAACCTAATGATGTGATTTCAATGATGCTTACACAGATTGCTGACAAAGGCAAACTACCCGTAGCATTTTCAGTTGATGACTATGACCATCTAAAAGATGAAATTATTGCAGCTAGTCGTAAAATTCCTGCACAAAAGGTTGAAACCTCCGAAGAAATAGCTGACTTTTTCGCAGATTAAGGAGACCAGTTAATGAATTTGGGCGATATTTTTATAACATACCTTGAATACGAAGATGTACCAGACGGAAAAAGTCGGCCAGTTTTATATATTGAGCAGGATGATGAATTTTATTATGTATTTAAAATTACTAGTAAATATCAAAATAAGTCAAAACGCATTCGCGCAAAGTATGCTAAAATTACCGATTGGCAAAAGTCTGGCCTTCACAAGGAATCGTGGATAGACTGTAATAAACGTTATCAGCTAAGAATTGATAAAACAAGACTAAAAGGTATTGGTAACTTAACGATAACTGATTTAAATAATCTTAAGAAATTTATGTGGTAACCAGCAATTTTACAGGTATCCTTGCTTGCAAAGTTGCTTTTGACATAACGGCCGTTAATCTAAAGAAGAAAGCCAATTATAAATTAAGTAATGGCTGTCTCATCACTAGTATGCCACTGATTAATAATGATTGATCTCTAATTTATTAAAATCAGTAAACAATACCAAGAATCAAAAATGCATTGAGTAATGATATGATCCCCAAATTTGTCCTAATTTTGGGGTTCACATCACAATGAAGCTCAATGCATTTTTGGTTAGTCTAAGAGCAATAATTTTGTCCTATCTGCTTTACTAATTATTCTAAGCCAACTTTTTTAAAGATTTCATCAACATGACGCAAATGGTAATGATAATCAAATGCATCAGCTACATCATCTTCTGAAAGATAGTCCATGATTGGGCTGCTTTCAACTAATTTTCTAAAGGAAATTCCTTCGTTCCAAGATCTCGTGGTTAATTTCTGAACCATATCATAAGCATCTTCACGAGAAAGACCAGCCTCATCAATCAGTTTTAATAATAAGCGCTGGGAATAAATCAGACCATAAGTTTTATCCATGTTCTTAAGCATTGTTTCTGGGAAAACATCAAGATTGGTTAAAATGCGGTTAAAACGACTGAGCATATAATCAATACCAATTGTAGTATCAGGTAAAATTACACGTTCAGCACTGGAATGGGAAATATCGCGTTCATGCCAAAGTGATACATCCTCATAAGCAGTTATAATATGGCCCCGTAAAACCCGCGCCATACCACAAAGATTTTCTGAGCCAATAGGATTACGTTTGTGAGGCATTGCTGAAGAACCTTTTTGCCCTGCACGGAAATGCTCTTCTACTTCGTGGATTTCAGAGCGTTGCAAACTTCTAATTTCGGTTGCCCAATTTTCAATACTTGTGGCTATTAGCGCCAAAGTAGCAATATATTCAGCATGCAAATCGCGTGGTAATACTTGACTGGTAATTGGCTGCTGAGTTAAGCCTAGCTGCTTTAAGACACTGGTTTCAACAGCTGGTGGTACGTTAGCAAAAGTCCCAACGGCACCGGAAATTTTTCCTGATTCTACTCCTTTTGCTGCATGTTCAAAGCGTTCAATATCACGATTAATTTCCGCATACCAGCGAGCTAGTTTTAAGCCAAAAGTAGTGGGCTCAGCTTGCACACCATGCGTGCGACCCATTTCCACCGTATTTTTATATTTACGTGCTTTTTCAGCAATCGTCTTTTTTAGTTTGTGCAGATCTTGACGAATAATCTCATCTGCCTGTTTTAAGATATATCCTTGTGCCGTATCAACAACATCCGTCGAAGTCAGACCAAAGTGTACCCACTTTTTCTCAGGTCCAAGGCTTTCAGAAACTGTTCGTGTAAAAGCAACCACGTCATGATGAGTTACCTGCTCCAATTCTGCCACCCGCTCTGGTGTGAAGCTGGCATTTTGAGCAATTTTAGCAGCATCTTCTTTTGGGACTTCGCCTAATTCACTCCAAGCATTGGTAGCAGCAATTTCTACTTTTAGCCATGCTTCATATTTATTTTCATCAGACCATATTTTACCCATTTCAGGGCGAGTATAACGTTCCAGCATAAATTACATTTCCCACGGATTTTGTAAAACAATCGTTTGTTCACGGTCAGGGCCTACCGAAACAGTAACTAAAGGTATGCCTACAAGTTCTGAAACACGGTTTAAAAACTTCTGTGCGTTTTCTGGCAAATCAGACCAAGTCTTAGCACCTGTAATATCTTCTTTCCAAGCAGGTAATTCTTCGTAAACAGGTTGGCAGCGGTCTAATTCTTTTAGACTTGCAGGATAGTAATCAATTTTCTGACCATCAAGTTCATAAGCAGTTGCAATTTTAATAGTGTCAAAACCGCTAAAAATATCAAGCAAGTTAAGACTTAAACCATTGATGCCAGAAACGCGTTTGGCGTGACGTAAAGCAACTGAATCAAACCAGCCCACGCGCCGAGGACGGCCGGTAACTGTGCCATATTCATGAGCAGTTTCGCGAATACGGTCACCAGTTTCATCTAGTAATTCAGTAGGAAAAGGACCAGCACCAACACGGGTGGTATATGCTTTGCAAACACCAATGACACTTTTCACCCGATTAGCACCAACACCGATACCGCTGGCAATTCCACCTGAAATTGTATTTGACGAAGTAACAAATGGATATGTTCCCTCATCTATATCAAGCATAATTCCTTGTGCCCCTTCAAATAATACCGTTTTATCATTATCCAAAGCATCATTAACTAACACTGAAGTGTCTGTGACGTATTTTTTCATTTTCTGACCGTATTCAAAGTATTTGGCAAAAATATCTTCAAATTTCAGTGCCGGCTTGCCGTAAATTTTGGTAAATACTTCGTTTTTTTGCTCTAAATTAGCGCGTAATTTTGCTTCAAAAGTATCTTTTTCAAGAAGATCACAAACACGAATACCAATTCTGGATGCTTTATCCATATAAGCCGGTCCGATACCATTTTTAGTAGTACCGATTTTTTGATCACCTTTTGCTTCTTCTTGGTATTCATCTTGCTTGATATGATATGGCATGATGATATGAGCCCGGTTAGAGATTTTTAATTTACTTGTATCAATACCCTTTTCAGCCAGGGTTTCTAATTCACTAAATAAAACCTCAGGATTAATAACTACGCCATTACCAATTACGGCCCCTTCTTTTGACGCAAAAATACCTGACGGAATTAAACGCATTTTAAAATCTTGACCATTTATTTCAATAGTATGGCCAGCATTATTACCACCATTTGAACGAACAGTATAAGCAGCTTCATTACTCAAAAAATCAGTAATTTTGCCCTTTCCTTCGTCGCCCCATTGGCTACCAACAACTGCAACTGCTGTCATATTTATTCACCTCATTAAATTTCTACAAATATCACGTAAATAGTCTAGCAATTTACCATTCTTTAGTCAAATTTAAATGCGAATTATTATGGTGATTATATTTTTAATAGTTCGATTTTTATATTGACAAAAAAAGCATTTTTGATTATAGTTACTTCGTTTGTAAAGATATTTATTTAGGAGCCGATTTACTTATGAGCAATTATTTCAGTATGGAAGCATTTGATTATGATGATATCCAGCTCGTTCCGAATAAAGGGATCATTAAGAGCCGTCATGATGCAGATACCAGTGTTAAGTTCGGAAACCGAACATTTAAAATACCAGTCGTACCTGCCAACATGGAAAGCGTCATTAACGATGACTTGGCGGTTTGGCTGGCCCAAAACGGCTACTACTATGTCATGCACCGCTTTCAACCTGAAAAGCGTTTCGCTTTTATCAAGATGATGCATGAAAAAGGTCTATTTGCTTCTATATCTGTTGGTATTAAAAAAGGCGAATATGATTTTATCGATCAGCTAGTTGCTAAAAACATTAAGCCTGAATATATCACGATTGATGTAGCTCATGGGCATTCTGTCTATGTTATTGATATGATTAAATACATCAAAGAAAAATTGCCAGATACTTTTTTAACAGCAGGCAATATTGCGACCCCGGAAGCAGTTCGTGAATTAGAAGGTGCAGGAGCAGACGCCACAAAAGTTGGTGTTGGTCCTGGTCGCGCATGTATTACCAAGCTTAAAACCGGTTTTGGCACCGGTGGCTGGCAACTCGCCGCTTTAAGAATGTGCAGCAAAGTAGCAAGCAAACCGCTGATTGCTGATGGCGGCATCCGTTATAACGGCGATATAGCGAAGTCAATTCGTTTTGGCGCTACAATGGTTATGATTGGCTCAATGCTTGCAGGGCATGAAGAGTCACCTGGTAATGTAATCAAAATTAACGGTAAAACATATAAGCAATATTGGGGGTCAGCTTCGGAAGTCCAAAAAGGAGCTTATCGAAACGTTGAGGGTAAACAGATGCTCGTTCCCTATCGTGGTCATATTGCCGATACCTTAAGAGAGATGCAGGAAGATCTGCAGTCCTCAATTTCATATGCTGGGGGCAGAGATCTTAGTTCAATTAAATTAGTTGATTATGTGATCGTTAAAAATACAATTATGAATGGCGACAAATAAGCAGTTCAAGTTTTTATCCCCAAATCATTGACAAATATGGTAATAATTTGCATTTTCCGTTAAAATAATGTTATCCCAGTTCTGTTAGGTAGTCAGCGCTGGGATTTTTTGTGTTCAAAATATAAAAGGTTTTGTATCTTTATCAAAGGCTGTTTTGACTTGCCTAAATCTGAAAGCAGAGCTTATATATTTTCAATTATGTGGCTTGTATTTCTTTATTTATGTTTTTTTATCCGCTTTAAAGTGTTACACGAAGTACAGAAAGCGTATAGTTTGTTTGTAGTAAAGTTGAATTTTGTATAGAGGTAATAAAAAATGTAATTTAAAAAAGTGATTATGTTGGTAGCCACCTTGATAGGTGTCGGCACGATTGGCAATTTTATTAATACGCCAAGTAATGTGCAAGCTAAGCAAACCCAGGCTGTTTTTCCTAAAAGCTGGCGTGGGACATGGTACTCATACAATTCCAAGACAAAGAAAATCGATAAGATGACTTTCACTAAAACAAAACAAATTTATTACGAAAATGGTCACCAGTATCCTAAATTGTTAAAAGCTAAACCTAAGGTTATGCCTAAACCAAGTAAAAAAACAAGATCTTGGGTTTATTTATCAAATAAAATGACTCAAAAAGGCTATACTTGGACTGGAGTTGGAATTTGGGGTTACCCTGACGAAGGTACACTTGATTGGTATAATGTTGCTAAATTAGATGGTAATAAAGTTTTAGGTTATGCAGAATATCAGAATGTTTATTGGTATGTAGATAGTCACTGGTATCAGACAGCTAAACTTGCAAAAAAGTTAAAAGATCACAAATATCCAAATTACGACTTTATTATTGGTGGCGATGACTTATAAATTTATCCAGATATTTTTATTTTGTTTTTAAAGGTAATAAATAATGAAGAAAAAATCAGTTGTTAAATTTATTGCTACTTTTTTTGTGCTATTGACTGGCCTTATTCTATTTTCACCTAAAAGCGTTAGTGCATCTGCTATAACAATTAAAGCAGCTTTTGATAAAAAATATTATAACGTTAATTCTACTAAAAAGGCTTATGGTAATTGGGTAGGAAATGTTACTTTTTTCACTCGTCATCTAAAAGTTAACACGGGGAAGCCAACGTTCTTTACTCCAAGCATATATGTTGTTAATAAAAAGGCGACGGGACTTTCTGCTAAAGAAGATGGTATTTACATAAATAACATCGACCACAAAAAGTTTGTACATGGTCGTGTTTATTTAATGCGATTTCGCTTTAATCTTTCTCACCTTAAGCCAGGGAAAAAATATCGTTTTAAAAATGACATGCACTTCAATAACCCACATTATGCTAAATATCGGTGGTTTACTCAGAAGGCTTCACGCAAAGGCAATCTTTCCCATAGTACCCACCTTCCTCAAGTAGACCTGTATGTCAACTGTGGCGCCAAGAAATCCTTTTTGAAAAAGGTAATGCATAATAATAAAAAGATCGTTAATTCGAAAATAAAATTATATTAATTTAATAATTTTTTGGCAAATAGGTTTTATTATTTTATGAAGGGAGAACCAATGAAGAAAAAAAGTTTTATTGCAATAATTGCCAGTATTTTAATATTACTAGGTACTAGTTCATTTAGTAACCCACAACCCGTATTTGCTGCTAAACATCAAATATTTGTGTCTAGTAAAACATATGTCTACGATCACAAGGGTAAAAAAACCAGAAAAGTATATAAAAAGAGCAAGAGTCTCTATTATACTTCTATTAAAAAGATTAAAGGCTATAAATATTATCGCATCGGTAAAAATAAATATATTCACTATTACGATGGTTTACCGCTCAATATAGTCAAAACACCAAAAAATCGGCCTGCTAAAAACGGAGCAAGTTTGATGGATTTTATGGCAAATGATACTTCGCTAACTACTGCACAAAGACAGGAAGCACAAAAAGCAGCCACTTTACTCAGAACAGGCAAAATTGATAGTCAAGCGCAAAAAGGCGCACCATCATGGTTCAATACTTATGTCAAGTTAGGTGGCAAAGATGATGCTACCAGCAACGTTAACATTAAAGCTTCTCTTCAGAGTCTTGCTAATGCAAACAAGGAAAGAACTAAAGCTGGAGTTGGTGAGCTAAAGATTTCTCCAACTTCTACAGCAATTTCAATGATTGATGCAGATTATCAAAAACAGGGTTCCTTAAATCATCCGGGCTTTTACGGCTATCATTTCAACCTGGAAAATCTTTCTGCCGGTGCTGAGCCAATTAGCAACTGGATGACTGAAAAAGTAGCCTGGGAATGGAACGTAAAGAAAAGCCCTAGCCTAGCGCCCTATGAGTTCACTCCTAATTGGGAAGACCCTGTATATAATCAGGCCGTTTTAGGAACAACCGTTATAGAAGGGCAGGACACTATACCAATTTATTAAATAAGGGACATCGCATAATGGGCATGGCTCACATGACTCAAACTCCTTATGGTGCTGCTGATGCTTTTAACGCAACTAGTGAAGGTGAAGATGGCGCAATTACTTTGGCTCAATATAAGGCTATAGTAAAAGAATGGTTAAAGAAATAAACATCTTCACTTCTTAAGTATGAAAAAATCTGTTAGTTTATATTGTGAAATCTCACAATATCTGACTAGCAGATTTTTTGGTCATTATTTAATTAATTTTCTCATTCTCTACCTAATTTCTTCAAAAAGTGGAATCTTTTTCTGACTTTTGACTTCAAATAGACCCTTATCTGAAATTTTAATGGTTGGTGAAACCAGTAAAGACAAAGTAGAAAATGACATAATCTCGTTAGGATTTTTATACCCTAGTTCCTGCAATGTTTTGCGCACCTTGCCTATTTCTGTACCTAAAACAGACATCGGTTGGTCACTGGCAACGCCGCCAATAGCTAATTTTGCATTGGCAACTATTTTATCACCCTTTGCTGCGATATAGCCGCCCTGCTGTTCAACCAGTTGATTCTGAATCTTGAGCATTGCGGTAGTATTCGTACCCATGATCATTATGTTGTGGTGATCATGAGCCCAAGTCGCTCCTACCGCACCGTCTTTTATAATACCACGGTCAACGAAACCAAGACTATAATGTCCGCTACCGCTATAACGGTCTTGCACCATAATCAGTGCTAAACCGGCTTTCTGCCATTGAACTATGTGATCTTTTACCTCGAGTTTTTCTTGAATATGGTTAGTAAAAGTACCCACAGGATTAAGTTGAATAATATTTGCCAATACTTCTCCGTTTGCGACCAAATCTGTTTTAACCACAAAGTCATCAGGTAATAATTTAGGCGCATTAACCGAGTGATGCAACTCTGGCAAAAATTGGTAACCTGTCTGCTCTTTGATATCTGCTGCATTAATCCCATTTTTATAAACAGCCGTGATTGACAAATCTTGCAGATCATCTAGGATAACAAAATCAGCTACTCGGCCAGGAGCAATTGCACCTCTATCCCATAATCCCATATGGCGAGCCGGTGTATAGGTAGCTATGTAAATTGCTTCTTCTGGTGTCATCCCCATTTTGATTGCTTTTTTCACCAAATAGTTCAAATGACCATGAAGCAGAGTGTCAGGCATAGAATCATCTGTTACCAGGGCAACATGTTCAAAGTAGTTATTCTTAATAATCGTGTCAATTACTTCTTGCAGCATTGATTTTAGTTGCACCTCAACAAACATGCCATTAGGAACTTTCTCATTAACTAAGGCAGCTGTCTGTTCCGTATGATCAGTAGTAACTCCAGCGTAGATAACTTTAGCCAGATCTTCACCAGCATATGCCGGCACATGACCTTCAAGAGGCATTGTAGGTTTTTCCTCACGACAAACTTTGATAATGTCTTTGATCAAGGTTTTATGCGGAGAAGTCATATCCTTAAAGTTCATCACTTCGCCTAAACAAATAAAGCGCGGATCTTTAAGCAGTTCTTGTACTTCTTTCACGCCAATTTTGCCACCTGTCGTTTCCATATCTGGATTCGTTGATGGAACTGAAGATGGAATGCCAAAGAAAATATCAATCGGTGACGGCTCTGCAATGAAATTTTTTAGTCCCTTGATACCAGCAACATTTGTTACTTCATGATCGTCAGCAATAATCGTTGTTGTACCGTATTTTAAAATTGTTTGTCCCATAATCGCAGGAGTAGTCATGGATGAATCAATATGCATGTGGGCATCAACAAATCCCGGGATTAGATACTTACCCTTGAGATTAATTGTCTTTTTAGCCCTAATTCCTGGTAAATCCTGGTTAACCCAATAGAATTTGCCATTTTTGACTGTAACTTGAGTATCAACAAATTTACGTAAAAAAACATTAAAAACATGGCCATTTTTTATTAAAAGATCAACTTGTGTCATTTTTCTCCCCCATAAACAACGAAAGAGTTGAAATATTCCAACCCTTCATTTTTAAATTACTATTTACCGATTCATAATTTTATTCCATTGATTAACCCAAGAAGACAAATGGCTATTAACATAGAAGAAATTCATGCTCTTTGCGCGTTTTGCCATATCCCCATAAGTCTTATTAGCGGCTTCAGCCGGTGTTAACTTAACTTGCGTGTTAACTGGGGCGTTATTAAGTGATTTTGCACTGGCACATCTCTTTTGAATAGCTTCACTTAGTCTAAAATTAATATACTTATATGCAGCATCTGTATTCTTGCTATTCTTTAAAATGGCAACAACGTTGCTGTTAGAATATGTGCCTGATGCTGGAACAATGTATTTAAGGCCTGGATTAGTAGCCTGCAACATGCTGATAGCATAGTCACCAACAACGGCCACACTGATTTCACCTGTTTTGAACATATTGGTTAAATCTGAACTTTGGTCGTATGTCTTAACCACATTAGGCTTCAATTCTTTCATAGCCTTGAAAGCTGCTTTACCACCGTCGCTTGGGACGTCGACTTTAGCATGGCGACCCGCAATATACAGCATTGCAGGACCAAAAGTTGTTACGATATCAGGAATTGCAATCTTGCCCTTTAACTTTTTAGACCACAGTTGATCCCATTCTGTAATATGAACTTTTTTAGGATTATAAATTATACCTACGCTGTTAACAGTATAAGGAACGGTGCCTGTGTCTTTAGCCAGCTTTTGTTCACTACTGGATAAATATTTAAAATCTTTGATTTTAGAAAAATCTACTTTTTTATACAACTTCTTTTTCGTACCCGCATAAGCATTCTTTTGCGCCACTTCAATCACGTCAACTGAAGAGTTAGGATTATGCTCAATTTGGGTTAAGCTCGTAGTTGTATCTGCAGCAAATTGTGCTGAAACTTTAACGTTATTTTTCTTGGCAAAAGGATTGAGTACATCTGATCTCATTTGCTTAGTCAAGATGCCGAACGTAGAAACAACTAACTTGCCACCGTTTGCTTTAGAAGAACAAGCTGAAGTAGCAATAGCTGCTCCCGCAACAATTAAACTTGCTGCCATTAAACATACTTTTTTAATTTTCATAATAGACCTTTCCGAAAATCATACTTGCCTTATTAATGAAGGCAGGTTATTTTCTGACAATTATTGGTTCATAATTTTATTCCATTGACTGATCCATGAAGGCATTTGCTTGTTCACGTAATAAAAGTCAATAGTTTTTGCTCTTTGTGCGATCGCACCATATGTTTTATTGGCAGCTTCAGCAGCAGTCAATTTTACTTGTGAATTAACCGGTGCATTATTAAGAGATTTTGCACTGGCGACTTTCTTTTGGTTAGCTTCACTTATACGAAAGTCAATATACTTATATGCCGCTTGAGTATTCTTACTGTTTTTTAAGATTGCAATATTATCGTAGTTAGCATAGGTTCCTGACGCTGGCACCAGATACTTCAAACTAGGATTAGTGGCCTGCAGCATGCTGATTGAAAAATCACCTACAACCGCTGCGGTAATTTCTCCCGTTTTAAACATATTGCTTAAATCTGAACTTTGAGAATATGTTTTAACAACGTTCGGCTTTAACTGCTTTAACGCTTTGAAGGCAGCCTTGCCATCATCCTTGGTTACGCTGACTTTAGCATGGTCCCCTGCCACATAGAGCATTGCAGGACCAAAAGTTGTTACAATATCAGGAATTGCAATCTTGCCCTTTAAGTTCTTAGACCATAAGTCATCCCAACTTTTAATGTGAACCTTTTTCGGATTATAAATAATGCCAAAACTGTTAACAGTATACGGAACAGTATTAGTATCTTTTGCCAGCTTTTGCTGGTCAGCTGATAAATACTTGAAATTTTTGAGTTTGGAGAAATCCAATTTTTTAAAGAGTTTCTTTTTGGCTCCTGTAATTGCATTGTTTTGTGCCAATTCAATGACATCTACAGGTGAATTAGAATTGTGCTCAATCTGCGTTAGGCGAGTAGAACTGTCCCCAAACTGTGTAGACACCTTAACATTGTTTTTCTTAGCATATGGATCAAGCACGTCGGAGCGCATCTGCTTAGTTGCCAAGCCAAAAGTAGAAACCGTCAGTTTACCGCTGCCAGCATTAGACGAGCAAGCGGAAGTTGCCAAAGTTGTACCGGCAATGATAAAACTAGCTGCTAACAAACAAGCTTTTTTAAATTTCATAACAAAACCTTTCTAAAGAATGATTATTCTGATAACGGATGAAGATGTTTAGCAGGAAGAGTTAGCGTTACTTCTTCTCCTGAGCTGCGCATCTTTTGCCGTGCTTCCTCAACTTGAAAGTCCCCTATAGCTGAATGAATGGCATACTTAAAACTTTGTCCTAAATATTCACGACTCATGATAGTACCAGTAAATGAATTTTCAGAAGCATCAGCTAAATTCAAGTGGATGTTTTCTGGACGAATAGTCAGCACTTTTGCATCTTGATTTGGTTCAACCGTATTTAAAACTGTTTCGCCTACTTTGATATGATGCTCATCCTGACGATTAGCAGCAGTGACAGTAATAAAATTGTCATAGCCAATAAAACGGGCAACATATTCCGTACGGGGATGATGAAAAATATTCTGTGGCGTATCAAACTGATCAATACGTCCTTGCTTCATAATTAAAACCTTGTCGGAAATTGCAAAACATTCTTGCTGATCATGTGTTACAAACAGCACTGTCATTTTAAGTTTTTGCTGCAAGTCACGAATTTCTTCACGCATCTTCAGTCGCAATTTTGCATCAAGATTGCTTAATGGCTCATCCATTAATAACAATTCTGGATTGGTAACCAGAGCCCTTGCTAACGAAACTCTTTGTTGCTGCCCTCCGGAAAGCTGCGCTGGAAATTGTTTAGCCAGTTGACTTAAGCCGGTAGTTGCCAGCATTTCAGTCACTCTTTTCTTGATGGCACTTTTGTCAAGCTTACGCATTTTCAGTCCAAAAGCAACGTTATCAAAAACATTCATATGGGGAAAAAGTGCGTAACTTTGAAAAACCATCCCGAAATTTCTCTTATAAACAGGTACTTTAGTAATATCTTTACCGTTAACTAAAACTTGTCCTGTAGTTTCTGGAATTAAACCGGCAATAATTCTAAGTGTTGTTGTTTTGCCACAGCCAGAAGGACCGAGAATTGAAACCAGCTCTCCGTTATTGACAGCAAAAGATATATCTTTTAAAACTTTAGTTTTGCCATCGTATGATTTTGCTAAATTTTGAACTTCTAAATTTGCCACTGCACTACTCCTCTACTTTGTAATATTTTTAATACCAATTGCTTTTTCAACCAAGAACATCATTAGTGCCGTAAAGATCATTAAAAGCACAGAAATTGCTGATACAGTAGGGTCATAATTATTTTGCAAATAATTCAAAATTGCCGGTGGCAACATGGTAAGAGAAGGTCCGTTCATGAATAAAGAAACCGGAATGTTGTTGAAGGAATTGATAAAGCACATCATAAACGCAGCAATGATACTGGCTTTGATATTAGGTAAAACAATCAGAAAAAATCCTTTTTTACGAGAACAGCCACAAATCCAACCCGCTTCTTCGATATGACTGTCCATTAGCAGCATGCTGGCTGTAATTAAGCGAATGACATACGGTAAACAAAGCAGAAAATGTCCGACAATCAAGCCGATAAATACCGGAATTCTCATAGTAATGACTGCAGCTTGATAGAGTGCAAACCCAATAACAATTTCAGGAATTAAAGTTGGACTGAGGAAAAACGACTGAAACCAAGCGGCATGATGAATGTTGTAACGCGTCAAAGCGTAGACTGCAGGGATGCCAATTACTAAAGCCGATATGCTTGCAATCAAAGCAACAATTAGACTTGATTCAAAACCTGAAATAAAATCAGGCTGTTGGAAAATATTGCTATACCAAGAAAGTGTAAAGCCGGTAATTGGTAATGAAATTGAACTTTGCGTATTAAAGGATGTAATTACGACTAAAATCAATGGCAACATGATTAAAGCCAAAATAATAATCGAAATCACCGTCAGAGTTTTATTTTTACGATCAAGCATTAATTGGCCTCCGATCTAAATGATGGCTAAGTCTTCTCATGAGCCACATTGAAAGAGCAGAAATAACAATTAAAATTAGTGAGATAACGCTGGCATTTTGCCAATTGCCTAATGTCATTGCTTGCTGATAAATCAAAGTCGCCATTACCAGATGGCGGTTACCACCAAGAATTTCTGGGGTAGTATAGGCTGTCATTGTTCCGGCAAACACTAAAATGCAGCCAGTTAAAATGCCAGTAGTTAATTGAGGAATGATCACCTTAAATAATGTTCGCCAAGGACTGGAACCAAGAACGGCTGCAGCTTCTTCAATCTCCACATTTAATTCAGCCACACTGCCAATTAATGAGTTAATCATAATTGGTAAAAACAAGTAAACTGAACCAATAATAATAGAAGTATTAGTGTAAAGAATATTTAGCGGTGACTTAATTAGATGCAATGCCAGCAAAGTTTTATTGACGATTCCATCATGTCCCAAAATAATAATCCAGGCAAAGTTTCTTACAACTGCATTGGTTAACATGGGAAAAAGGATTAGCAAATTTAGTATTTGTCTAACTACTGTTTTTTGTCTTCCTATCCAGATAGAAATAGGCACTCCAAGGATCAAAACAACAATCACCGTTACAATTGCTATTAGAAAACTACGTCCAATGACTGCCCAATTAAAAGAACTTTTTAAAAATTGCGCGTAAAGTGAAAAGAAGCCACTTTTACTTTGGAATGTTGGTATTGCAATTTGAATTAAAGGGAAAAAAGTGAATACCAATACTCCCAAGAATGCAGGAATTAACAACCATATTGCTGTTTTGCGATTCATATATTACCTCCGCTTTGTATATTAGGTTATCGAATTTTTAATCTGCTGTCAACATCAAATACGAATAAAATTTATACTTATTCATTAAATAGTTTGTATTTATTAGCTTATGAAAGTGCTTAAGTTTAGCATACGCGTATAATTATAATTAATACGAACATTAAGCAAAAAACTCTTTTAAACTGGATAATTCAGTTTAAAAGAGTTAATTTTTATATTTAAAGTAAATTATTATTAATGCCTTAATTACCTGTTAACAGTAATATTAAAGTATTGCTGCAATTCAGAGTCACCATTTTTAATTTCTAATAAACCTTTACTAAGATCGAGAACTATAATTTGTAAACTAAAAACCTTATGCTTATTTAACATCACCGGTTGTTTAAATTTAAAAACAAAATAATGTTTATTAACTTGGTGAGGACCCAAAAGTGTGAGATACATATTATATGGATAAGCATGATACCCTTCACTTAAAATTAGTGCCTCAACATATCTAATAAAATTAGGTTGATATTTTGGCAAAATATTTAATTGAGTGATTAGATGGTCAGCTATTATTTCTTGGATTCTTCCATTCAAACTTCCTATTGTAATTATTACTGGCTGTTTAAAATAATTGGCTATTGAACCAATTTTTCGCTTGGTCGATAATATCCTTTGCCATAAAGCCATTCTCAGACGATCATCAGAAAAGAAAGAAAAGGTTATTTTAGGAATGGGGATATTTTTAAGCCTGGATTTAATCTTTGAAGAAACTAATAAATAATCAAAATTAGCATAATCGATATTCTTTAATTCATACGAATAAACAAAAGTATAATTAGCATTATATTTAGCTAAATTAAGTTTGCCAATTAAATGACTACTTGCTAATTTACCATAGTCGTTTACAACTAAAAAGTTGGTGGGAAAATAGCTATTTTGTTTCTGGTGAATTTTACTGTATAGACCCAAAATAATTTCATTGAAGAGGCTGTCATTTAACTCCATTTGATCATAATCAGAGCAACAATTATATAAAGCCACAGTTAAGGAGCTGGTGGCAAAAAGTTTATGAGCCACATTTTCTGTGCTTAGCTCTCTATTGTAGAAAACAAAATTATATTTTTTTTTGAGATATCTAATAAAGAAGCCTCGATAAATGTAAGAAGCAATATCAGATTTTTTATCAATGTATAAAGAAAATTGTTCTGTAAGAGATTCCGAGATTTGTTTAGTTTGAAGATATACTTGCTGCGAAAAAGTTTTTAGTATTTTAAGATCAGGTATTTGATCAATTTCCGCATTAATTAATAAAAACAAGGCTAAATATAGCTCTTCTTTTATATTATTTTTAATTAGCTCTTTTGCAATTAAGAATGCTTTTGACCGCATCAATTCAATTTTAATGCTTTGATTTATTTTTAAGTTAATGTCTGGACGTAATTTATAAATAAGCAGGTATTTTGTTACTTGTTTAAAGCCATCATCTGTCAACGGAAAATCATATTTATGAACTAATTGGCATATACTTTGGCTCTTTTTCAATAAATTATCTTTAGTGACTCCATATTCAGAAAAAGCATATTCGGGCAACAACGAATCTTCTTGATCAAAATTATAAACGTCAAATAAATCGACTAAACATGAGCGAATTGCACCAAATTTTCCTATTATTTTCATACCATAGTATGGAACAGACTTTATTTTTAAGTTATAAATTCTAAAGAAATTCTTCACATCACGCATGTCCTTATTAATAGTTGCAATACTAAAATTTAGCCTGCTTGCGAGTTGATCAATTTTAGTGAAGTTTGGGCTTGCACAAAGGAATCTGCAGATTTTAGCAATTCGTAATTTATTATGAAATAAGTGGTTAAATTTAAGATTTAAATATTCCGAACAATTTTGCTTTAATAATTTCAGCCATTCATTTTCTGCTAAAGAATAGTCAAGTAAATAGCCTTTAGCTCTTTGACTAACAATTCTGATATCATGTCCTGCATTAAGCAAAGTTTTATTAATTTGCGCAAATTCAGTATTCAATGTTCGTGCGGAAATTCCGCTTTTCTTTTTTAATTCGGAAATAGTAAGTAAATCATTGTTTAAAAAAAGATTTAGCAAATTAATTTCGCGAAAAGTTAAATTTAACATTGTTTTACAAACTCACCTTTTTAGACAATCTTAATACTTACTTTAACTGAAAACTTATGCTTTTTCTAATAATAACTGATGCAACTTCAGATATTCCGTCTCAGTCAGTCTTAACTCGACAGTTGCATAGTTATAAATAGAGCCATATTCACGCATTATTTTTGTAATTGAAGCAGTGATAAATTCTTCTTTAGTATCAAAAAGAGAATACATATAATCTGCAATTTTCTTATCGCCAGTTTGTTCTAAAAACTTTTGATAATAACGGGCATTCTTTTTGGCTCGTGCTTTTTTAGTTAACATATAATCATATACTAGTAAATCTTGCGGCACACCCAGAATACCTTCTAAAACCATAAAAGCAAAACCCGTTCTGTCTTTGCCACCTCGACAATGTTGCAAGCTAGGTAAATATTTGCTTTGCGCTGTGACTTTTATAGTATTGCTAAAAGCCGCAATACTTGAATGACTATTAACAAAAGATTCCTGTTGTCTGATCATTTGATCATTACCAGTTTCACCTTTAACTAAGGCTTCTTTTGCCTTTTCTTTCATGTCTTTTCCCGTATCCAAATTTTGAGCTTTACCTGCTATAGCCGCTGTTTGTGCATTAGGATCAAAATTGAAAGTGTGAATCTCTGGATCAATAACAGGATTAGGCGTTTCTTTAACTTCATCAGAGCTACGAAAATCAATTATTGAATGTAATCCCAGGTTCTTAACAAAGGTGTAACCTGAAGGCTGTAAATTATGCAAATAGTCAGATCGATAAACTTGGCCCCATTTAATTCTCATGCCATCGGTAGTTCTATATCCACCGATATCACGCAGATTGTACATACCTGGTACGGGCAAAATGCGGTAACCAAATAATAATGGCTCATAGTTTTTAAAATTTAAAATAAAATAAGTTGGTCTAACAGTCGAATAAGCAAATTGAAAACATACCTTACATTTATTACTTGTTAACAGATATTTCCTTTGTCTAGTATATCTATCGTTATCTAGAGTCCAATAAAGTTCATAGTTATCTAGATTTTGTTCACTAGTTTTAATATCTATTTCTGTCTGACCATTATCCAAAACGTATGCTTCTGCGTAATCAATTTCCATTGTTCTTTCCCTGTACTTGCTGAATATATTCTTTGATCGGTATAGGAGCATCATAAGCGGCCATTTGGAAATTAATTTCCAATCCCGAGTCCACCAATTTGTCCAAAGCATCTTTTTCTTCATGAGTAAAACACAAATCATTGTTATAACGAATCGTACGCTCTTTACGTTCTCTCATGCCACCGAAGTTAACTGACTTTATGTCAACTCCCCCCTCAATTAAGTGCAATAAATCAAGAGTACTGGTTAGTATCAAAAAAGTGGTTTTTTTAATCGGATTTTTCTGATAAACACGAACAAATTTATCAACTCCAAAAACATGCACAATATAACCAGGTGCGGCCATTTTTAACACTTGTTCCTGCACTGGATTACTAGCTGCCCTATCACTAATACATATAATTTGTTCAGCTCCAACATGACGCAGCCAAGAACTGGCTACCTGTCCGTGAATCAATCTATCATCAATACGAGTCCATTTGATTGCCATTTTGCTTTTCTCCTTCTTTTGCTTTTTCAGTAATATTCACTAATGCTTGCGGATATGCTCTTTCAATAATCTTCTTAGCTTCTGCTAAATTTTCAGGATTGCTTAAGCATAGTTCCAGTAAAACTGGCATATTTAATCCTGAATAAACCAAAACATTTTCATTTGTCAAAGTTAAATACGTAGACACATTAGCTGGGGTGCCACCGAAAATATCAACCAAGATAAGAGTTTCCGCATTTTTTTCATTAAGCGCTTTTAATTTAGTTTGAATCTCATCAAGACTTTCTTCATAAGTTTTACCTTTAGTAACAGATAAAACCGCAATATTTTTTTGGGGCAATCCGATAATCATTTCAGCCGACTTTAATGCTTCTTGAGCAAACAAGCCGTGACTGGCCAAGATAATATTTATAGCCATCATTAACCTCCTTACAATTATTTGATAATTCCCATTACTGCTAAAACTGTTCCCAAAATCAAAATAGCAAATATTAACCAAGTTAAATACTTACGTGGTAAATAAGAATGTAATTTATATAGACCTAGAGTAAAGAGCAAAGGTAAAAGTTTAGGCATGACACCATCTAATAGTTTTTGAATCACAATTTTTGTGCCTTTAGTATAAATTACCGTACCAACATTTATTTTGACGTATTGGGCAATAAGTGCGCCAATGACCATTACGCCGATCGCTGTTGAAATATTAATTATCCTTTGCATAACTTTCTTTTGGTTGCCACTTTTAATAAACTCGGTACCCTTTTCATAGCCAAAAATAATTCCATAATATTTAACAGCAATGTTAATTCCGTTATAGATTAAAAACATTAAAATTGGGCCTAAGACATTTCCTTGCAATGCATATGCAGCACCAATACTACCTGCTATAGCCTGAATAGTTATTTTAAAGACGCTGTCACCAATACCAGCTAACGGGCCCATCATCCCTGCCTTGATAGCAACGACCGCTTCTTTTTCATCTTCACTAGTTGTTTCTTCAACAGCCGCAGTAATTCCAAGTATCATACCTGTTGCCGTAATTTGTGATAAAAAGTAGGTCAAATGTCGCTTCATGGCCTCTATCCTAAGCTCTTTATTATCACCATAAAGACGACGAATAATCGGCACCATAGCATTGAGAAAGCCAATAGCTTGAGTCAAGACCAACGTTGAAGTAACGTTTAGTCCCCAAATTTGCAACCGCCAAAATACTTTATTCAAATCTTTACGGGTAATTTTTTTCCTGTTTTTAGTTTCAACCTCATTAGTCATAAATCGTACCCCGCATCTTCATCAACTTGTTGATTATTAACACTATTACCTTCTGAGCCCATTTCATTTTGCTTATCGATGATTTCCATAATGTAGGAATAAATTACAGCGAAAATCAAAGAAATTAACGTAACTGGTAAAATACCCAAATTTAAATAAGCTGATAAAACAAAGCCAAAGATTAAGAATGGCCATAACGTTCCTTTCATCATCATTGTCATTAAAATAGATAGACCAACGGCAGGCAGTAGAGATGACGCTGTTCCTAAACCATTTAAAATATTGCTTGGAACAAACGCCAATATTTTATCAATTATGCCTTTTTGAAAATAAACAAAAAGAAATGTTGGCACTGCACGAATTGAAAACTGAATGATAAAAGCAACAATATTTATTTGCATTATTCCGCTTAAATCACCATTATTAGCCAGTTTTTGAGCCCACGGTTCAAAAAACTGCTTTAATACTCGAGTAACTACTATTAATTGTTGAATCAAAACAGCTACAGTAGTTGCTGCTGCAACTCCAGCTGCAATTCCTTTTGATGTAGCTCCCGTTCCAGAAGTAATGGAAACAGTTACCCCGATAATTGTACCGACAATCATATCTGGTGTTTGATAACCAGCCATATTGCCTAATCCCATCCACATTAATTCCAATGTTGCTGAAATTACCAATGCAGTTGGCAAGTCTCCCAAAATAAAGCCAACAATTGGACCAACAAGGAGAGGCCTCCGAAACATTTGTGGTCCCTGATCGTCAAACGAACAATATCCTGCCCAAAATGCGATGAGCAAAGCTTTTAAAAGACTCATTAATATACTCCTTTCATAAAATAACTTCTAATTTATATATATTTGATTAATACATTGCCAGTATAAAATAGCGCTTTCACAATATCCATGGATTTTTTACTGTTTAAAATTGCAAAAAAATAGTAGGAAAATTTGGCTAATATTTATTTCAATAACTAATTTTAAGTAAATAAAAACCAAGCTTTTGTCTTTTACAAGCTTGGTTTATCTTATTAATTAACTTAAAACTTCCTATCTACTAAATTATCTCTGACTAAACACTCAGCAATTTCCACGGTATTGCTGGCAGCGCCCCTTAATAAGTTATCAGCAACCACCCACATATTAAACGCACCAGGATTTTCTTGGTCTGGACGAATACGGCCAACAAAAGTCTCTTTTTTGCCTGCTGCTAAAAGTGGTTGCGGATAAATTTGGTTTTGCGGATCGTCTTGTAAAACTAACCCGGGAGTCCGCTCAATTTCCTGCTTTATTTCAGCAGCAGACGCTGACTGATCTTTTAAGGTGAAATAAACCGTTTCACCATGACCAATCTCAACTGGCACACGGACACAAGTAGCAGTAACTTTTATTTGCTTTGAATCCTGATCATTAAACAAAATTTTTTTAGTTTCATGAATCATTTTCCATTCTTCGTGCGTATAGCCATCATCTTCAAAAACATCAATCTGAGGCAATAGGTTAAACGCCATGGGGTAATGCTTTTTAGCAGACGCAGTTGGCAAAATTTTGGCTTCAGTTTGTTGATTATTCAGCCTATCTTGTGCTTGTCGCAACAATTCATCCCAGGCCGCTTTGCCAGCGCCAGAAACAGCTTGGTAAGTTGAAACAATAATTTGCTTAATACCCCATTTAACGTGAAGCGGATAAAGCGCGGCTACCATCTGAATGGTCGAGCAATTAGGATTGGCAATAATGCCATGATGATTAGCTAATTGGTCATCGTTAACTCCAGGCACAATTAGTGGAACATCATCATTCATACGGAAAGCACTAGTATTATCTACACATACTGCCCCCCTTTTTACAGCTTCAGGCAACAACTTTTTTGAAACAGCACCGCCAGCAGATGATAAAACCAAGTCAACGCCAGTGAATGACTCAGGTTGTGCCTCTTCAACTGTAATTTCTTGCCCTTTAAACTGTAACTTCTTGCCTGCTGAACGCTTGGAAGCCAGCAATTTAACTTGCTTGACTGGAATTGCTGCTTTTTCCAGCTCACTAATTAAACGGTGACCTACTGCACCTGTAGCGCCCAAAATTGCAACTACATACTCTCTCATCAATTTTCACCCTTTTCTGTTAAAAACTTTTGAATTCGACTCATAGCCGTATGTAGATTTTCGTCACTGGCAGCATAAGAAAAGCGAATGTAGCCTTCTCCGCCAGGACCAAAAGCATTACCCGGAGTGCCACCAACTTTGGCTTTATGGGCCAAATCCAGTGCGAAGGCTTCATCATCCTTACCATAACTTGCCGGTATTTTGGCAAAAACGTAAAATGCACCCTCACTGGCATGAGTTTCTAAACCCATATTATTTAATTCACTAACAATATAATCACGCCGTTTTTGATAAATTGGTCGTGCTTCTACCGGATCCTGATCACCATTTTCCAAGGCCTCAGCAGCTGCTGCTTGTGCCGGATTTGATGGAGCTGTAACCAAGAATGCATGCATTTTTGCAATTAAGCTAATTAGAGCGGCTGGTCCAGTTACATAACCCAGACGGTAACCGGTCATCGCATGAGACTTGGATAAGCCATTAATTAGTAGGGTACGATCGGGTAAATAATGCGCAATCGATACGTGATTAAAGTTATAAGTCAGCTCACTGTATATTTCATCAGAAATTACATAAAGGTGATGCTCTTTAATGATTGGTGCTATTTGCTCTAAAACAGAACTGGGACATTCCCTGCCAGTTGGATTAGTAGGATAATTCAGTAAAATTGCTTTAGCATGAGGGTGCTCATCCAGTGTCTTTTCCAAATCTTCGGGAGTTAACACAAAATTTGTGTCTGCTGTATTAATAGCAACCAACTCAGCTTTAGTGTATTGAATTAATGGAAAATAAAGGGCATAAGAAGGAGTAGGTACAATAATTTCATCCCCCGGTTGAAACAAAGCCAGCATTGTTGCGGCTATAGCTTCAGTTGCACCCACTGTAACTACAATTTCGCTGTCAGGATCATAAGTTAAGCCCTGCTTGCGCAGTAAAAAGTTGCTAATAGCCTGACGCAATCTGGGTGTTCCTTTTTGAGCAGAATAATGTGAATCATTATCTAAAATGCTCTGAGCAGCTGCTTTTTTAACATGTTCAGGTGTATTTAAATCAGGTTCTCCTAAAGTCAATTTTATTAAGCCAGGAATATCCTCAACTTTTTGGGCAAAAGCACGTATACCAGAAGGAGGGATTTTTTCTAATGGTGTATGAATAATAGAAGTTAAATCAGTAGCTAATTGTGGCATTTTTGTTCTCCTTATAAATTATAAAATCTGGTCTAAACCGACCACTAAATCTGGTAAATCCATTACCCGACTCAAGGCCACTTTCACGCCCTGCATAAATGAAGAACGAGAAAATGAATCTTGTCTGATAGTTAAAGCTTCTCCGGAACCGCCAAAAAGCACTTGTTCGTGAGCTACATAGCCTGGTAAGCGAACGGAATGTACAGGAACACCGTCATAATCAGCACCGCGAGCTGCAGAATCATTCGCAGATTGAGAGCAATTTTCTGGGTTACGACTAGCTGCTATTAATTTTGCAGTCGCTATTGCTGTTGCACTAGGTGCATCCCTTTTATCAGCATGATGCATTTCAACTACTTCTGCATCAGGAAAATAACGGGCAGCTTCTTGTGCAAACTTCATTAATAAGACAGCTGACAAACCAAAATTTGGAGCAATAATGCCACCAATTTTTTCTTTTTGTGCAATTGCTTGCAGCTTTTTTGTTTGATCTGGGGTTAAACCACTTGTTCCAACAATGGGGTGCATATGGTGTTCCAAAGCAAATTTAGTATTTTCATAAACAGCTTGTGGGGTGGTAAAATCAATCCAAATATCGGCATCAATATCGACAGCAGTCAAATTGTTAAAGCATTTAACTGAAGCTCCAAATTCTGAACTTTTAGATGCCGTTGGAGCTAAAACAGCTACTAATTGACAATCCGTTAATTTATTAACTAATTGTACTGTTTGTTTTCCCATAGATCCTGTGGCCCCAGCTACCAAAATTTTTTTCATATTATACTCCTAGTTCTAACGGCAGTTTATGCAATAAAGCTGATTCATCTAAACCTAAATGAACAGCTAATTGCCTTTTTTCTGCTTCATTTAAATCCATAATAGGCAGACGACAGCCACCAGATGGTAAGCCTTGTGCATTTAAGACAGCTTTAACTGGAGATGGTGAAGGATACATGAATAAGGCTTGCATCTTCGGCATTAGTCGTCTTTGCAATTTCCCTGCTGCAGCTACTTTACCCTGATCTAAATCATCATACATTTCACGCATGGCCGAACCATAAACATGAGAAGCTACCGAAATCACTCCTTTTGCACCTAAAACTTTAGCAGTTAAAGATTGCAAGTCTTCGCCTGTATACACTAAAAAGTCACTTGCTGCGTGTTCGACAATATATTCTAAGTCTTCTAACTCCGCACATTGCTTAACACCAGCAATTTTAGGATTATGCGACAGACTAACCAAAGTTTCTTTGCTGATCTTAATTCCAGTCCGACCTGGAATGTTATAAATAATAATTGGGACGGGAGAATTTTCTGCTACTTTTTCAAAGTGGGCTATAATTCCTCTTTGATTAGGCTTGTTATAATATGGCGCTACTACCAAAGCCATATCAATGCTAGGAATTTGCCCTACTTCTTGAGTAAATGCAACTGTCTGTTCAGTATTATTACTGCCCGTGCCCGCAATTACGGGGACTCGCCCCGCAATTATTTGAGCAAACTTAGTATATAGTTCTATTTTTTCATCATGGGTCATTGTTGCTGTTTCCCCAGTGGTGCCACCAATCACCAAACCATTGCTGCCGTTATTAATTAAATGTTCTGTCAATTCTTTCAGTCCGGGATAATCAACTTTTCCTTCTTTATTAAAGGGCGTAATTATCGCGGTCAATAAATCTGCTTTATCAAAATTAGTCATGTTTTTTCTCCTTTTGAGCTACATATGACTCAGTAAAAAACCTACCATTGCTTTAATTCCTGTTACTATTGCTTCTTCGTGTGGGTTAAAGGTTGCAGAATGGAGTTGAGAATTATCGTTCACCCCCAGCAAGAACATGGTACCGGGAATTTGTGCCAGTAAGTAGCCAAAATCTTCCCCTGTCATAGCCGGTTGCATCTCTTGGTAATCAATTTGAGGATTTTTCTTCATATAATCAATGAATTCTGCTGTAATTTGGGGGTCATTTTCAACTGGCCAATAGCCACCCTGATTAAGCTGCAAATCAACCTTAGCATTAAAACTTTGCGCTATTCCTTGAGTCACATCCCGCAGGCGCTGATCTATTCTTTCAATCATTTTTTGGGTTAGTCCGCGAATAGTCCCTTCTAGATGAGCATGACCTGCTATAGCATTTCTAACTGTTCCGGCCCTGACCTTTCCTATTGTAATAACTCCGCTTGCAATGGGATCAATACTACGTGAGACAATTGTCTGAATTTGTTCTATTAAAGAAGAAGCAGCTACTACCATATCATTGGCTTGTTGTGGATATGCGGCATGCCCATCTTTACCATATAAATCAATATTGATTTCAGTTGTTCCCGCAAATAATGTTCCTAAACGGCAGCCAATTGTGCCAGTAGGTAAGTCAGGAGTAACATGCAAGGCAAAAAACTCGTCTGGACGCCATTTGCCAGTAAAGATTCCAGCCTCATAGGCTTTTTTGCCCCCACTTTCACTTTCTTCAGCTGGTTGAAAAAAGAAAAGCAAATTATCCTGTGGCTGATGTTCACAAAAATAATCCAAAATTCCCAGTGCCACTGTCATGTGAATATCGTGACCACAGGCATGCATTTGACCATGAGTTTTGGAGGCAAACGGCAAAGACGTTTTTTCTTCAATAGGTAATCCATCAATATCTGCTCGATAACCGATTGTTTTTTGCGGTTTACTTCCCTGAACCCTGACCAATATTGCTGTGGGCACCTCAGGGCATGTGCAAACTTCAATATATTTTTGAGTAAAATTGCCAATAATCTGTAATAAATATTTTTGTGTTTGGTGTTCATGCAAGGCTAATTCAGGGATTTGGTGTAAATCTCGGCGAATTTTAACGAGTTGCTCAGAAGTTAACATTAATTAATTCACAGCTTTCTTAATCCCTGTTCAATTCCTGTCTTAGAGGCAGTTTTTTGATCACGCATTTTAACAACTTTTGCCGGCACTCCGGCTACGACACTATTTGCTGGGACATTTTTAGTTACTACAGCACCTGCTGCTACCACTGCATGGTCGCCAACTTGGACTCCTTCTAAAACCACGGAATTAGCACCAATCAAAACGTTTTTGCCAATTTTCACAGGCTGTGCTGAAGCCGGTTCGACAACTCCGGCAATTACGGCACCCGCTCCTACATGGCTGTTAGCACCAATGATTGCTCTACCGCCTAAAACGGCATTCATATCAATCATGGCATTTTCACCAATTTCCGCACCAATATTAATGACTGCACCCATCATGATTACAGCATTTTTCCCTATCTCAACGTTTTCACGGATAAGCGCACCAGGTTCAATTCTGGCTGAGACGTTTTTTAGATCTAATAACGGAATAGCAGAATTACGACTGACATTTTCCACTTGATAATATGTTATCCTTTCTGCGTTTTTTTCTAAAAAGGGTTTCAATACTTGCCAATCTCCAAAAACGACACCAGTGTGAGTTTCATTAAAAATTTTGCAATCTTCAGGCCAGTCCAGTTTAGCCATGTCACCTTTGACATATACTTTAACTGGTGTTTTTTTGGTTGAATTAGCAATGAAATCAATGATTTCAGCAGCCGACATTTTTTTCATATTTATTAATTATCCTTTCGTTTGATAAAAGCGATCATGGCTGATTAGATCCGCATAAGTTTCACGTGTAACTACTACTTGTGCTTGACCATTTTCTGCAAATACAACGGCTGGCCGTGGAACACGGTTGTAATTTGAAGCCATACTATAGCCATAAGCCCCAGTTGCCAGAACTGCAATTACATCACCTGGTTTACTTTGAGGCAGTGCCAGTTCTTTAATAAGAATATCGCCTGATTCACAATAGCGCCCTGCCAGTCTGACAGTTTTTTCAGGCTCTGCATGAGGATTTTCTGCTAATAATGCCTCATATTGTGCTTGATAAAGTGCCGGTCTGATATTATCTCCCATACCACCATCTACTGTAACGTAAGGCAATAGTCCCGGTACTTCTTTGCGTGCACCAACTGTATATAAGCTATAACCAGCCTCTCCTACAATTGAACGACCCGGTTCTATCCAGATAGCCGGCATTTTTAAGTGACTTTCTTGTATGCATTTTTTAACTGTCTGCACTATTTGACTGATAAAAGTTTGCGCAGTCAAAACTTTGTCCTGCTTGGTATATCTAATGCCAAACCCGCCACCTAAATTTAAGACTTGAGGCTGGTAATCATATTTTTGTTTCCAGTTATTGACCAGTTGCATAAGTTTTTCAACTTCCAGCTTAAAACCCGCTGTTTCCAAAATTTGTGAACCGATATGTGCATGCAAGCCAATCAAGTCCATCTGTTTATTAGCTTTTACCTCTAAAAATGCCTGCTCGGCTTGGCCTGATCTAATATCAAAACCAAATTTACTGTCCTCTTGACCAGTTTGATCATACTCGTGAGTATGTGCTGAGACCCCTGGAGTTAGCCTCAGCATTACTTGCACTTGAGCATTTGTTTTTTGCAAAATTTGCGTCAGCAACTTAATTTCATAAAAATTATCTAAAACAATGACACCGACATGGTTTTGCACAGCCATTAATAACTCATCTGCTGTCTTATTATTACCATGAAAACTGATTTTTTCTGCCGGAAATCCTGCTTTTAAGGCTGTATACAATTCGCCGCCAGAAACAACATCAACATGTCCACCAAGTTCATTAATTACCTGATAAATCGCAATTGTAGCAAAAGCCTTACTGGCATAACTAATTGCATAATTTACACTTTCTTCTGCGAATGCCTTTTGGAAAGCCTGAAATTGCTGTTTGATTTTTTGTACGTCATAAACAACTAATGGAGTACCAAATTCTTTTGCCAGTTTCAATGCATCTACTCCACCAATTGCCAAGTGACCTTGAGCGTTAGTCTGGTAATAATCATTAGCAGCCATTTAAGTCTCTCCCTTTTGTTAAATAAAAAAAGGCTCTTTTGTTGTGCCTAACAAAAGAGTCCTTCAAGTTATTATCTGGTATCAATTTTGTCGATAGCGCTCCGCGAATATAAAATTGCGACAGTCCGTAACCTGTTAGATTACGTCCCAGCTAATTAATTACCGCAATAACTAACGCTTCGGCAACCGCCCCTTTGACTGGCTTCTCAGCTTTTGCAGAAACTCCACCAGCTACTTTTGTTGGTTGCAACCTCTTCGATTTATTAAAATATTATTATTAATTAATATGATTGTCAACCATTTTTGCTGGTAAATATTTTTTAACTTTCAAATCCTCAAAATTATTTTTTGCAATTAATTGTCTCAAAGTTGTAGCAAAGGCTATTATATTCGGCATTTATCGACAGCATTTTTACCAAAGCTTTCTTAAGAGAAATAATAGCGTTATTAATTAGCAATTTTCTTTTTCGGTTGAAGATTAAAATTTTAATGTTAAAATCCAATACTAATTACTTAAATTAAATTTAATTGTGAAAGGTATTAACATGAAAGTTGTAAAATTTGGTGGTAGTTCTCTAGCTGACGGAGAACAATTTCAAAAAGTTTTAAAAATTATTAATGCTGATCCGGCTCGTAAAATCGTAGTTACCTCAGCGCCAGGAAAAAGATATAAAAATGACATTAAAGTAACAGATTTATTAATCGAGTATGCGCAAAAAGCAATTGCTAAACAAGATTACAGGGAAGTCGTTAAAACAATTTGGTCCAGGTATCATGACATTGCCGCTTATTTTAAAATACCCGAACAATTATTAGAGCCTTTATTGCAGGAATTACATAATCTACCTCAAGTTTCTTATCCAAGTAAAGATTTTTTAATGGCAGGCTTTAAAGCGCATGGAGAAAAACTAAATGCTCAACTTTTGACTTTAATTTTACAAAGTCGTCATATACCAGCTCGTTTCTTAGACCCTAAAGAATCTGGTTTTATTGTGACTGACAACCCTAATGACACCCAGGTTTTGCCGGAAACTTACAGCAATTTGCAAAAGTGGACTCAAACTTCAGACTTATTAATTGTTCCTGGCTTTTATGGTGTTACTCAAGACGGTTTAATTGCTACTTTTTCTCGTGGTGGTTCTGATATTACCGGAGCAATTTGGGCACGGGGACTTGACGCTGACCTTTATGAAAATTTCACTGATGTCGATGCTATTTACGCTGCTGATCCTAGAATAGTTACGCATCCTCACGCTGTTAATGTTATGACATACCGCGAGTTGCGGGAACTGTCATATGCGGGCTTTTCAGTTTTTCACGATGAAGCTATTATTCCTGCAATTGAAGGACAAATACCAATTAATGTCAAAAATACCAATCACCCAGATTTACCGGGAACAATGATCGTACCTGAAAATAACTTTCAGCCTCAAAGTACAATTACAGGAGTAGCTAGTTCTGGTCATTTTGCAGCATTATATTTACATAAGTACTTGCTAAATAAACAAGTTGGTTTTACTCTTAAATTACTACAAATTTTTTATAAATTTAATATATCTTATGAGCACATGCCTTCAGGAATTGATGATTTAACTGTGATTTTTGACAAACGCCAATTTAATGAGCAAATCCGCCAGCAAATGTGTCTTGAAATTCAACAGGCACTTAATCCTGATCAATTAGAGTGGATTGATGACTATGCCATTATCATGGTTGTAGGAGAAGGAATGAAAAACAAAATTGGGGTAATGAAGAATATCACGCTGCCTTTGGCACAAAAGCATATTGCAATTCATATGATTAACCAAGGTGCTTCAAGGATCTCAATTATGCTAGGTACTAAAAAAGCAGACGCAGCAGCTGCCGTTAAAGAAATCTATCACAAGTTTTTTAATTGATTTAAGGAGCAATTTTTATGGTACAACTACAAAAAGTTCACGGTTCACAGAATACATTTTTTCTACTAGATCAAACCCAATTGCAAACTCCTTTAACTAAAAATGAATTAGTTAATTTGGCCCAACAAATAACTAACTCCGCCACAGGATTATTAAACGGTGCTGATGGCTTGTTAGTAGTAAGCAATTCGCAGCACCCACAAGCCATAGGCAAAATGCAGGTCATTAATGCTGACGGTTCTTTTGCTTCCATGTGTGGCAATGGCCTACGAACTGTAGGTCGTTATCTAGCGCAAAAATACCACAAGCAATCTTTCAAAGTCGAAACAATGCAAAGCGATTTACGTGTCAGTTGTCAGGCAGACTGGGCTCAAAACGTTAAAGCAGTTAGTGTCGAAATCAGCCCAGTTAGTTTTGCAGCTGGAGATCTTCCTTTTACTAACTTAGGTTGCTCTGAACTACTAAACCAAGCAGTACCTGAATTTGCACCCAAGTTAACCTTTTCAGCAGTTGCTGTTCCCAATCCTCATTTGATTAGTTTAGTTTCAGATGAGGTTTTAAAAAGTGACTTGTTAGCAAATTTAGGAACAAAATTAAATCAGAAAAATCCTTATTTTCCAGACGGAGTAAACGTCAGTTTTGCTCAGGTTCTGAGTTCTGACCACCTTTTCGTCCGCACTTTCGAACGCGGTGTAGGTTTTACCAATGCTTGTGGTACTGGCATGTCTGCAGCAAGCTTAATTTACGCTTTGACTAACAAGTCACAGGATCTGTTTAATAAATTGCTGACTGTTTCAAATCCCGGAGGATTTGTCCAAACAAAGGTACATCGCAACGCCAATAGCTATTGGATTGAATTAATTGGAAATGCGACAGTTACACATTATATTGACGTTGCAGAAAATGACTTGCACCAGAAGCAGCCTGATTTTAATAATTTTAAGATTACAACTACTTCAGAAAATGAAGCATATCAGAATTTTATTGCTGTGAATAATAACTAAAGCAGCTGATATTTTAAAAACCAAACTTGTTTAAGTTTGGTTTTTTATGGCTTATATTTACAGTTAATTTATCATCGATTTTGATTAGTATATTAATAATTTGTTGATGATTTTTACCAAAATCAGCAGAACACAGACAACTTTTGAAATCATATTACAGACCCAATTTTTTAAGTTGGGCTTTTTCTTTAAAGAATAATATCTAGATATCAGATTTGATACTTTGCCTTAAATTTGCCATTATTTTTGGAATCAACGGATCTCTTTCTCTTAGAGATGAATACGCTAATCCATATGAAAAATCATCATAGTAATTTAGTTGTCGGTAACTTATACCTTTTTGAGCAGGATTAATGGCAAAATTAGGAATAATCGCTACTACTCTTTCCGCAGCCAGAACGTAGTTGTACATTAAAAAGTAGTTATCAACTGCCTTAACATTCTTCTTATCGAGTTTTTGATATAGAAGTTGGTTAAGCTTAAAAAGGCTAGGATAAGTTTGATCTGTGAATAAAACTAATACTCTATAATTTTTAAGTTCAGCTAAATTTACTGTTTTTTTAAAACGCAGTTTGTTATCAGAATTAAACATCAGCAAAAACTTTCCAGCAAGTAATTGGTCAAATCTTATTCCTACAGCATTATTAACAAGGTCACTGGAAACCAGTGCCATATCGATCTTATTATTAGCAATTTGAGAAACATAGTTTCCTAAATAATTAACAATAAAATTGAAACTTGTTGGTTCAAACCCCTTTAAAAAATCTGGTAAAAAGATACTTTCAAAAGGCGAATAGTCCAACCCAATTTTGATATCACGGAAAGACTTTTCCTGATGAATATTTTTGATATTAGCAATTGCTGCATCTTTTTCCTTAAGAATATTGAGGGCCACATTGTAAAAATAGATACCATCAGTTGTCAATGCAATTTGATGTGGATTACGAACAAGAAGTTGGGTTTTTAATTCTTTTTCCAAGTCATTAATATTTTTTGAAATTGCAGATTGCGAAAAATTAAGTTTGCGTGCTGCAACCGTGAAGCTTAAATTGTCACTGACAGTGATGAAACAACGAAGTTGGGTAAAATTCATTTTACTATTCCTTTTAGTGATAACCTATTCCAAATTATAAAACTCAGTACTATACCCCGCAGTCTATCATTAATTGCAAGAGTAAAAGAAAGGATATTTAAAATGTTAGACAATTATGATGTAGTCATTGTAGGCGGTGGTCTGTCTGGATTTGCCGCAGCAACTGAAGCGGCTGATAAAAACTTAAAAACTCTTCTTGTAGAAAAGGGTCATACTACTGGTGGAACAGGCAACTATGTTGAAGGGATTTTTGCAGTTCAGTCACAGATGCAAAAAGAAGCAGGAATCAACATTAAACCTGAAAGCATTCTTAAAACCGAACTAGATTACTCCCATTATGAAGCTAATGGATTAATCTGGAAAAAGTATATTGAACAATCAGCTGAAAATGTCACTTGGCTGCAACAACATGGCGTAAAATTCAAAGGTGTCGTTAATATGGGCACTGGTTTTGCCACATGGCATCTATTTGAAGGATATGGTGATAAAGCTATTCATAACGCCTTAGAACCCTATATCAAAAGTAAAGGTATTGAAATAAAAACTTTAACCGAAGCCACTGAAATAACTCAGACAGAAACAGGAGAATTTAGTCTTAAACTTGTTAATGTTAGCGATAAGTCTGAACAGACTGTTTTAGCTAAAAATATTGTTTTGGCTTCTGGAGGTTACTTAAACAATAAAGAACTAATGAAGCATGCTCATAAATATAATCCTCAAAAAATTGTTGCTGTCAATTCTGGTAAAAGTACAGGTGACGGTCTAAAATTGGCCTGGTCACTAGGTGCACGTAAATTTTTCACCGGAATGACAATGAATTTTGGTGGCCAAATTTATGATGAAACTAATCAAGTGCCCGCTTACGAACTATCTGATTGGAACTTAGGCAGTGCTGTCTGTGATGAGCCAGTTTTATGGGTTAACGAAAATGGCGATCGTTTCGTTAATGAATATGCATGTGTAACAAATTGGGCCAATGAAGGGAATTCTATGTTACGTCAAGATCGTATTTTTGCGATTTTTGATCAAAAAACAATTGATGATTTTACTAATAAACAGTTCCCACTTGATTTGCATCCATTTTATGAATTACCTAACTATCCCAACTTGAAAAAGGAAATTAAAACTGCCTTAGACAAAAAACTCAGTTTTATAACTAAAAGTGAAACTATATCTGACTTAGCAGAAAAATTAAATACTCCTAACCTTCAAAGAAATATTGCAAGATACAATCATTTTTCAGAAATTGGAAGTGATAATGACTTCGGTAAATCTGTAGAATATTTGCTACCGGTCAAAGAAGGCCCATTTTATGCTTTGGAAATGCAAGTTGGAGCCTTTACAACAGGTGACGGTCTAAAAGTTAACCTGAAAAACGAAGTTATTGATACCAACGGCAAAGCTATAAATCACTTATATGCTATCGGAAGCGATGGTTCCGGCGTTATTTATGGTGATACATATGGAGTCGAAGTTAGCGGCACACACGCAGGATACTGTGTCTACTCTGCAAGAAATGCAATCGATGACATTGCAAAATAAACAAGAAAGTACGTAATTTAACAAAAGAGGGATTACTCAGTACGGTAGATTACTGAACAATCCCTTTTAGTCTACTTATATTCTACTTTGTGATAACCCCAAAAGAGTACAGATAGCATTATTATTAACAAAATGATTCCTAAAATAAAAACCACGTTCCAGTTTAATGAAAGTTCATAAACCAGACTAACTGCAGGTACTGCAAAGGCTCCTACTAAATAAGTAATAGAATTAATATATGAATATCCTGCCGCAAAATCTTTACCTAAAATGTCTTTTGCAAAGATCTGTTCTCCTGGTCCATAAATATCTGTCAAGATGTCAGCGCCAATGGCACTAACTAGGGCAAAAATCGGCTCATGTTTAACTGTTGCCAGAATCAGAAGAGGAAATGTGCATAAACCCAAAAATAACCATACTGGCAGAGACTTGGTCCCACCAAATTTTTCAGTAGTGATAGCAAACACTGGTGTAATTAGAATATCAATTCCCGTCATAATTGTTTCCATTAAGCCTCCTATTGCTGCGCCAAAACCAACTTTAACCGCATAAGTAGGAAAAAGCTGATTCATGTTTGAAGCAAAAGTAATTGCAATGAAGAAAATCAATGTGAGTATAAATGGCTGCGAAAGCCAAAGATTTTTCAACTGCTTTGAATTATTTACAGTTTTACTATTAGTATTTCTTTTTGAACGCTTATCAAAACCGTATGGCTTTAGGCCTACATCCTGAGGTTAGGCCTACATCCTGAGGTTTGGCCTTCATTATTAACGAACAAGGTATTCCTAAAATTATTGTCAACCAAAACAATATAAACATTGTTTGTCTCCAACCTGAAATAGAAATTAGATAAGTTAAAACTGGTGTCATAATCAATAAATAAATAGTAGAAACAAATGAGCCCATTGTAAAAGCTAAATTTTTTCTACTAACAAACCAATTATTGAGGACAATACCTTGAACAACGGTTCCACACGTTGCACTACAAATTCCAACAATAACAGCAAGAATATATAATTCCCAAACTTGAGTGATATGTGAAAAATACCAAATACTGAGTGAGCCTATAATTATTGCCGTGAAAGTTATTTTACTTAAACTGATTTTAGCAATTATTTTATTAATTAACGGCAGCATTGCCGCAATGGAAAAACTAATCAACGTATAATAAAGTGACACAATTGACATTCTACTATTTAGTGAATGAACTAAAGGGTTTAGGAAAAGGCTAAATAACAATGTGTAGGTATATTCCAACAAACTCATTAGTAAGCCTGAAGCAATAATAATTAACCACGGGTATATTTTTTGTAATTTTGTTATTTTTGTCATTTTTCAACTAAACAATCATTGAACTTATTAAAAGTCAAGTTATCATTGCAAAGCCGCTTGCTGCCCAGCTAGTCTGCCAAAAGTTTGAGCATGGCTGCAAGTTAAACCTGGAACATGGTCTGGATATGAACCCCAGAAAAAGCCACCACTGGCATTACCAGCTGCGTACAAATGAGGAATCGCTTCTCCTGCTTTATTAAGTACTTGCATCTTGGTATTAATTCTCAAGCCATCAAGTGTTGCTAACAACCGGCCACCATAAACTGCTCCGTAAAAAGTACCTTCTTTGAGTGGTAAAAGTCTGAAATCTTCTTTACCAAATTGGGTGTCCTTACCTTCTGCACACATTTTATTGTAAGTATTCACGCTGGCCTTTAAATTTTCTACCGGAAGATTCAATTTCTCAGCTAATTCTTCGATCGTAGAAGCTTTTTGTATGAAGCCTTCTTTAATCCTAGTTGCAATTTCTTGCTTGTTTTCTTCAGTATTGTAAAAGCCGGGCCAGTTTAAGCGGGCACAACCTAAAGTATGGAATTTTTGCAAATTATCCATTGTAGCATCATTCCAAATTGCTACTTGTAAATATCCTGGCTGCTTAGTTGCCCTATTCATATCAAACTCATATGGCGCACTTTCATTTCCTACACGTTCACCATTTAAGTTTAGTTTTAACAATGGATAGCTTCCCATCCAAAAATAGCCGACATCTTCCCAAGACTTAACATAATATTCATTTGTATTAGTGCCAACTGGAACTGACCCACGATCAAATATGATTTCTGCAGGTTCTTCATCCCTCCAGGCACCAATTTCTAAGGCAGCAACCTGACCTGAACCATCATCTCGTGGACTATCAGAGTATACATTCTTCTTTAGGCCTAATGGATTCCATTTTGCCATTAAGGCTTCATTTGAACCATAACCACCTGTACAAATAATGACACCCTTTTTGGCTCTAAATTTCTTTACTTCAGAGGTTTTGGTATTTTTAGTTACCACACCGGTTACTACACCATTTTCAGTAATCAAATGTTCTAACTTAGTTTGCCATAAAAATTCGGCACCAAGTTCCTTGGCTTTTTCAACGACCCACTTACCATAGAAAACATCTTCATGCTTATCATTTGTAACATCATGTTCAGTTGGAAAAGCCGTGTTAATCAAAGTATGATATTCAGCATCTGGTTGTGCATAAAGATGTGAACCATGAGGCTTTAAAACATTATCTTCGAGCCAATCAACAGTTTCGGCACTATTATTAACCCACTTCCACAATAATTTTTGATCTACATTATCTTGAGCAAATGCTGACAAATAGTTAATTAACTTATACTTGTCAATTTCAATTCCTGCTTTTTTCTGAGCCTTTGTTCCAACAGCTGCAATACTTAAACGGTATAAAAAGCCCGTACTATTCATTTTATCAATGACTAAAACTTTAGCGCCTTTTTCAGCAGCTGCACAAGCTGCCATACCGCCAGCATTACTTGCACCAACAACAATAACATCATATTCGTTCATATTCATAATCTCCTCCTATTTTGCTAATTTATCTGCTCTTTTTTCACCAATAATAACTGCAAACAGAACTATAACTTCACAGATTGCTACAATACCAACAACAATATTCCAATTATGTGTTGCATCAGCAATATTACTCAAAACTGGCGTAGCAAAAGCACTTACTACATATGTAATAGAACTTGCATAAGAATAACCGGCATCAAAATCTTTGCCTAAATATCTTTAGCAAAAATTTGTTCTCCTGAGCCCATAATGACAGAAATAGCATCTGCAGGTACTGCAGCTATCAAAGCCAATGGAATCAGCCTCGTTTGATTTGCAATAATCATCAATACTGGAGCTAGAATTGTTAAAAATAGCCACCAAGGCAAAGCTTTTCTTCCACCAAAGTGATCACTCGTAACCCCAAATAATGGAGTCATAATCAAATCAGCTACAGTAATGATAGTTGCAATTAAACCACCCACATTTGCTCCAAATCCAACACCTTCAGCAAATGACGGCCAAAGGGATGTCATATTACCGGCAAACTCATTGAAACAGAAGAAAATTAAAACAAGAACAAATGAAACTGATAAAAGCACTTTACCTGTACTGGAATTATTACTTTCCTCTTCTTCACTATCATTATTTACTTGATCTAGTTCAGCTTGTGAAGAAACTCCATAAGGCAATAAATTCAACTTAGCTGGTTCTACCTTAGTAAACAATGAACATGGAACACCAACGACCAACATAATAATTGCTAATATGATAAAAGCTCTGCGCCAACCATTACTTTGAATAATTTGAGATGCAACTGGAGTAATAATTGCCAAAAAGATAGTATTAAAGAATGCCCCAGCAGTGAAAGCAAAGTTTTTGCGTTTAACAAACCAATTGTTAATAACGACTCCTTGCACTACATAACCGCTGAAACCACAACAAATACCCACAACTGCCGCTAAAACATAAAAAGCCATCACATTGTTAGCCATGGAAAATAACCAAGTCGAAGCTGCCGTAACGACAATAGCACCTAACAAGATTAATGAAACGTTAACCTTGTGAATAAATTTTCCCACTAGGGTTGTACCAACTGCAGTGGCTAAAATTAAAACAGTGTAGTAGTAAGAAACTGAACCTAATTTTCCGCCACCAATAGAATTAGCAAGCGGTGTCAAAAATAGTCCCATTACTTGTGTAAAAACACCAGAGACTACACCGCAAAGCAAACCAGTAGTAACAATCATCAACCAAGGATATATTTTTTGCTTTTTACTCATTTCCTCTATCTCCTTCTCTAGTTTAATTAAATTTATGGTAGCATGGTGTAAAGCACTTTCAGCAGATAATAAAGAAAACAGCTTTTCCAATTTAGCAAAGCTGCTAATTTATTTTTGTTAATGAAATAAGGAAATTACATGAATACTAATCAACTTAAATATTTTCTATCTTTAGTTCAAACCAGAAATATTACCCAGACTGCAAATCAGTTATTTGTGGCTCCTTCAACAGTTTCAAAAAATATTCATAAATTAGAAAACTTCTTAGGGATGAAATTAATAAAACCTGGTAGACGTGGTATTGAACTCACGGCAAGTGGTGAATTCTTTTATATTAAGGCTAAAAGAATATATGCAGATATCAATGAAACAGTTACAGATATTAAAAACAGCAATTTAAGGGCTACTGAACCGATTACAATTGCTTTTACAGGATCATTATTTGAAATTGAATTTTTATCAAAGTTTATTCAAAACCTAGATAGTAAATTACAGTCCAGAATAAATCTTGAAATTTTTGATCCTAATGACGGCAATGATATTTCCACATCATTGATTCAAGGAAAATATGATTTTGTTTTATATCAGAAAGATTTTTTTATAGACAAAAAGGAAATAAATTTTGAACCGGTCTTTTCAACTGGTCTATCAGTTATTGCTTCTAAAAAGAACCCGATTAGCAAAAATAAATCTTTAAAAATCAAAGATTTATCAAAACAAGAAGTTTACATTTGGAACTCTATTCCACCCTTACCTTTAATCAATCACTTTAAATTTGAATTAACTCTTAAATATCCTGAATTTGATTTCAAAAGTATCAGCGATGAAGTAGTATTAGAAATATTTTGTGCCAGTAACAGATGTTTAGGAATCGTTCCGAGTATTCTTTACGACAAGGTCAATGAAAATTTGAATTTTATTTTATTGAATTACAATATTTCTTTTGCAAATGGCATTGCCTATCGCAAAGGGTATGAAAAAAAGGAATATTTTCAACAAGTTTTCACAGCTTTAAAGCATGCGGAACTATCCGAAAAAAGCACGTGGATTGACTAGTTACAGGTTGTGTTTATTTCTTAAAAACGTATTCAATAATCACTTTAAAGTTAATTTATGACCTTCTTTTTTACTTATATTGAAGTAAAATATAATACTAAAGCGATTACAAAAAAGGAGAGCTGTAAAATGTCAGAACCTGACTATCAAAAATTAGTTGAAGAAACACGAATTGCAATAAAAAAAGGTGATGATCAGCGCGATGCTGGATTGCCAACACAAATTCCGGAAGTAGAACGGTTTGACAATATTTCTTATGGTAAGGATCCCAAGTATCAGATACTCGATGTTTATTTACCAAAGAATAGAACCAGTGCTAAATTACCGGTAATCGTAAATATTCATGGTGGTGGCTGGATATATGGCACTAAAGAAACCTATCAGTTTTATTGCTTGGCTCTGGCTAAAGAAGGATTTGCCGTAGTTAATGCCAATTATCGATTAGCACCAGATGTGGCCTATCCCGGAGAACTGGATGATATCAACCATGTATTTCACTGGGTAGCCCAAGAGGAAAATGCGACAAAATATCAATTCGATCTAAATAACGTCTTTATTGTTGGAGACAGTGCCGGCGGCCAAATGGGAGAACAAATTTTAGCAGCATACACTAACAATGAATACTGCAAGTATTTTGGTTATTCAGTACCCCGTTTAACAATTAAAGCTGTCGCTTTAAATTGTGGCGCCTACTTCCTAACTGAAATCCCATCATATACTGGGGCACCCGAAGCCTATTTCAGACCTGAAATTCGTTTAAATAAACATGAAGAATTAAACGCCGAACAATTTTTGACCCAAGCACTGCCACCGCTTTTCTTAATGACATGCACTGATGATTTCTTACGTGATAACGCCTATATGCTTTCAGGCTATCTGAAAGCCAAAAATATTTACCATGAACTTCATTTCTATGGTGATAAGAAGCATCCACGAGGTCATGTTTTTCATGTTAATCAAAAAGATGAATTGGCCAAGAAATGTAATGAAGATGAGCTAAACTTCTTCCGTAAATACATTAATTAACAGTGAAAAAAAGCCGAACTAGTATTGTCTAGTCCGGTTTTTTGTAAATTTTAAAATTTATTGCTGACTGCTTCTTTCTTTTCTGGAAAACCAAAACATAAACAGCGGCAAAATTATGAAGCCAAAAATCATCATAAAAATCGCGTACCAGTTAACACCAACGACTTTGCCATTTTCAATAATACCAAATTGAGCTTGCCAATTATATTTAACTAGCAAAAAGATTACTAAAGCAATTGACAATATTGGTACAAAGATATCAGTCCATACATTTTTAGTAGCCGGTAAAATTGGCTGCTTATTTTTACCATAGTAAAAGCAGATTACTGCCAGAGGAACAATGATGAAGCCTAAAAATCTGACCATAGCACTCAACGTAATTAAGTTAGTCATGTTATACTGAAAAGCTAAGGGTACTAAAATTGCTAGTGCTTCAGAAATAAAGAAAGTTTTAATGGGAAAGTTATTTTTAGTCCTTTCTGTTAAAGTAGCCGGCAATTGATGTTCACGGGCCATTGCCTCCAAAATGCGTGGTGCATTAAAACTAGAGGCAACATTTATTCCCAGCATCGAAATAAGCGCTCCAACTAAAATTACATCCCTCAATATATCATTTTTAAAAATCGCACTGATTGCCACCACTTGTTTAGTTGTCATCAATGCCTTAGGATCCAAAACCATCGCTACTGCCACTACCCCAATATAAATAGCGGCAATAACCAAAATTGCCAGTGGAATAGCCTTAGGTAAATTCTTTTCTGGTTCCTGCATATCTTCCGAACCAGAAGCAACTGATTCAAACCCAGTAAAAGCATAAAACGCAGAAACCACAGCCATAACAAGTCCGGTAGTAGTTAAAACCGGTACTATTTTATGCCCATTTTGCGTTATTTGGTCAACGGATGACAGGCTATGGCTGGCTCCAGTGGTAATAAGTAAAACAACTCCAGCTACAATAATCAAAATTAATGCAGCTAATTTACCAGCTGTAGCCATGTTCATTACAAGTTTCACAAATTTTTGCCCAAATAAGTTAATTACAGTTACTGCAAGCATTAATATAATGAAGCCAATGGTGACATTTAAAAATTTGTCAGGATTTCCACCAAAAATAGAAATAGTTGACTTTATTACACCGACAGCCATTACTCCCCAAGCAACACTAGCAGAAAAATAGCGCAAGATACCGACGTAAAAGCCAACATTGTCACCAAATGCCGCCTTAGAATAAGCATAAGAAGCGCCAGACTTAGTTACGTATTTGGCTGCCGCTGAAAATGAAATAGCTAAAATTGAAGCAAAAACTGCAGCGATGAAATAGACAATTAATGCTTTGCTCCCTGCCTGGCTAACCACGCTCCCGGGAGTTAAAAAAATACCCGAGCCAATAATCGAATTAATTGCTAAAAAGACAATTGACCAAAAGCCTAGTTTATCCCCAGCGTTTTTATTTTGAGTCATTATTACTCCTTACTTGGCGTTTTTAACCACAAATTTAAATAAATTATTCATATATTTTGTATTCGGATTATTATGTAACATTTCAGGGTGCCATTGAATTGCTAGAACCGTACCTTGTTTATTTTCTAGCCCTTCGGGCACGCCATCACTTGCATCAGCAACTTCAAGTAAATCTGGAGCAACATCTTTTATCAACTGGTGATGAAATGAGTTAACCATGCATTCAGTTTTGCCTAAAGTTTTAGCTAGTAAGCTGTTTTTCTTAATAGTGACTTTATGGGTAGGTAAATCAGGCGTATGACCCTGCTCATGTTTCACAGTTTGTTCTGGACGATAGCTAAGATCTTGGTAAAGACTGCCACCATGTGCTACATTAATGATTTGAGCACCTCGGCAAACTCCAAGAACCGGTTTATTGGTTTCTTCCGCAATCTTTAATAACAGCATGTCGAAATGATCTCGCTCAGGCCAAATCGGCCCTATTTTGGGCGATAATTCTTCACCGTATAGATGAGGGTCAACATCGTGACCGCCACTTAAAATAAGACCTTGAACATATTCCATTTGGCTCTTTATAATGTCGTCATTTTCGGTAAATGGAATTATAAACGGAATTCCGCCATTTTTAACAACAGAATCCACATAGTCTTCATTAACATAACTACGTCTATAACTAGGAAACATTCCACCAGAATCAATCATTTCAGATCCGGCAATACCAATAATTGGTTTCGTCATTTTTTCTCCTCATTTAAGCTGATACTAATAGTTATTAATATTATAATAGTTATTATCAATTTAAGTGTATCTTTTGTTTTTAAATCTTTTTTAGCAGAAGTATAATAATAATTTATAGTTATTTATGTAAAAAATTAACTCTTATTTACTTTTCGTAGTAAAATATTCAAGTTAAAAATTTTGAGCAGATTATTTCTAAAAGAGTGATGCAGCATGAAAGCAGTCAATAAAATCATTAAGCAGCAAAAAATAATGTGGGCTACTCTTCTAATTTTATTTTTAGTTTGTGTGATTTGTCGAACCCTGCCAAAAATATCCGATGTTAACTGGCAAACAATCTTATCTTTATTTAGTTTAATGCTTGTCACACAATATTTGATTAACATTAAGGCATTGGACTACTTAAGTCAAAAAATCATCAATCTAGCTCATACCCATAGACAAGTTACTCAGTTATTAGTTCTATTAGCAGGATTTTTAGCTATGTTTTTAACTAATGATGTTGCGATCCTAAGCTTAGTACCATTATTTTTAGTTATTCACAAGCAGGTTCATGGGCCATTTACTTTTCCTTTGGCACTAATCACAATTGCAGCAAATCTAGGAAGTGCATTGACTCCTTTCGGTAATCCGCAGAACCTCTATCTATACAATCACTATCAGCTTTCTACGGCTAATTTTTTCAAAATTTCACTCCCATTGTTCCTAATTAGTTTTGTTTTAATTTTGTTAACAACATTTGTAATTCCAGCAACTCCACTTCCAGTTTTAAAACAAACAGACTATGAGGTAAAACCAATTTCTCTAATCATTGCTTTTGCACTACTAATAGTTACACTTGCAGGAGTACTTCATTTCGTACCGCTAATTTATACCACCATAGCAGTAACAGTAGCTATCATAGTCATAAACCATTTGCTTTTTACAAAAGTCGATTATGGTACTTTAATTACCTTTATCGGCTTTTTCTTAATAGTCGGAATTTTGGGCAAGCAAAAGCTGATCATTAACACTGTCACCCAACTATTGCATCAGAGTTCTCTTATCACTTATCTGACAGGTATAACATTAAGCCAAATAATCAGTAACGTTCCAGCTACTTTTCTCATGACTCGATTCAGTACAGACATAGTCTCAATTTTTCTCGGTGTGAATGTTGGTGGTCTAGGAACTCCTTTAGCTTCATTTGCTAATTTGTTAGCATTAAAACAGGCTCATGTCCATAGTAGTCGAATATTAATAGGCTTTTTAGCCTTTAACTTTATTTTATTAATTCTACTAGCGGGAATAGTCATGCTACTATTACCTCAATTAATAGAACTTGGTTCTCTTTAGAGACTTTATTTATTTTTGAGACTGTTTATTTCCTGGGAAATATTTTCAATGTCAGTAAATGAAGCGTTAGGATCAGAAATCAGTTGGTCTAATTTAAATTGTAATAAACTGATTTGATTAGCAGTCTTAGCATTTTCTTTACTGGAGAAATCGCTAGGAGTTATTAACTTGTGATTTTTTATTTTCCAAGAAGTAAAGTTTAAGTTTTTTAACAGGTTCTGATCGTGAGAAACTACAATAACAGCAAACGGATAGTTTCTTAAAAATTCTTCTAAAGCATTAATAGATGAAATATCTAAAAAGTTGTCCGGCTCATCAAGTATCAGCAAGTTATGCTCACCTAAAAGCACTTTTGCCAATTTATAACAAACCAGCTGGCCTCCACTCAAAGCACTAACTTGGTTATCCAAAGACCTTTGCAGATGTAAGTCACCTAAAAGCTGCATTGTAGTGGTTTTATTAAAAATGCTGTTTTTATATATTACTTCTTTTACTGTAGCTGTTTCTTTAGTTTCCTGCATCATATTCTGTTTGAAATAGCCCATTTTTAGCTGTGGATTAAGCCAGACAGCCAATTTTTTTTGAAATAATTTTGCTAAAAAAACTGATTTTCCAGCACCATTTTTTCCAGTTAACGCTATTTTTTCTTTTCCTTTGATTTTCAGTTCTTTAGTTATACTGAATAATTGCTTTTTATGAACAGCAACATCTTGAGTCTTGAATCTGACTATGCTGCTTTTCTGTGACAGCTCCAGGTTCATGTTTTCAATATTACCCAAAGTGATTGGATGATGAACTTGTGGCTTTTCCAGCGTCGTTTCTGCTTTAGCTATACGCCTTTTCAGTAAAGTACTTTTACGAAAAAGGCTTTTCTCTAAACCGCTACTATCTTTTATTTTCCAATCAGACCAGGAAATATTTTTCTTTTTCTTAGTAGATTTTTTAGCCCTAGTTTCAAATCCTTGTTGGTTCTTTTTTAGTCTTTTAATCTCAACTTGTTTTTGAAAATACTGAGTGTTCTGCCTTTTTTCTTGTGCTCTAAGAAATTGCTGGTATTCGTCATAAGTACCTTTAAATTCATAAACTTGCTGGTTTTTGATCTGCCAAATAACATTGACAAGCTTGCTTAAAAAAGTCTGATCATGACTTATTACTAAAAGTGGCTGTTTTAAGCCGTTTAAGACTTTAATTAACCATTTCTGTTGCTCAATATCTAAATTAGATGTCGGCTCATCCAAAATTAGCAGAGAATTCTGAGTTTGATTTATCTGAAGTAATGCTTGAATAATAACTGCTTTTTTCTTTTCTCCACCACTTTGCTCACTGTTATTTAAAATTTGGGGTACTAAAATAGTATGACAATTTCGTTTAACTTGCCCTTCTATCCCAAAAATTATAGGCTTTTCAGCAATAATGTTGACCAACGTAGTTTTACCTACACCATTATCACCTATCAAACCAACTATTTGTCGGTCTTGAACATTTAAATGAGGAGCTTGAAATAAAACTTCACCTTGATAATCTACTTTAAGATTAGTAATTTTAATGTATTCCATATTAACACCTGCTTTTTGCTAAAGAAAAAGCACTGATAACCAAATTGCCCATAATTTGATTAGCAGTGCACAAAAAGCCAGTGAAACTAAAGAACCACCTTAATAGAGAACAGTACTAATTTCTGATTATCGGCAAAAATGCGTGATAAAAGCATTGGTTATCAAACTTTTTTGCTTACTAATAAAATCAGAAATTAATTCTCCATTTTTGCAATACCTTCTTTTCCTAAATTATTTTAACTATATCATATTTCTTTCATTTTTCAACAGCTCAATTATTCAACTTTTTCAAAAATCTCACATACCATTGGTGCCTGTGGATAAAATTTTTGACCATTGGCTTTAAATTCTTCTTCAAAAAATTGATCATGAACTTGGCGCCAGTACTGATAACTGCGGTCTCCTTCACCTTCATGATAAGCATGTTCTGCGGAAATTTGATTATAAGGAATAATTTCTACCACTTTATCTTGGACAACACAGACAGGTTTGCCTTGACCATCGAGAATTATGTTCCAATCGCCAACTTTAGTCATATCTTCATCGCCTGGTACATATTCTGAAGTTGTAGCAGTTTTTATGCCTCTCCTAACTAACTCAGCCAATTCATCTGCATCTTTTTCATTAGAACCAAAAGCCCAAGCTTCAACTTTAGTGCCTGCAGGCAAATTATGCTTAAGGCAAAAATCCTGCCAAAATAGTTTTACTTCTTTGTCCATTATAGCCACCATTCTGGGGTTAGTTCGCCCATTGTAGCGACTTTGTCTTTTTCATAATCCAGCATAATTTCAACTTGTCGATAATCTTTTTCCATGAGTTGAACAATAAATTCGCGACAAGCACCACATGGAGCTCCATTTTTACCATCTGCCATTAGTGCTAAAACCCGACTAATTTTAGTTTCACCATTGGTAATCATATTAAAAAGAGCATTGCGTTCTGCACAAACGCCTAATCCACACGCTGTGTCAACGCAAACTCCTGTATAAATTTTTCCCGATTCAGCTAAAACAGCAGCAGCGACACCACCGGCTTCCATATGAGGTCCAATTGCGGTGAAACCTTGTACTTTCTTAGCTGCTTCATACATTTTTTGCCATTCTTCATCCATATTTTTCCTTCATTTCTTTCATAAACCAGCTATAAAATTTAGCTCAAATTTTCTTTGACATGATATCAAACTTATAGATGCCACCATTTGAATGTACCATTTCAGTATTTCTTTTGACATAGCCAGCTCTTTGGTAGACTTTAATCGCACGCAAATTAAAGTCAGCAACGGATAAAACAATTACTTTATAGTCATAGTTATTTTTGACAAAATTTTCAATAACAGTAATAAATTCACTGCCTAGCCCATGACCAGTCAATTTGGGAGCCAATCCTAATCCTATTTCAACTTGCTCTTCTCTTTGTTCATTTTGATCAAGACAAAAGAAAGCAACTAAGTTGTCGTCAGTATCCAAAACTTGAAAGTAATTATTTTTGCGTAACTCTGGAGACATTATTTCGTCATAGTCTTCTTGATCATTTTTCATATCATAAAAAGCATACTGCCCGCTGTAATGCCATTCATCTGCAATAATCATGGCATTCTTTTGTGACAACAATGATATCTTTTGAAAAATGCTTTTATTCATTTCTTCACCTCTATACTCTTAGATATTAAAGTCTAATTAATTATTAAATATACTGAAAACCCATCCAAAAGGCAAATTTAGCTAAAAAAATCCGCTTTTGCTCACACAGAAGCAAAAACGGAAACTAAGATTTTATTGTTTATCTTTAATTAATTGCTTGTCCACCAGTTGCACCATAAACTTGTCCAGTAACATAACTAGCTAAATTAGAAGCTAAGAAAATATAAATGTGGGCTATTTCATCAGGTTGACCTGCACGATTTAATGGTTCTTCTTGACCAAATGTTGCCAGAGCATCAGTTGGCTGACCACCACAAACCTGCAAAGGAGTCCAAACTGGACCAGGAGCAACGCTGTTAACGCGAATTCCTTTAGGAGCCAAATCCTGAGCCAAATTCACTGAAAAACTGACAATTGCGGCTTTAGTAGCGGCATAGTCAAGCAATATTGGTGTTGGACTGAAACCTTGCAAAGAAGTTGAAGTTAAAATTACGCTGCCCGGTTTCATATGCGGTACAGCTGCTTTAGCCATTTCAAACATCGAGATAATATTTACTTCAAAAGTATCGTGAACTTGATCAAGTGACAAGTTTGCCAAGCCATCAGCATGTTGCTGAATAGCTGAGTTCATTACTAGTAATTCTATGCTACCAAATTCTTTAACCGCTTTTTTAACAACTTTTTCAGCTTCGCCACGTTTGCGGAAATCAGCTGGCAACAAAACTGCTTTACGACCAGCCTTTTCAATCAACTCAGCGGTATCTTTTGCATCAGATTCTTCTTCTGGCAGATATTGAATAGCTACATCGGCTCCCTCTTTGGCAAAACCAATTGCTACTGCACGACCAATACCTGAATCACCACCAGTGATAAGAGCATGCCTATTTTTCAATAAACCATGGCCTTCATAGTCAGCCATATCTCCTGCAGGTGCTGGATCCATTTTGCTTTGCAGTCCAGGATATTCTTGTGATTGCTTAGGCATATCATCATGATAATAACTTTTTAATGGGTCTGATAATTTATTGTCCATTTGTACTTTCTCCCTTCAATAAATTCAATTTCAAGATACCGCTTTTATAATAATAAAACAAAAATATTGCTTATTAATTCACATAAGAACATTATCTTTGCTCATTCCAATACAATGCTTTATGATTAGTTTATTAGGTATAAATAGGAGGAAATATTTAATGTTTAAATCATATAAAAAGTTCTGGCAGAATATTTTTAATTTTTCTGGCACTGCCAATCGTTCAGAATATTGGTGGCCAGTAATTATAAACTGGATTCTCGCTTTTGTGTTGATGCATTTAGTTGAAAGTTTGTTAGGCCATTCAATTAATGATATTTATAATTGGGGTGACTGGAGTATTAAGACTAGTTCTCTCATTATTTCCTTCGTTGTCTGGATTGCAATGCTATCTTTGCGTTTTCGCCGTTTACATGATACCAATCGCTCTGGCTGGTGGGTTCTAATTATGATAGTACCAATAATTGGAGATATTTGGTTTATTATTCTAATGTTGCTGCCGTCAAAAGCAAATAATTACGATTAAAATAATGTTAATCTTTTGCTTCAAACCTGCCCAAGTTGCTTTGTTTAAACTTAAATAATATAAATTATGTGTAATAATGTACCTTTAGTGCAGTTATTGCACTTTTTCTTTTCCAGACAATATTTCCGCTAACCACTTTTTGCGCTCATCCCTGCATACGTCCATACTATGTTTTTTCGCAGCTTCATTATAAAAATTAAGCTTACGATTAATTACTTCCATTGATTTATCCAGTACTTTCATTTGTTCTCTCACTTTTTGTTTCTGTTTTAAAAACATTTCCTTGCGCTGTTCAACCGTATCAATACCATTCTCTGCTAGTTGAAGATAATTTTTGATTTCCTTAAGTGGCATTCCCGTTTTTCTTAGATAAATAATCGTACTAATCACTATCAGATCATTTGGTTCAAATTCACGAATTCCATTTTCATCACGTTTAACAAACTTTAATAAACCAATTTTTTCATAGTAGCGTAAAGTATATGTACTAATTCCCAGCAATTCGCTGACATCTTTAATTCTAAATTTTTTCATTAGTATCTCCTTTTTAGCAACTTCACCAAGATAGGATAAAGCACTTAATTTTTATATTTCACTCTCAACTAAACTAAACGACATTTATTAAAAAATTTGACTTAGAGTTGCTCGAACCCATTATACTGAACATTAATTACAAAAAGGGGTGTAATTATGAATTTTTTAATTTTAGCGGCTAATGGTCAAATAGCTCGAATCGTTGAAAACCGCATACTTTCTGAAGATAATTTTCAAGATATCAATTTAACTCTGGGTTTGCGTAATCCTCGTCGCTTAGTTTCATTGGAATCCAAAGCCCGAATAATGGAAGTTGATTTAAATAACAACCAAGCTGTCAATAAAGCCATGTATAAACAAAATTTAGTTTTCGTTGACGTTGTAGATCATACTAAGGATAACACCATCACTAAAAACGTAATTGAAGCGATGAAAGTTAACCATGTTTCACGTGTAATTTTTGTTAACATTCTTGGCATATATAACGAAGTTGGAGGTGAATTTGGCCGGTGGAATCATCAATTTGTTATGCCAGGACTACAGGCTGCCATTAACTCGGACAAACTTTTAGCAAGATCTGGCTTGCATTATACTACTTTACGTTTACCCTGGCTCAATGATCGTAATGAAATCAAATATTCTATTACTACTCATAATGAACCTTATATTGGTGTTTCAGGTTCACGCAAAAGCATTGCAGACGCAATTTTAAAAATTGTTCGAAATCCTGCATTATATGATAATGACAGCATTGGAATTGCCGATCCAGATACACAGGGAAAAGATCGACCTGTTTACTAAAGAGTCAGTATAAATGAAAACAGGAGCATTTATTAAACTAATCAAAGTGAATTAAAAGAATGTCCTATGCCCAAACTTCAACCAGAAAATGATGCAATTTTAAAAGTTGTTCGTTCCTCTGTATACGAATCCGATTTATTGTGATTCTGTGGTATATCAAAATTTTCTGCAAATTCAACTACGAAGCATGAAACATCGAGCGTTGCTGAAAAAATGGGCAAAAAATGTTGTTGATATTCAGCTGGAGACTTTGTGATTGCATCATTTACACATGGTCGTGGTCAATGTTCAATCTGTTTAGCAAGATTCGATGGTAATCATCTCAATGAAGGTCATTTTATAAATAGCGTTTATCAGTCAGACTATCTTAACGTTCATTACGCTAACTGGGTATTACTCAGAATATCGAGGAAGCGTACATATTATAATTAAGTTTCACATGAAACAAAAATTGACTATGGTTCATTAATCCAGTGATAAAAGTCTGTATAATCTGTAATTCTTTAACTGATATATTTTTACCTTTCCAGCAAACAAGTAGCTGACTATTACTGAGTCTAACTACATTTACAAACCAAACTTTTGCCAGTATCTACTGAAAAATTTATTCAGTTAAATGATAATAAGTAATTTAGTAACTGTTTTTATTATAAAAGCAATTCAATTATTTACTTTAATTTGTATATTAGCTCGATCTAGTAGCAGCTTTTTCAATATTTATAATATACATTATCTTAATCGTATATAAAATATTGATATAATTATCATAAGATAAATAATATTTATATTAAATTAATCACTTGTCTATGATTAAAATTTTTATATAATTTAAAAGGTACCGGTACAAAAATTAAAAAGCAAAGGAATGATTAATTTTAAATTAAGAAAATAGCAATCTCAGAACTGACTGCTTTAGCTTTAAGTCTAATTGCAATTTTTATGTTTAAAAAATAGAGTGTAATTATGGAAACAAATAAACAAAAACTAACAGCAAATCAAAAAAGATCTAGAAGTAAGCCAAAATACTTTAAACTCTATCAGTTTTTTTGCATACCTCTTCTCCATAATGATAAGCAGTATTTTGATTGAAAAATTTTTACCGAATTGTTAGCCATTTTGGGCTAGTGGTAGAAATCTTCTGATATTTTTAATTTGTATTGCAATATATTTTATATTTTTTACTTTTACAGATAAAGCTCTTGACTATTTCTGTTCTAAAAACAACATTTAAACTATAATTTCGGGTGCAGATAAATCATCAAAATGTGATTTATCTGCTTTTTTAGTAATTTCAATAATTTACTTTTTCAAAATATAAAAAAGTGGTTTATTGCATATTTAATAAATTCAACTATATGTTGCCGAAATTTTTGAAAGCAAAAATAAACCATGACCTGCAATCAAGGTTGCAAGTAATTAATATTAGCTAGTCCAACCTTTAATTCACTAAGTCCAATTTAATCAAGCTAAAGCTGATAAATCTTAATTTTATCTTAGCTAATTTAGCCATAAAAATACCCCCAAATTTGTCCTAAATTTGGGGGGTCACATTATTTTGTAATTACTCTTTCTTTTCGTCCAAATATTAACACCTGTCCTCTAGCTACATATTTTGATAAAATACGAACTTTTATAACATAAAATAACATTTTCGTTCTTGCATAGTTGCTAATTTTATTTTATTCTTATTATTGTCACATATGATAATAATCAAACAAAAAGTGAGGATACAATGTCAAGTTTTCAAAAATACTATGCTAGACTAACTGAAATTGCCGATTTTTTACTTCATAATCCAGAACTTGGTCATAAAGAATTTAATACATCTAGAAGGATTGAAGATGAAATTAACAAAATTAGTCCTGAGTTAAAAATCGAACATTATCTAGATACAGGGTTAAAAATAACGTTAACTAATGGTAGCCAGAAAACTATTGGAGTTATCGCTGAAATAGATTCACTCTACCAGCCTAATCACAAATTAGCAGATGCGAATACTGGTGCTGCTCAAGCTTGTGGCCATTATACACAAGTCACTACCGCACTGGCAATTATGAATGAAATAATTACCAATCACCGACTTAAAGAGTTTGGTGCTAATTTGGCATTTATCTTCACTCCATCTGAAGAGTTCGTCGATCTTGCTTGGAGAAAACAACAAAAAGAGGCAGGCAAAATAGATTACTTCGGTGGTAAGCAAGAAGCTATCAAACTGGGTATTTTTGACGATATTGACTATTGTATTTCAGTTCATGCAATAGGTGAAGATTTTGATGAACGAACTATCGAAATTAATTGTGATCTCGCAGGCTTTAATTTTGAATATTTTGATTTTTATGGCAAAGCTAGTCACGCAGCCTTCGCTCCATATGCAGGTATTAATGCTCAAAGCATAGCAACACTATTCAATACTGCTTTAGCTTTGCAACGTCAACAAATTAAGGATCCCAATCGTATAAGATTCAATCCAGTATTTATTGGAGAAAATCATGAATCAATTAACGTAATTCCTGATCATATTAAAATGGGTACGGACTTAAGATTTTTTGACATAGACAACGCACAAAAACTAATGAACCGTTTTAAACAGGCAGCAGAAGGCTGTGCATCAGCACTTGGTGGTTCTGTTGAATCTGAACGGCAAGTTGGCTACCTGCCTTTGATTTCCAGTAAGAGTATGAGTGCTATAGTGAAAGACGTCTTTTCTGCAAATGAAAAAATTCCTGGTTTAATAGAAGACCGGGGCTACACAATGGCAGCAGGTGATATCGGAGATGTTAGTTTCTTAATACCAACCATTCAAATCGGTTATGGCGGTTGGAACGGAACAATTCATGGTGATGATTTTACTTTAGTTGATCCTGAATTTGTACTAGCAATTTTCCCTGAATTTGTCTTTAACAGTATTCTTAAGATTTCAAATAACTTAGATCAGGTAAAAACTTATAAGAAAACAAAAGAAGAATATCTAACTGAATTAGAAAAGATGGCAAAATAAAATGAAATATTTAAAAGCATATGGTCCGCTAATCATTTTAGTGTTGTTAATAGATACGGTTTCTGAAATGATTAGTACCCAAGTATTTAAAATCGGCAAAATTGAAATCTCTATCTTACCTCTAGTATTTGCGGTAATTATTGCTATTTTAGTTTATTTAATCCCAGCAAAGCCTATTAAAAAACTTTACAATGATAAACGGGTGAAATTTGCAGGTAAATACATGATTCTTATCATGTTGCCTTTAATGGCACGTTATGGAGCGAATGTGGCCCCTAAAATCAACGAAATTATTTCTGTTGGTTGGGTTTTTCTAGTCCACGAATTAGGTAATTTAGGTACGATTATCTTCGGTTTACCTGTAGCGCTATTACTTGGCTTAAGAGAAGAAGCTATAGGTTCAACCTTAGGCTTAGGCCGTGAAGGTGAACTAGCATATATTAGTGAAAAATACACGCTAAATTCCCCTGAAGGTCGTGGCGTACTTGGAATTTATTTAATTGGTACCATTTTTGGTTCAATTATCTTTTCAATCCTTGCTCCACTTCTTCTAGGCATGGGCTTTAACTATAAAGCTGTTGCAATGAGTGCCGGTGTTGGTTCTAGTTCAATGATGACTGCAGCTTCATCGTCTTTAGCAGCTTTGGTACCAAAACACAGTGACACTATTTTGTCTTTTGCCGCAGCCAGTCAATTGCTAACTAGTTTTATTGGCACTTATATCATGTACTTCCTAGCAGTGCCTCTGCAAAGATTCATGTACACACACATCACCAGCCTACTAGACAAAAAGAAAGAAGTTTATCCAGATCATGACTAAAGAAAACAATTTATATGAATTATTTAAAGATGCAGTCATTCTTTTACTTAGTGTTAGCTTAGTATTATTTGTTCAATGGGTTAAATTAATTAGAAATCCCAAAAGCACACCAATTACTACTGACACATTCATTGGTTTAGGTATGTTATGGCTTTTTTCACTACTAGGCATAGTTATCAGTATGCTGATGAAAAAAGTACCTTGGAAAATCATTCAGGGCTTCCCTATTCTAGGCTGGGTTTCAATTGTTTCTCTGATTTTTTGTTTGCTTAGTCCCTACTGTGTTCGTGTTATTAATGCTGTAGATTTCCTTTCACTAACAACCTCTGTTCTAGCATTTGCTGGAATATCAGTTACCCACCGTTTGAAAGAATTGACTAAAATAAGCTGGAAGATTTTAATCGTCGCAATTTTTGTTTTCTTTGGTATGTACTTTATGGACACCTTAATCTCACAAATTGCCCTTAATCTTAGTTAAAAGTAGTTTTTAAAAAACCAAAAGTCGCGATAACTTTAATTAGTTTAAACGGCTTTTTATTTTTGCTTATATATCATTTAATAAAAATTTGAAGAAAAGCCATTTACATATTCCATTTTACAAAGATATCTGCAATTTTTAATTTTTAACTACAGATTTAAATCAAATTTTTAATGTTATTTCCTAGTTTGGCAATATTTCCTGGGAAATAATACACAATTGTCTCCTTTAACTATTTGGTTCATTCCTTTCCCAGTTTCACATGAAACAATACAATTTTTAGAAGCATATGTTTTCAACATCTTTAAGGATTTAAAAATACTATAAATATTTTTGATCCGCTTAAAATTTTTAGACAATAAAAAGGCAACTATGATAATTACCATAGTTGCCTTTTTAAAGCTCTCAAGCCAAATAATCTGTCAGTCCCACCTTTAACCGTTCTAAGCCATCTTTAACCATTGTTAAGGGACAAGCAAGATTCATACGCAAAAAGTCGTGACCATTTCCGCGATAAATACTTCCGGGTGATAAAACCAGACCGGTTGTTTTTTCTAAGAATTCCGCTAATTTTTGCGAATCGCTACTAATTTGACTTACATCAAGCCAAATTAAGTATGTTGCTGCGCCTGCAACTACCTTAACTTGTGGAAGGTTCTTATTGATGAATTCTTCAGCATAAGTGAAATTAACATTTAATTGCTTAATCAATGCCTCTAGCCAGTTGTGACCATGTTCATAGGCAGCAATAGTTCCAGGAATAGCCAGCAAATTTGGTTCAGCTACCTCATCGCTATTAAGACCGCGATTAACCATAGCGCGCAAATTACTATTTGGTACAATCACTGTTGCTGCGTGTAGTGCAGCAACGTTAAAAGTTTTACTGGGTGAAACTAATGAAACAACGTTTTCGCGTGCAGGATTATTCACTGAAAAAGCTGTGGTATAGTCTGGGCCCTTGCGCACCAAGTCGCCATGAATTTCATCAGATAAAAGAACTACATGATGCTGATAGCATAAATCTGCAATTCTTTGCACTTCTTTTTGAGTCCATACCTTACCAATGGGATTATGAGGATTACAAAAAATCATCAGTGTTGTCAAAGGTAAAGCTAATTTCTGTTCGAGATCATCCCAGTTGATTGCATAATTTTCGCCATCAAATTGCAAGTCATTGGATAAAACATGTCGGCCATTATTTTCAATTGAATTGTAGAAAACATTATATACAGGAGCTTGGACTAAAACGTTATCGCCAATGTGGGAAACTCGTCTTACAATTGCAGAAATTGCGGGTACCACCCCTGTAGTAAAAATCATCCATTCCTGCTGAGGCCGATGACTATGTTCTTTTTCGTACCAGTCAGCCACCGCTTTAAAATAGTCATCTTCAGGCCACTCGTAGCCAAAAACACCGCGATCAACTTTCCTTTTCATTGCGGTAATTATTTCGGGTGCTGTTTTAAAATCCATATCAGCAATTGACATTGGCAAATCACCCTTTTTGACATGCCATTTGACTGAATCTGTATCTCTTCTATCTGGTGCATTAACAAAATCATACTTATCCATTATTTCTAATCCTTCGGTTTCTGATTTTCATCTGAATGATTAACTTTCGCATCAATTTTAGCACAATCAATTTCAGTTTCACTAGGAGTTATTTTTTGAGGATCTAAAATTAATTTACCAATTGCAGGAGCAGAAATTTTACCAGAAATTGGATTTTTCACACTGTCAATTTTGCTTGAAATTGCAGCATTAATATTAGAAACATATTCAAATGCTAAGTCAGTATGAATTAAACTGGTATTTTTCAATTCCAGATGGTCGATGTAATTAAGCCCCTGGTCGCTTTCAATTTTACAATTGATAAACTTGATATTTTGTCCGTTCCATGCCAAATATTCACCATCTATTATCGAATCATACACAGCAACATTTTGACAATTCCAAAAAGCATCTTTAGAAATAAAAGTGGAGTGATGTACTTCAATATTTTTAGCTCCGTCAAAAGCATAATTACCAATAACACTAACGTGGTCAAGATAGATGTTTTGACTGTCTTTACCAAAATAGTCACCGTTAACTTGACTATTGGTAATTCTGATATCTTTGCAGGTCCACATCGTTTCTGCAGCATTAGCAAAATGAACATTGTCTATGACTATTTTTTCTGCTCTCCTAAATAATTTTGGAGCCTGCAAAGCCGAATTTTTAATAGAAATATTTTTGATATACCATATACCACTTCGCGCCATAGTTTCAAATACAGTATTATCCACATTAATGTCCCTGTCATACCATAATGGATATTTCCATTTAAAGATAGAATCCTTGATATCAATTTTACTGGCTTCCTTAAGCGGCGACTCACCTTCACCAAAAGTAATTCCTGCCAGTTGTGAATTTTTTAGTCCAAAAAGAATTCTTTCACCTTCAAAAAAATGATTTTTGATAATATTCATTCCGATCTCTTTTCTCTTTTGTATTGTTACCAGGAAAAACCCTAATTCTTTATTATCCTCTGAAAAGCTTCCAACTTAAAATGCTATTTGATTAGGTTCCTTTATTACAAATAGTTATAACAAGCATATCATTGGCTCCGTATGTATTTTATCATTTAGTTAAAAATTCATTGTATATTTGTAAGCTATATGATAAGGTTATTAAATAATTATTACATTTATTATCAAATTCAAATCAAATATTATTGCTATCTATGTAGAAAGGCCATCTAATATGGAAGACATTAACTATAGAAAAAATTACCTACTTGGAGGAGCAATTGCGTGTTCTCAAGCAGATGGAGGCTTTCAAGAAGGAGGCAAAGGAATTTCTACACAAGATTTACGCTATCTAGATCCTAGCTGGACACCTGAGCAAATTGAAGATAAGCACCAAAATAATCCTTTTTCACAAGAAGAATTTGATCAAGCGTTAAAAGATCAGGGAACAAAATATTATCCCCTTAGAAGAGGTATTGATTTCTATCATCACTATAAAGAAGATATAAAAATGCTGGCAGAAATGGGATTGCAAATTTTTCGTACTTCTATTAGTTGGTCAAGAATCTTCCCCAACGGTGACGATCAAGAACCTAATGAAGAAGGAATTAAATATTACCGTGACATGTTTACTGAGTGTAAAAAATACGGGATAAAAGTTTTCGCCACAATGATTCACTATGACATCCCCGTTAATTTGGTCATAAAATACGGTGGCTGGAAAAACAGAAAAATTATTTCATTTTTCGAAAAATATGTAACTGTTTTATATAAAAGATTAGGTGATTTGGTAGATTACTGGTTGCCATTTAATGAAATAAACGCTGCTAAGTTTTCCCCTTGGGATGGAGTTTGCTTAATACCTGGTACAGAAAAGAACATGGATCAAGAGATTTTCCAATGCCTACACCACCAATTTTTATGTAGTGCTAGAGCAGTACAACTAGGACGCGAGCTTGTGCCAGGAAAACTAATTGGCGGTATGATTGCCCGTTTCACTACTTACCCAGCTACTTCAAAGCCGGAAGACAATTTGCAAGCCATCCAAGATGACCAGTATTCAAATTGGTTTTACTTAGATGTTTTAGCAAGGGGCTACTATCCAGAATACATGAAGCGTTATTTTGATAAAATAAACGTTCATATTCACTTCGAACCCGGTGATAAAGAATTGTTAAAAGACGGAACTGTTGGCTTTGTTTCCTTCTCATACTACTTTTCACAGGTTTCAACTAATGCAGCTAATTGGGAACAAACTGCAGGCAATCTGATTATGACTAAGAAAAACCCTTATTTAAAGGAATCCGAGTGGGGTTGGCAAATCGATCCTATTGGCTTAAGGTTCACTCTTAACCAAATATATGATCGCTATCACCTACCAATTATTGTTGCAGAAAATGGTATTGGTGCCCATGACGAATTGACTTCAGATCACAAAGTACACGACGATTACCGCATCGCATATCTTAGTGCCCATATAGATCAATTAGATGAAGCTGTAAAAGATGGCGTAAATTTAATTGCTTACACTATGTGGGGCATAATCGACATCGTTTCTTGCGGTCCGTTAACCATGGATAAACGATATGGCATAATCTATGTCGATTTAGATAATGGTGGCAAAGGTACAGGAAAAAGATACAAAAAGGACTCACTTTACTGGTATAAGAACAAGATTGAAGAACATATCAAAAATTAGTCTCATTAGTACCAGAAAGGAAAAATTATTATGGAAAAGAAGGAGTTAGCAAAGAGTATAATTAATTATCTTGGTGAAAGTAATAACATCAATAACTATTGGCACTGTATTACCAGGCTTAGATTTACAATCAAAGACGCTAGTAAAGCAAAATTAGAAAAAATTGATAATTTACAAGGTGTTCTTGGAACTACTATCAAGAGCAATCAATATCAAATAGTAATTGGTCCAAACGTGGATTCAGTTTTTGCAGAAATTGAGAAAATTATAGGTCCTCAGCAAAATGATAATAGCCAAGATCAAGGTAAGCACAAGTTTAAAATCACTGGAAAAGTAATTCTAGATGTCATTTCAGGTGTTTTCCAACCTATTTTACCCGCATTAGTTGCAGGTGGTATGCTTAAAGGTATTTTGGCAATAGTTCTAGCAATTTCACCAGGACTCGAAAAAAACACCACGATGGCTCTATTTAATTTAATCGCTGATGTTCCTTTTTACTTTTTACCATTCTTACTGGCAATTTCATCAGCACGCAAATTTAAATTAAATGAATTTCTTGGCATCTGTATGGCCGGTGCATTGCTTTATCCTACATTTGTTGCCAAAATAGCAAGTGGTCATTCCGGGTTAACGCTATTTGGCTTAAATATTCCAGTCTTTAACTACGCCTCTTCTGTTTTTCCAGTTATTTTGGGCGTAGGACTAATGGCCATTATTTATCACTTTGTTGACCGCTTTATACCTGACGTATTAAAATTGGTGGTTGTTCCTGCCATAACTTTAATTACCGCCGTACCAATTGCAATGTGGATTTTGGCACCACTAGGAGCATACGGAGGTCAATATCTAGCTGACGGTATAGTATGGTTATTCCAAAAAGCTGGTTTGTTAGCAGGATTTTTATTAGGATTTTTCATGCCATTAATCGTTTTAACGGGTATGCATCAATCAACATCTCCTATTCAAATTCAGAATATCGCTACATTAGGTTATGATTACTTATTGCCCGTCTCTTTTGTACACAATATGGCCGAATCTGGAGCAGCTTTTGGCACTTCTTTAAGAATGAAAAATAAAGAATTGCGTGCTGCAGGATTATCTACCAGTTTCTCTGCTTTTATAGGCATTTCTGAGCCTGCTCTTTATACAGTTAATGTGGTTCATAAAAGTTCCATGCTAGCAGCAATGTGTGGTTCCGGAGTTGGTGGCATGCTAACCGTTTTACTTGGTATTAAGTGCTATGCATTTGTAATGCCCGGCATCACTTCTCTGCCTGTTTATGTCAAGGCGGGTCAAGGCTTTACCAATGTTTTGTTAATGATTATATGCTTAATAGCAGCTTTCTTAACTAGTGCTCTAGTAGCAGTAATTTTAGGTGGAAAAGTTGCTCAAAGAAGTGAAACAAAATCCAGCTCACCACAAAGCATGACTTTTAGTACTCCTGCTGCCGGAGTTGTAATTCCATTGGAAGATGTAGCTGATTCAGTTTTTGCCAGCAAAACAATGGGTGAAGGTTTTGCAGTTAAGCCTTCTGAAGGCAGCATCTATGCTCCAGTTTCAGGTAAAGTCACTATGTTGGCAGAAACAAAGCATGGTATCGGTATCACCACAAATAATGGCCTAGAGGTTTTAATACATTTAGGAATTGATACAGTTGAACTAAATGGTAATCCTTTTAAGCTTTTTATTAAAAAAGGTGATGAAGTCGCTTCCGGTCAAAAAATTGCATTCATGGATATTAAGCAAGTTAAAGACAGTGGCAAAGATCCAACTGTCATCGTGGTAATCACAAATTCAAAAGACAAGGTTAAGAATGTTAAATTTACACTGCCAAATAAGTCTGCCGCAGATTTTGATGAGATAATGTCTGTGCAATTATAGAATTAAGAATTTAATATACACCAAAAAACGTGATTCTGTTTTTATAGCAGGATCACGTTTTTTATTCTAATAAACCGTATTTTTCAGGACTCAGAGCAATGACTTAACGCCTAATAATACCAGCAAGACACCAACTGTGGGTTTCATGTAGCGTGTGATTTTAGTTTTAGCTAGAATTTGGGCAAGTCTAGGTGCAATAACAGCTCCAATGATAGCACCGATCATCAAAGGCAAACCAGCAATCCAATCTACTCGCCCGTCTGCAATGTGAAAGATAGCACCCGTGATAGTCATAAAAACCAGAACATAAGTTGAAGTTGCAGTAGCCTGAAAATCTTGTAATCCCAGCAAAAATAAACCGCCAATAATAACAGCGCCACCACTCATGCCAGCAACGCCAACCATTAAGCCACCTAAGATACCATACATACCCGCTTCTAGCCTGGAATATTGCGTTTTTTTAACAGTTGCGGCAGTTTGCGTTTTCTTCTTGAGTAGCATATTAATGCCAAGAACTACCAAAACGATTCCTATCAGCCATTTATAAATTTTGGCAGGAATATATTTTGAGAGTAATGCGCCTATTATCACAGCAGGAATTGCCGTCATTAACATTTGATTACCTATTTTAGTATTTATTTGTCTTTGATGATAATAGCTAATTGCACCAATAATTAATGAAGGCAAAGCTGTCACTAAGGAAGTAGAAGATGCTGTTGCAGCATTTAATCCAAATAAGCCGGTCAATATTGCCAGGTAAATGGCTGCTCCACCACCGCCAAAAAGAATAACGAAGGTTCCTATTATCAACCCTATTAGTCCCAGCAAAAAAATTTTCATATTATTTGACCTTCTTAATTTTTTTAAAATTATATGTTATAGTTACAATATGTAATTATAGTTTACATATTGTAAAAGTCAAATTAAGTAAGGAGTTAAAAATGCCACGACAAATTTTGTCTAAAGAAATAATTATTAAAACAAGCATTGAGTTAATTGAAGACAACAAAGAAAATAATTTTGCGTCTATTGCCAAAAAACTTGGCACTCAATCGCAAGCTCTATATAATTATTTTCCTAATCAGTTAACACTAAATTACGCCATAGTTGCGTGGACTGTTAGCTTGCTAACAGATCAATTACGCAAAGATTTGTTTGGCAAAGCTGGCCTGAAAGCAATTATTGATTTTGCAATGACATTTCGCAAAACAGCACTGAATCATTTTCTCTTAACTCAATTTGTTTTAAAAATGCCACGCACTAATAACTATCCTGAAACTACCGCAGCTTTTAATGAGCTAAAATCTATCTTTAATCAAATGATAGCAACAGAGTTCACTGACTCTAAAAAACAATTACTGGCAAGCAGATGCATTAGAGATTTAGCAATAGGAGATATTGTCAACGTTGGAACAGGTTGGTTTGCAGATAAATCGCTACCAGCTGATAAAAGTTTTCGTAAATTGCTGAAACAAAACCTTAGTGATATTGCAAAATAAAAGTTTTGAAGTATTAAACCTAAATTGTATCGAAACCTTTGGTTTTGTTTCGAAACTAAAATAAAAAAAGCGAGTCCTAAGACTCGCCTTTTTTATTCCCAATTTGTAACTTAATCCAATGTTTGGACCCAGCCTTCTGGGCCTTTCTTGTTACCATACTGAATATCAACCAGTTCGTTATAAAGTTTCTTAGTAACTGGACCAGTTTCTGTTTCACTATAGATAACATGTTTTTTACCCTCGTAGGTAATTGAACCTACAGGAGAAATTACAGCAGCTGTACCCATTGCACCAGCTTCTTTCATGTTGAACGCTTCTTCCAAGGTAATCTGGCGTTCAACTGGGTTTAGACCTTGCCACTTAGCGACTTCCAAAAGTGAGCGCTTAGTAATAGAAACCAAAATCGATTTTGATTTTGGTGTGACAAACTGTCCTTCTTGGGTAATGCCGTAGAAGTTAGCACCACCAAATTCGTCAATATATTTATGTTCACGTGGATCCAAGTAAAGACTATCGGCAAAACCGTTTTTATGTGCTTCAACTGTCGGAAGCAAACTGCTGGCATAGTTACCGGCTGTCTTTGCTTGACCGGTACCAGCATATGCGGCACGGTCGTATTCACTAACAACGTAATCTGCAGGGTTCAATCCTTTAATGTATGCGCCAACTGGAACCGCAAAAACGCGGAAGGTATATTCAGTGGCCGCTTCAACACCTAAAACTTTACTTGTTCCTACCATAAGTGGTCGTAAATAAAGAGTTGCGCCACTATCATATGGTGGTACAAATTCTTCATTAGCTTTAACAACTTGTTTTACGGCATCAACAAATCTATCTTCAGGAAATGGCGGCATGGCTAACCGCTTTGCTGAAAGAGTAAAGCGGTGTGCATTTTGATCAGGTCTAAAGAGATTGATCTTACCATCTTTTCTACGGTAAGCTTTTAGTCCTTCGAAAACCTCTTGTCCATAGTGCAGTACTTCCGCGCCTTCAGAAAAGGTCATGGATGAATCTTCGGTCAGTTCTCCTTCCTGCCATTCTCCATCTTTATATTTCGCCTCATATCGATAAGGCAGATCACGATACTTAAATCCCAGATTTTTCCAATCCAGGTCTTCTACTCGTTGTTTCATTTGATTGTCCCCTATAACAAAACTACAAAAGCTAAAAAATAATTTTTAGCTTTTTAATAATAATTTAATTGCTACCTAATTTAAACTATATTTTTGTTGATGTCAATAGTGAATTCATATTAATCTTAATAAAATAATATGAATTTCTGATAATTAAACAAAAATTCAATTTTGTTACTGTATGGAAGGTTTCACATGAAACAACTAGAAGCAAAAAAGGGATCATCCTCTATTGAATGATCCCTTTTTAACATTAATCTTGTTTTGTTTTATCGTTATTTTCAGATTTTTCTTTTGGCTTAATGTCTAATACTGCAGCATCATTTAAGTAAACATGCTTGTCATCTGCTGTAAACTTGACTTCTTTGGTATCAGGCTCTTTCATTAATAATTTAGCAATTGGGGTTTCCAAGTCCTGCTCAACTACCCGACGTAAAGGTCTTGCACCAAACTTTTTATCATAGCCCTTTTCAGCTAAATAAGCTTTAGTCTCATCAGAAACGTTAACCTTAACATTCTTTTTCGCCAAAACATGTGCCATTTTACTTAAGTAAATATCAATAATTTTATTCATATCATCTTTAGTTAAGGAATTAAATGGCACAATCGCATCAAGTCTATTCAAAAATTCTGGTCTGAAGTATGCTTCCAAAGCCTTGATTAATTTATCATGATCTACTTTACCGTCTTTTAGCAATTGGTCGGAATAACCTGCATTAGAAGTCATGATCAAAATTGTATCCTTGAAGGAGACTGTTCTGCCTTGTGCATCAGTTAAACGGCCATCATCCATGATTTGAAGCAAAGCATTAAACACTTGCGGATTAGCTTTTTCAATTTCATCGAACAAAATCAGGCTGTATGGCTGGTGACGAACTTTTTCAGTCAATTGACCGCCTTCGCCATAGCCAACATAACCTGGAGCAGAACCAATTAGCTTGTTAACTGCCATCTGATCTTGATATTCTGACATATCAAGTCTAATCAGATGATTTTCACCACCAAACAATTGAATAGCCAATTGTTTAGCTAATTCTGTCTTACCTACACCAGTAGGTCCGGTTAATAAGAATGTACCAGTAGGACGATCATTGTCTTTAAAAACTTGTTTACGGGCAATTGCATCAGTAATGACATCAACCGCATTATCCTGATCAATAACCACTTTCTTTAATTTTTCAGCTAAATCAAGATTCTTTTGTCCCTCACTTGCATGCAATTCACTCATTGGAATCTTTGTCTTGGCTTCAATCAAAGCATAGATATCTTCATCAGTAACATGTGGAGTCGCTTCATTATCTACATGATCAGCTTTGTCGCGCAACTCTTCAATCTTCTTTTTCAGCTCACTTGCTTTACTGTAATCTTCCTTTTTGGCAGCAGTTTCTTTTTCACTTTCCAGCTTTTTAATCCGATTCTTTAAAGTTGCTTCATCATCAGGAATAGTGTCGAGACCCTTTTTGGCACCTGCTTCATCCATTAAATCAATGGCTTTGTCAGGTAAGTACCGTCCCTGAATGTAGCGCTGTGATAATTCAACAGCCAGCTTTAAAGCACTGTCATTGTATTTTACATGATGGAAAGCTTCATATTTATCTTTTAGACCTTCCAAAATTTTGACAGTCACTGCAGCAGATGGCTCAGGAACTTGTACAGGCTGGAACCTACGTGCTAGGGCCGCATCATTTTCAATCCTGCGGTACTCACTCGTAGTCGTTGCACCAATCAGATTCAAGTCGCCACTAGCCAAAGCCGGTTTCAAAATATTAGCAGCGTCACCATTGTTATTTTCAGAGTCAGTTGACCCTGCTCCGACAATATTATGTAATTCATCAATAAATAAGATAATATTAGGATTTTTCTTAGCTTCGTCAATCACTTTTTTCAGGCGCTCTTCAAAGCTACCACGCAAACTTGATCCAGCAACCATATCATTAATGTTAATTGCAATAATATGTTTGTCTTTCATCTTGTCAGGAACATCGCCTGCAGCGATCTTCTGTGCCAATCCTTCTACAATGGCAGTTTTACCTACACCTGCTGGTCCAACTAAAACTGGATTGTTCTTTTTGCGCCGACTTAGAATCTCTATAACTTCCTGAATTTGTTCATCACGCCCAATTACAGGATCGTATTTATTTTTCTTTGCTTGCTCAACCAAATCAACTCCAATTGGCTTTTGTCCTTGCTTTTGCCCCATTTGTCCGTTTTGGGATATGTCTTGCGGTGAAATATTCATACTGCTTGAATAGTGAATAGGAATAGCTCCACCTTTATCATTAGTGTTATTAAAGAAAGAATTGTTTAATTCGTTAAATAAATCATCAAAATCATTATCAAAATATGCCATATGTAAACACCCCTTTGATAGGTTATAAATTTGTAATTAGCACTCGTAGCGTTCGACTGCTAATTGCTTACATATAATATTATAGCAGGTTATCCACAGAAAGCAATAGTTTTGATTAACTTTTTCCACAGATTGTTTGATTTTTCCACAAAAATAAAAAAGCCTTAAAAGCAGCGCTCTCAGCTACTTTTTAGGCTCTATTCTTTTATTTTTGATATAATTTAAATTGCTTTGCCAAATATTTACCTGTTAAACTACCAGAATTTTGAGAAATATCCACAGGGGATCCGCTTGCAATAATTTTTCCTCCTTGTAGTCCTCCTCTTGGTCCCATATCAATCATATAATCACTGTTAGCCATAATATCCAATTCATGCGTAATAGTAATAATAGTTCCTTCTTGCTCGAGTAATCTTTGAAACACTTGTAAGAGTGTTCTCACGTCTTGTGGATGTAGTCCCACTGTCGGTTCATCAAAAACAAATAAAGTGCCCTTTTGCCTTTGATGAATGTGACTAGTTAACTTTAACCGCTGTGCTTCTCCTCCTGATAATGCTGGAGTAGACTCCCCTAGATGAAGATAACCTAAACCCATGTCATGTAATGTTGTAATTGTTTTATTAATTTTTGGCTCTTTTTGAAAAATTTCTTCTTTTAAGGCATCATCTACCGAGTAATCCAAAACGTCAGCAATACTTAGATTGTGCCATTTTACCTGCAAGACATCTTGATTGAAACGATGACCTCCACATACTGAACATGTTTCAACCATGTCAGGCAAATATTGGATATCAAGTGAAATCACACCAGTGCCACCGCATGCAGGGCATGCACCTTCTTTATTATTATATGAAAAATGAGACGCGCGATATTTTAACTTTTTAGCTAAAGGCTGTTTGGCAAAAAGTTTACGCAAGTTGTCCATAATATCTGTATAAGTTGCAACAGTTGATCTCTGATTCTTACCAACTGGTGTAGAGTCAACACTAACCACGTTTTTAATATAGTTATTGTTTAAGCTCTTTACCCACTTAGGTCTTTCACTGTTATTTTTTTGTGCCTTTAATGCCGGAATCAAAGAATCTAGAATGAGAGTAGTTTTACCAGCACCTGAAAATCCGGTAACAGAAGTTAAGCGATTGACAGGTATTTGCACATGCAAGTTTTTTAAGTTAAAGCGCTCAGTAACATCAAGTTTTATTTTGCCATGTTTAAAGATTTGGTCTTTATTGACCCTGGGTCTGACAAATAATGGTGCTTTACCTGTTAAATACGGTCCAATTAAGGATTTTTCATTATGTTCTATCTCTTTAGGTATTCCCTGGGAAATAATTTCACCACCCTGGCTACCTGAACCTGGACCAATTTCAATCACCCAATCAGCCGCATTAATAATGGAAGTTTCATGATCAACAACAACTAAAGAATTGCCTTGATTGACCAATTCATGAAATACATCAATCAACCCAGCTACATTGTCAGGATGCAAGCCCACTGATGGTTCATCTAATACATAGAGTACCCCTGTAGTTTCGGTGCGCAACGTTCTGCCAAGCTGAATACGTTGAAGTTCACCTGTAGACAGACTACTTGCCTGCCTGTCTATGCTCAAATAATCTAGTCCTAATTTTAATAGAGGTTTGACTTGATGCAACAATTCACTCGTTAAATTTTCTGCTAAGTCTTGCATGTCTTGTGGCAAACTTGCTAAAATCTCATCCATATATTGAGTTAATTCACCTAAAGTCAGTTTCTCAGCTTCAACAATATTTTTGCCGGCAACTAGCTGCTGCCAGCGACTAGGATCAATCCGATAGCCATGACAGCGAGGACAGGTACTAAATTTATAAAAAGAATTAATTCTTTGCAATCCTCGCTCCGACTTTGTAGTTTTACGGGAGTTAGCCACTGCATTATAGGCATTTTCATATAACGCATCAAGATGATAAACCCGACCAGTTGAAGTTGGCAAGTCAATAGGGACTTTCCGCTCTTTACCGTGAAGCACAAAGTCTTTTTCTTTAGCATTCAACTCTTTATATGGGATATCAGTACGTACACCTAATTCACGGGCAATGCGCCACATCCAATTTCGACCGGGAATTTGCCAAGTGGCTACCGCACCTTTTTCAAGCGTTAAATTTTCATCAGCAATAATCTTACTATCATCAATCTGCTCAACCGTTCCTAAACCCTGGCATTTTTGACACGCACCATCTGAATTAAACGCAAAGTCTTCAGCACTAAAAGCATAAAATTGTATGCCACATGTAGGACACGTCAAGCGACCCATTGCTTCCCCAGTTAAATCCATTGCTTCCGCAATTTTTATGGTTGGTGGAACTCTGTGACCATTAGGACATACGGGTGAACCTAATCGGGAAAAAATTAGTCGTAGGATATTAAAAACTTCCGTCACTGTGCCAACGGTCGAACGCACACCAGGAACAGCCGGTCGCTGCCTTAATGCCAATGCTGAAGGGATATGTTTTACCTCATCTACTTGTGCAGGACCAACTTGGCTAATGCGTCTCCTAGTATAGGCTGCTAAGGAATCAAGATAACGTCTTGCACCTTCTGAGTATAAAATGCCCATTGCCAAGCTGGATTTACCAGATCCGCTTAAGCCAGAGATTGCTACAAATTTATGTAGTGGAATATCAACATCAATGTTTTTTAAATTATTAACTCTACCACCAATTACTTCAATTTTAGTAGGTTGTTTTTGGTATTTCATTAATGATTCTCCTTTCCCTTAGCAGGCTTTAATGGCCTATTTGGTTTCTTTAATAAGTACTGTCGAATTGCTTGAATTACCTGCTTATTTTGCGGCAAATCTGAGTGATCTGCTTTTTCACCTGTAACTGTCATTGCCGTATAATTCTTAACCTGATTTTGAAAAATAAATTTACCGGCAGCTACACTTGTTTCAGGTACGATTCCATCTGATTCATAATTTTTCCCTCCAGAAAGAGAATAAACCTTTAAATATTGCGGTAGTGTTGCACGATTTTTAATAAAATCTGCCAGCATTTGCGTCCGATTATTAATATTACTTTCAGTAAAGTTATAAGGAGTTCCTAAAGTCATTAACTTCTTTATCTTAATGTTATCAGAATATTCAGAATAATAATGTTCCAGCCAATAAGTCCAAATTAAACCACCGTTGGAATGACCAAATGCTTTAAAATTATTAAACTTATAGTTTTGAATTAGTGATTCAAACGCAACATTTAGCCATTTTGCCTGTTTTTTAATATTTGTATAACCGTCTTTATTGTTGTCAAAACCAATAATAATAAAAGGCTCCAAATCGTTTTTACCAATAGAGCCACTGTAAGTTAGTTTTGCTTCACGTGAAACTTTGATTTTTATTACACTGTGTCTGTTGAGAGTAGTTTTATTCAGTTCATCAATTAAATCGTTAAAACGCTCAGTTGTGGCACTGGAACCAGGAACCATTATTACTGGGGAAAGCAGCGACTTGCTAAGTTCCGCTCTTGATTTATTATCCTTTTTCATCCAAAAAAAACTGGGGACAGCCAGCATAATTAAAACAATTATGACCAAGATTAGCCATTTATAATTAGGATTTTTACGCATCTGATCATTCCTTCTTCTGGTAAGCAATTCTTAGATCAATTTTTTCATTAATTTTAATTATTGGTAATAGCAAAACTATATCCAACAAAAACAGCAGTAATGTAAAAATTAACGTTGACCAGTTACCATTTGTGCCAAAAAATGAAACTAAAATTCCGGGGGTTCCTTTTAAAATTTGATAAACACTCACAGGAATAATATGTACGCTAATAGCCACAGTAGCCAATGTCATATTAATAATCGGGATCATAACACTAGGCAATACGAACACAGGATTTAAAATTAGAGGTAAACCAATTGTAAATCCCAAGTTAGAACCAAAAGCAGCTGGTAATAAATTAATTTTAGCATTTATTTCATTTTCTCTATTACCTCGCCTTATTAAAAGCAATACAATCACGGCTAAAGCAACGCTAGCACCACCCATTATCCCATAGCTGTTAATGAGTGAACTGCCCAGGTATTTATACGGCACATTCCAAGAATTACCGTGTTTTAATGTATACGTCAAATTTTCAGCAGTAAAAGCATTATTAACCGTTCCTGATAAGGAGCGCAATGGATAACCGATTCCTAACCAATCTAAAAAAGTAATCACAGCTGAAAGCAATAAAACTTCGCCAAAATTATTAGTGGTCTGAACTCGACTGACAATTTCATTAAAACTGGTGGAATTAAGGAGTTTAAGTTGTAATTCATAAATTATAATTCCTAAGAATATACCCAGTAGCAGTGAAATAGCGCTAGGCAAAACAGCATCCCCCGCCCTTTTTTGGATTATCTTTGTTCCCTCATCTTTAACGTAGGAAAAGTCTTTACCTAATAAATGAAATATTTGTCCCACACAATATCCTATAACTAAGGCTATAAAAACTGCATTAATTTGTAACAAACTGGCAGTAAACGGCATGCGAGCATTGCGGCCACTGCTGGATGCATATGAACAAAAAAGCATAATTAGAACAGCAGTTAAACCTGCCATAGTTGAATCCTTATGATAAAGCCGTGCTGTGTAACGAGCCATAAAGTAACTGGCATAGACACCAAACACCCCAAAAGTAATTTCTACCATTCCACGGCAAACAAAAGAACCACCATACCAAATATGATCAGATAATACTTTATCCAGGCTAAATATATTATAAATTAGTCCATTAGGTGTAAAAACCAAGTCATTAAAAAGTTTAAAATATGAGCCAACCACTGCAATCGGCATTAACACTGCCATGGTATGTCTTGTCGCACGAAAAAAAGAGAATTCCTGCATACGTGCTACGATATTGATAGTATATTCTTTCATTAAATCTGACCTAACCTTGATTATTGTATTTAAAATAAAATAATACTCTATTTTTCTAATGCTAGCCATTTTAATACCAACCATTATCTTTTTTATTATTAGTAATGAATAAAATGGTATAATGAAAGTGTATTTTAAGAGGCGAGAAAATGAGCAGGAAGAAAATTGAATTAACTGAAAAGGTAGCAAAGCTAACAGAAAAGTATTTAGAAGTTAACGATACTGATTTTAATGATCTGATTAATAAGGCTTTAAAGACCTACCTGATTGATCACTTAAATTCCAGTCAAGTAAAGGATGCTCTCAAAAAAACAGATGATTTTAATTCTGAATATGCTGGCAAATGGTTTCAAGAGCGTATTGAAGACTTGAACAAGTACTAAATTTTAAAATGGGTACACAAAAAAAGAGCAAGACAATGAATGTCTTGCTCTTTTAGTTATTTATCAATTTAATTTTTTAAATATCGATCACCAGCTAATCTGCGGTAAAAATTGGCTTTAGTTGTCTGTTCATAAGGAACTAGCCAAATATAACCAATGCCAAAAGTTAGTACACTCAAAAGATACCAACCAATAAAACTTAAATTTAATACAAATAGTTCCCATTTATGGCCGTCCATCAACTGACGACTTAGTGTAATTGCTGTTGTTGCATGTACCTCTTGCCTACTTGCTACCAAGTCATTAACAATATAGGGCGTCATGGCATAAGAATAAGACTTAATTAAGCCAGGGATAACTAATAATAAAGACCACAGAAATTGAAAAATATACTCACAAAGATAATTCAGAAATTCTGGTACAAACCGATCATCAGTAAAAACAGAAAAAATACCTTTAAAAAAGCCTAGTCTTTCTCCACGAGCAAAATGTAAGAAAGTAACTACCATACTCAGCATAAAAAAGCTGCCAATAAAAGTTAAACCCGTATCAGTACCTAATTGACCTGCCCAAAATGCAGGTTTAAACAGTGAATCAATTGAGCCGGTTCCCATGACATCATTTACATTATTTGTAATCTTAAGTGAATTATTTATTGCTGGCCTGGCAAAAAAGAAACCAACAAATAAGGTCATTACTAAACCAATAATAACTGCCCAGCCCCAGTTATGACGCAGTTGATTTTTCGCTTCTAGTTTTAGTTCTGCTCTGTTCATAACTTATCTCCTTATCTAGTATATATTAAATATATTTTACCCCCTAGCAATGGCAGATAGCAAAGAAAACACTAAAAAAGCCTAGTTCCATCAACATCGGAACTAAGCTCACACAGTATTTGTGCTACCACTACTGACCACATTATAGAAACTTATATTTATTCGTCTTCTTTATCCAGATTTTTATTACTAAGATTAACATAAACCAAAGAATCTTTTGCTTGATTAACTAACTTCTTGATTGTTTCTTCACTAAAATATTCCTGTGAATTATTTAAAGCTACGCTCATTATAATAGGCAAATTCATGCCAGCTATAATGTGGGTATGTTAATGTACTTAATAAATGTATTTATCATTATTTTCATGTATACAAAAAGCCTAGTTCCACCAACATCGGAACTAAGCTCACACAGTGTTTGTGCCACCATTACTGACCACATTATAGAAATTTTACATTTTCGCTACCGGAGAAAATGATTACTTCCCTATGGTGACACAACAAAATTTTAGCATGCAATTAACCAAAAAACAAGTTTCAACCAATTATATTTGCACTGTCAGCCTTACGGCCAAGTAGTTCGAGCATGATTTGATTAATTTGACTTTTTAACTGGTTAAATTCACCCTCACGTGTCTTATTAGACTGTATAATCACTAGCGTTTTAGCATTATTAGTACTGCGCATGAAGGTATAATAACCCTCTCCTGCACCATTAGCAGTTTTAGTTTTTAATTTAATATTATTATAAAAGCCGCCATTATAATAAGCAGGTGGTTCAGACTGGTAAAGCAATTTACGACTCTTTTGGGTTAACAAGTTACCAGCTAGTAAATATTGTATAACTTTGGCCAGATCATGATTAGACATTACTATTGAACCAGCCCCTAATTCATTGCGAGCTCCCCTTAAAGCTGCCTTATGCTTAACCACGTCATAGCGACCTTTGCGGTAAATCATTCCGGGCACTAAATGACTGGAAATAATTTTGCCTGGCCTTGACCACAAAAATTCTGTTTGTTTCAGCTTTAACGGCCTGATATAGGTATTGCGGAACAACCGCTCATAGCTTTGACCCGTTATTTTGCTCATAATACCACAGAGGTAAACATAATTTAGTGAACTATAATGCCACTTATTTAATAAATCAGGTTCAAAAATAGTTTTAGCTGCATCATGCTGAATATTATCAGAGTCAGAAACAAAATGCTTTCTTCCTAACTTTGCTCCTGGTTTGAGATCAAGACCTGCCGTCATGGCTAATAGATTTTTAATTTTGACTTTTTGTGCTCCAGAAATTTGCGGATAAAATTCACTTAATTTATCCTGCAGGCTTAACTTGCCTTCCTGCACGAGCCGCATAATAATTGCAGCCGTCATAGATTTCTGCACAGAATTAATTAGATAACTAGTGTCAGTGTTATTGCCTAAAGCATAGTTAAGCATTATTTTGCCATTTTTAATGACTAGAATTGAGCCCTTGATTCCTAAGGCATCAATTTGCTGGCGCACTATTTTCCTTTTAAAGATTCTTTTGAACTGCCATTTAACGGATTTTCATCTGTCAAACTAATCTGATATGGCTTTTTTTGCCACTTTCTGCTGTAAAAATAGTTATGAATATTATAATTACGTGGTAGATCACTTTGCGCCATGAATGGCTTTACTGCCTTGTCAACAGCTACCCAGCCGCGCCAGCCCAAGTGAATAGTATCTTCCATGAAATACTTTTCACCACCGCGCTTGGATAAATCGGTAACGTTATCAAAACCTTGACTAGCCAGTTGGTATTTAATCTTAGAAACGGCCTTCTGATACATTGTTTGTGACAAGCCAGTGTAATTAGACCATTTTTCATTAATCGGCGGGATAATGAATAGCACATTGGTATGCTGCTTGGCAAACTGATGCAACATCAATTCAAAATCGCTGTATTCTACCGATTTAGTATAATTAAAATGACGCTGACTATCTTTTAATTTAGCAAGTACCCTTTTATTTAAACGCCTTTTATAAAAACGATTGTTAATACCAAAATTGTTAGAATTGGTGTTAAGTGCAGCCTGCTGACTTGCTACTTGGTCTAAAGCCTTGACTGAATACGTATTCGGCAATAACTTGGCCTGCTTATTGATCCTTCTAATGCGATCACGCAGCTGGAAGGTGCTGAAAAATTTATCTTCATTGTTAAGCATGCGCCGCTGATTTTCTAAGTAAAAGCGTTGAAATCCCGTTAGCTTTTGCCCGTGGGCAATCCTTCTCATACCCAGTTTGATAACGCCCTTCACTTCAGGCATTTGCTGAAAACGTTTGGCTGCATAGCGGTTAGTCACCGTGTCTTTTTTAATACCTAAGAGAAAATTACAGGCTTGCAGCGGTGAATAATACAGCGCGAAGGCATCCGGATTTTGACCCTTTTTAGTAAACCATTGCGGTGAAACAATGACTACGGCTTTTTTGCCCTTAAGCTGTTTAGCAGTCCCCTGCATTTCCAAAAAATGTGCTAAGGATTGACTGCCTGGCCCGCCTAATAAAAATGGCCGGTAATTGCGGCGATACTTTTGCGCAATTACACTGGGATGCAATGGATCAAGCCGTGATAATTCACTTGATCCATAAAAAGGCACGTACCCATCCTTAAACGCATCCTGTTTCATTAAAGAGCACTTAAAAATAGTATTAGTTTGCGAATTAGCCGCTTGATAAATGGCATCCCTAGAAAAAGTTCGCTCCCACGGCATCAGAAAGATGACCAGCAGCAAGACAAATGCGCAAAGAACCGGGCCAAAAATATGCCACAGCCGGCGTTTGTTATTCATTTTCTAAATTTTCCACCTTTGCCACAATTTTATTGGGCGTATCCCATTCATTTCTGTCAAATTCAGAAACTGGTACATCTATTTGGAACTTTTCCTGTAAATTTAACAACATTTGGACACTGGCCATTGAATCCATTAGACCGTTGGCAAAAATATTTTCATCCATTCTCTCTGTTAAATCTTCACCGGTTAAATCTTGTAAAATTGCTAAAACTTCTTTTTTGGTATCCATGTTAAAACTCCTTAAATAAAATTATTGCCTATTGCCAGCCAAACCAAAGCTGGCTGAGAAAACCTGAAAAAATCAGGAAACTAAAACACACTACATTAAAAGTTACAAAAATTGCCAGCCATTTTGTGTATTTATTCGATGGCAGCTTATCTTTGTGCTTCTTTTTGAACCGCAACCAGCAATCATTGATGATGATGGCAAAAGCATGGAACAAGCCATAAACAATATAATACCAGGTCAGCCCATGCCAGAAACCCATCACCAAGAACAAGAGCAGGTATGCTGCCTGCGACAGCCTGACTGGGTTTTTAAACAGCTTTTTCTTCATTGCAAAGAAGGTAAAACGCATGTAGATGTAGTCCCGAAACCAGAAAGACAAGGTCATATGCCAACGGTTCCAGAATTCTTTGATGTTTTGCGAAATAAACGGCTTGTTAAAGTTCATTGGGGTGTGAATACCCATAAAGTAGGAAATCGACACGGCAAATAAAGAATAGCCCGCAAAGTCAAAGAATAAATACATGCTGTAGCAGTACATATAAGCTACTACCCACCAGGATAGTTTTAAGCCGCCATTTGCTGTACCTGTAATTAAAGCAGCTCGGGTGATTCGGGGCAGCCAATAGGTACCAAAGAACCAGCCAAGAACAAATTTATATAAGAAGCCTTGAAACAGATAACGTGTTGCCAGCTCTAAATCGTTTAGATACTGATCACGCTTTGGCACCGTGTCGCATTCTTTGGCAAATCTGCGGTAACGATCAATTGGTCCCGAAGAAATGGTCGGAAAGAATAAAAGAAAGCGAAGATAGGTTCCCAAGTTAAGTTCTTTAATAGCGCCATCGCGTACTTCCATCACGACCTGAACTGTCTTAAAGGTCAGATAAGAAATCCCCAGAAAAGCCAAAACTCCAGGAATTTTAGCTTGCGGAAAAGCAGTCTGTACTTTAACCAAAACCAGGGGCACGATTGTTAAAATTACAGCTAAGTAGAAAACCCAGGTTCTATTTGGACTGTTCTTGCGGCGGCGATAATAAAGATAGCCATAAGTGACCAGCAACTGAAACAAAATATAGATGATTAAACTAACGCCCTGTTGCCATTTTTCACCATCAAAAATGAGAAACAAGAAAATTAATGAGAATACAACCTCATAGATTTTTAAGCGATGACCCCAATACAGCCCAATGATAATAGGTATTAAGCCAATCATCAGATACACGAAATAATGCGGATTGGAATATGGCTGCAAGTTAATGAAATTAGCGTTCACTACTCGTTGACCTCCTTAATGACAGCCTTAATATCAACTTTACCATTTTGCGAGACCGGCAATGTTTCACGGTAAACATAACGCTGTGGAATCATGTATGGCATCAGTTCTTTAGCTAAATCTGCTCTGATCATCTTAGTAATCTCTGCTTCAGAATATTGCTCTTTTACCCCATCTTTGAGTTTAATTTCGGCAACAATTTGCTTAACCGTATGATCCTGATTATATTTTGGTGCAGCTACGCCGTGATCAACCAGCTTGTTCATTCCAATATAGTGGTTGATTTCTTCCAATTCTATACGATAGCCATTAAACTTGATCTGAAAATCAATTCTGCCGCGGTAAAAGAGCATATCTTGGTCAAAGAAGCCTTCATCACCTGAGCGGTGGCTCATATATTGGTCACCCGGTTTTTTAAAGAATGCTTTAGCTGTTTTTTCGGGGTTATTCATATAGCCCTTAGAAGTGCTTGGCCCAGAAATAATAATTTCGCCTTCATCAGGCTGGTCACCTTTAGATTTATCAATAATAATTTTGGTATCTGCTTTAGCCTTGCCAATTGGGAGACGATCATATTTCCTTAAAACAGCATCAGTAATTTCTACCTGAGTGACTGCAACTGTAGTTTCAGTCGGTCCATAAGTATTAAAAACTCGCGCCTGGGGGAATTTCTTTTTTAGCATTACTACTTCATTGTGCGGCAATTCTTCACCACAGAACATAAAGTGAGTTAAATCTGGATGATTGGCAGCAGTAAAAGTTTTATCTAAAAAACACATCTGCGCAAATGACGGCGTTGATACCCAGACATTAAATTGCAGCTTAGGCAAAGTCTGAAACAACTGAGCAAAATTTTGCGTAACTTCATGCGGCAGAGCCACCAATTTACCTGCCCCGACTAAAGCAGGATAAAGACTCATGACTGAGAGATCAAATGAGTATGGTGCTTGGGATAAAAATGAAGGATGTTCCGGCAGATCAAAGTCCACCATTTCCCAATTGACGAAACTGAGCAAGTTATTATGACTAATTTGCACGCCTTTAGGTTTACCACTTGTGCCTGAAGTAAAAATAACGTAAAAATTGTCGTCACCCTGTACATAGATGGCAGGATCAGATTCAAAATCTCCTTTTTCTACATCAGCAGGACGCACTACTTTAATAGCTGGCAAATCAATTTTCGGCAGTTCATCAATTGCTAAAATTGCTTCAGCATGAGAAACTTCCTGAATCATAACAATTCTTTCAGCATTTGAATAGCTGGCGATAGGAATATATGCATGTCCAGACTTAACACAACCAAGAAAACTGGCAATCATTTCAAAATCCTGCCCGCCCCAAATCATCACTGGACTCTTAGGAGAAAGATTCAAACTTACAATCTTATGAGCCCATTCATCTGAACGTTTTTTTAGATCACTATACGTATTAGTTTTACCTAAATAGTCATATGCAATACGTTCAGGCTCTGCCTGAGCAACTTCATCAATTTTTTCAATTATATTTTCAATCATATTAGTGTACCAGCTTTAAAATTCATTGTAGATAAAGTGAACAGATGTTAACCCACTATACTGATACAAATAAATCAGTACCATTAAAATGATGCAATAGATAATTGTCGTCAAAACAAACTTTCCAACACATTTAGTACGTGAATCAGTTTTTTCTTTTTTAGCCATAATTCATATCTTTCTCAATATTAATAAAATATTCTATCAAATATAGTACTACTAAAGATTTGTAACTAAAAAAATCCTCTCAAACTTTTACCAAATTTAAATATTTTTCCTTATTACTCGTTATTCAACTTACGACAATCGTTATAAGCAAAACAAAGCGGAATTAGAATTATAAATGAGCCAAAAAGTATAATAAGCATTAACAAGATAAAAATGTTTGTTGGTTTTAGCCAGCGTTCACTTTGGGCAGTTGTCAAGATATAAACAGCAAATAAGACTGTAAAAATAAGTTCCCCTAAAAGCGTGTATCCTAAAGCACCTTGACTAAACATCTGATACAACCAAAGCCAAGCAGATGCCGGCAACAAACAAAGCCAACCAGAAAAACGTAGCCAAAAAATGATCTTTTTACGATAATCTTGTTTTCCCATTTTTCTCCTTAAAATTTCAATTCTTTTTTTAACTAAAGTAAAACTAATTATAACAAGGAGTTTTGCAACAAACAATTTTGTAGTTACTTAAAATTTGCATTTTGAGATTTTCGTCATACTTTTTTCACATTTTATAGTTATACTATAATTGTGATATAGGAAAGATATTCATTTTTCTTATATCACACTCAACTTTTTGTTTTTCATTCATACTCCTCCAAGTATAATAATGAAAAAACCGAAATGACTTTACAGGTCATTTTCATATCTATCCCTTTCGACTCACGTGCGTTACGTGAGTTTTTCTATGGTCTTAAACTGTTCTAAAGAAATTCTTTACCCTTTTATAAGAGATTTTCTAACTTAACTTCATATTTTAGAGATATTATTTTTTTATGTAGTAAGCGAAAGCAATACTTACTACATACTCCCACTTTTTTATTTCATTCATTCTTACTCCTTCAAAGTAGATGAAAACTAACAGGCTCGCAGATCTTGCGGGCCTTTTTTCTTTGTTATAGGATTAAATTTGAACAATTATTATTTTTTATTATGAAAGGTTCATATTTAATGTTTTCACCCACAATCAAACACTTACTGGAAGAAAAATCAGGTTCTTTCATTATCCCTGCCTCTCGCATCGCTTTTGTTGAAGACGACAATCCTTTATATCACGCATTTATGATTCTGACGCGTGTAAAATATTCAAAAATTCCAGTTCTTGACCGCCAAAGCCGTGTTGTTGGCTTACTGAGCTTAGCAATGATCACAGATAAAATGATGGAAACTGATAGGATTTCACTTGAACCTTTAAATAAATTATTAGTTCGTGATGTTATGCAAACCAAATTTGATAAAATCAACTTTGTTCAGACTACCTTGGAAACTCAACTTCATTTGTTAGTTGACAATGCTTTTTTGCCTGTGGTTGATGACGATGGTGTTTTCCAAGGACTATTAACCAGACGTGAATGGATTAAAGCTTTTAATTACATTTCTCATAATTTTGAGAAAGAATATAAGGTGATCCCAATTACCAAAGATAAGCTGTTATAAAATATACTTAAAATTTATTTTTGTTTATTCCTTTTTAGTGTACTTTATTACAAATTAAGTTATAATAATCATTAATAGGGAGATACCGGTACTTTTATTTGGTAATCCAGCTATTTGGTTAATACAATGTTAAAAATTGATTTCAATTTTATATTTATTATATATAAATATTTATTAATTATAATCATTTTGCTTTTAAAATTAAATAGCGCTTTGCTGAATTAGTTAACAAGAATCAATAGATACTCCTTAAATAATCAGAAAAGAAGAACACTATTATGGCAAGTAAAACAATTTCTGCGCATTTGACATTTTTGATACGCGCAATTATAAAAAATTGGACTTACCCAAATGATCAAGAGCTTTCACTTGAAGAGAAATCTGAATTGGTGTCCCAACTAAAGGGGCTGGCACAAAACCCAAATAATATGGAAGAAGCGACTAAAATCACTGATGCGTTCTATAAAGACAAAGTTACAAAACGTTTTAAATCAATGGATTCCAATTTTTCCTGGATTTTTATAATATTGCAGCATGAATTGGTATCAGCTACTCGTTTGCATGCCCTTCTTCTTGATTTGGCTCACGAAGAACATTTTTCAGAAAAAGGAATTGCAAAAATTAACCATTATTTTGCAGAAACTGATGACCATGGTGACAATGACAACTTTATTACAATGTCATCTACAGATATAATTGATTCTTTAGGAAGGACTAAAATTTTTCATATTCAACCCTCTAAGGATGAAAATGATTTCCCTGAAATTAAAAATTCTAAATTTACGTCTAAAGCTAAGCCGGTAAAAACCGAAACTCAGTTCAACAAGATTATTAAACTAAAAGATCACTAAGTTAAAGAAGGTAAAAATTACCCTCTTTTTTTTATATTAATTTGCATCTAATTTAGACTTATTCTAAATAAAATTGAGTATTTAGTGTTAAAATAGAAAACATAATAATTAGTTTAACTTACGGGAGGCTACTATTAATGAGTTTTAAACGCCAATGGAAATTTATTCTTGTATTAGCAATTGGGATAATAGGTCTTTTTTGCCAATTCGGCTTAAAGACCAAAAGTCTTTTTCAAATAGGAAACTTGCAGTTCCCTATTCAGGCAGTATTAATCGATATTGTGGGTATCATGATGGCAATTTCCTTACTTGCCGAAATTGCCAGTGATTTTAAATCAGGACGCTATGGCGTTGATATTTTAGCTGTTATCGCAGTTGTTTCCACTATATTGATTGGTGACATTTGGGCTGAATGGATGATTTTAGTCATGATGACTGGTGGCCAAACATTAGAAGACTATGCTACTGGACAAGCAGATAAAGAATTACGCTCTCTTTTAAGCAATTCACCTACTATTGCCAACAAAATTGTGAACAATGAACTCGTTTCTGTTGACGTTGAACAACTAAAAATTGGAGATCACGTTTTAATCAAACCAGGTGAACAAGTTCCAGTTGATGGTAAAGTAGTTAGTGGTGAATCAAGTTTTGACCAGTCATCATTAACAGGAGAATCTGTGCCGGTTGCTAAAAAAACTGGTGATGAATTAATGTCTGGTTCGATTAATGGCAGCGTGGCAGTAGAAATGGCTGTCACTAAAAAAGCGAGTGATTCTGAATATCAGACAATTGTTTCACTTGTCGAATCATCGCAGGCAAAACCGGCCAAGTTTGTAAAAATGGCTGACCGCTACGCTGTCCCATTTACCATTATTTCCCTGGTAATAGGAATCGCTGCCTGGATCCATTCGGGCAATCCGGTCAACTTTGCAGAAGTCATGGTTGTAGCTTCACCTTGTCCATTACTAATTGCCGCACCAGTTGCACTGGTATCCGGCATGAGTTCCATGTCCAAGCATCATATTATAGTTAAGTCCGGTCCCACTTTAGAGAAACTAGCTACAGCAAAAACTTTTGCTTTCGATAAAACAGGTACTTTAACTGAAAATCAGTTGGTAATTGATGAAATAATACCTGCCAATAATAGTAGTTATAGTCCAGAAACCCTGCAAAGTTACGCTACCAGTGTTGAACAACAATCTAGTCATATTATTGCTAATTCACTGGTTAATGTAGCTGATAAGAACCTTTTAAAACCGGCAACAAATATCAAAGAATCAACTGGTCAAGGTATTAGCGGCATCGTTGAGGGACATTTAGTTAAAGTTGGCAAGCTGGATTATGTTAAACCACAAGAAAAAGCTGCAACAGTCAATGCTACTGCAGTTTATATTTCAATTGACGATAAGTATGCCGGTTATATTACATTTAAAGATCAAGTTCGTCCTGAAAGTGCTGAGACAATAGCACGTTTGAAACGTCAAAGTGGTGCACACATTATGATGTTGACAGGAGACCACAAAGATGTGGCTGATAAAATTGGCCAAACAGTTGGAGTGCATGATATACGCTATAGTTTGTTGCCCGCTGAAAAGATTGCTGCAATTAAAAATGTGCCTCAAGATCAGAGACCAGTAGTTATGACTGGTGACGGCATTAATGACGCCCCTAGTTTGTCAGCTGCTGATGTTGGCATAGCCATGGGAGCAAAAGGTGCTTCTGCTGCTAGTGAAAGTGCAGATGCAATTATCATGGTAAACGACTTATCCAAAATCAATGATGCCGTAGCAATTTCTAAACACACTATGAAAGTTGCCAATATAGATGTGTTAACTGCTATCACCATCGTAGTTATCATCGAGCTAATTGCATTTACTGGTATTATCCCTGCATTTTGGGGAGCAATTTTGCAGGAAGTGGTTGATATGATTTCTATTAGCTTGGCTCTTTTAGCAAAAACTACTCCTAAAAATCCAGAACAAACAGGAATTAGCACTACAAATTAACTTTCAAAAATATTCTTACATTAAAAAAGCCTGATAAACTGCATAGCCTATTAAGCATCAGTTTACCAGGCTTTTTATACGAATCCTAATGCATTAAAAATCATATGAGATAAAATTGAATAGCGCAGATCTCTGGTACTTGTGTAAACCCAGGCTAATACACAGCCTAATGCCCAATAAACCAGTATATATTTAGTAAGTCCAGGATCATGTACATATCCAAAGATAAGTCCACTGAAAAGAATACCTAACCATTTATTTAAATTCGTATTTTTGTAAAAGAAAGTGTTAAAGAAAAAGCCCCGAAAAATAAATTCTTCAAATACTGGGCCTATAAATATTACCATCACTGGAAAAAAGTTTCCTGCCTGATGAGAAAATTGATCTAAAAGATTCTGATTAGTTGAAGTTTGATCCGAATTAAAACCCAGTGCCAACTGTATAGTCGCACTAACTATAATCAACATTATTACGCCTAAAAGGGAAAGTAATATCTTCTTAAACTGCCAATGTGGTCTGCTATTATAATTACGTTCATTTCTATGTCTTAATTGCAAGCGGTATAAATAAAGCACTATTAATAAAGCTATTGTTGTAATTATCATCGTTAGCAGGATAAAAGAGACATTTCCTAAATGCAGTTCTCTTCTTAACCTGTGAGGGTAAAAATAAAATTGTTGCACTACGCTATAAATTATAAAAGAGGCTATTATTGTAATTACATTCCCCAAAAAATAGAAAAAATTTTTCATTCATTTCACTCTTTTCAAACTATAAGTAAAAGCAACTTCGACCGTTTTGCACAATGTCATCTTAACTTTAAAAATTTAATTTCAATTATGATGATAAGCTATTTCCTGGGAAATAACTTTATTATTCTATCATATTTTAATTTACTATGACTTTTTATTCATCTTTATTATAATAGACTTAGCTTTAAACCTAAGGTAGGATACTATGATTAGAATTTTTGAAGTATTAAATCAAAACCGTTCATTTATAATTCTTTCACTTATTATGCTTGCAACTTTTGCAGTTTTTTTATTTTCTTGGCTAAAAGAACCCAGAAGATTGCTTAATGGCATTCTTTTTACTATTTTTTTATTGGCATTTGGCGTTTGGCTGACCGTAATGATTCTATCTACCAGTTTGAGACCTCTCATTCTGACATACGAAATTCTGATAGTGTTATTTGTAGCAACAATTACTTTGTTAGCAGCTTTTTCATGGCTATTTTTTCTATGGAATGCTTATATCGTATGGAAACGTGAAAGTCATACCCTATCAAACTTATTAACTCTTTTTATTGGTATTGGAATTATTGTTGTTTGGTTAGTTGCACTAGTTGGACCTTTTAGAAATTTGCCCTCTTGGGTTAGAATTTTGCTATATGCGCCAACAGCTATATTAGACTACCTTCTTTTTGTAGCATACAACTTTTTAGTTAATTTAACCTTTTACCAAATTGTTCCTAGACAATATAACCAAGACTATTTAATCGTTTTAGGAGCGGGGCTGTCTCACGGTGAACAAGTCACCCCACTTTTAGCCAGTCGAATTAATCGTGCTATTGAATATGCTCAAAAGCAAGTCACTAAAGGACGGAAAATGCCTAAATTTATTATGTCTGGTGGTAAAGGTGGAGATGAAAAAGTTTCTGAAGCTCAAGCAATGACAGAATATGCAATAGCTCGCGGTATAGAACCAAAAGACATTTTATTAGAAGATAATTCCAAAAATACATACCAAAATATGAAATTTTCAGCCGAAGTAGCTGCAAAAGATTTCGGCAGTAAAGATTACAAGGCAAAATTCTTTAGTAACAATTATCATATTTTTAGGGCTTCTCTCTATGCAAAAGCAGCTGGTCTAAAAGCAAATGGTGTAGGATGCTATACACGTCTTTACTTTCTACCTAACGCAATTGTGCGTGAATTTGCTGCAGTTTTACTGCTTAAAAAGAAACGACATATAGTCGCCATATTTTTAATCATTCTTTTCTTCGCTATTTATGCTCTATTTGATTTTACTGGTATCATCCACTAAATAATTCAAAGATAATGACCATCATATTTTGGCGTTACTCTTGCATAAATGTTAAACTATCTCTTATTAATTAATTATTAAAAGAAAGAGAAAAAGACATGCTACAATTAAAAGATTTACGCAAATCATACCATGTCGGTGATACGGTTACTCATGCACTTGACGATGTTTCTATATCATTTCGTAACCAAGAATTTGTTGCAATTTTAGGCCCCAGTGGTTCTGGTAAAACTACGTTATTAAATGTTGTCGGCGGACTTGATCGCTATGATAGCGGTGATCTCATTATTAATGGCAAATCTACTAAGAATTTTAAGGAAACTGACTGGGATGCATATCGGAATAATTCTGTCGGCTTTGTTTTTCAAAATTATAACTTAATCTCACACTTGTCAATTATTGCCAATGTTGAATTAGGAATGAATTTATCCGGAGTTTCTGCGTCAGAACGACACAAAAGAGCAGTAGATGCTTTAACTCAAGTCGGTTTGAAAGAACATATTTCTAAAAATCCTAACCAATTATCCGGTGGTCAAATGCAACGTGTAGCTATTGCCCGGGCTTTAGCTAATAATCCCGATATTTTACTTTGCGACGAGCCTACCGGCGCTCTTGATACTGAAACCTCTGAGCAGATTATGAAGTTAATTAAAGAGCTATCAAAAGATCGCTTGGTAGTTATGGTTACGCACAATCCCAAGTTAGCTCAGGAATATGCGACCAGAATAGTTAACTTTCAAGATGGAAAAATTTTAAATGATTCCAATCCTTTTATTCCGGAAGAAGAAAAAGATACTTTTAAATTAAAGCGTACAAAAATGTCATATTGGAATGCTATCAAATTAAGCTTTACCAATATTATGACTAAAAAGGGCAGAACGACTTTAACTGCTTTTGCTTCAAGTATCGGTATTATTTCTATTGCCATCGTTTTAGCGTTATCCAATGGCTTTCAAAAACAAATTGATACGACTATGAGTAAAGCACTAGCTAAATATCCCGTGACCATCAATCAAACTGCTACTGACGCCAGCAGCGTTGCAGACCGGAACGAATCTGAAAAGAACGTTAAAAACCGGGGTTATTTAACCGTTGAAAAAGACAAGATGCAGGAATCCACTCATCAAAATAAGATTAATCAAAAATATGTTAATTACGTCAAAAAAATAAATCCCAATTATGCTAACAATATTTCCTATCAGCGTGGGATTAACCTGAATTTGCTCACTCGCAGCAAAAATAAAATTAAGCGTGTCCAATTTTCTCCTATTTCAGCTAATTCAGATAGCTCTCAGGCAGCTGCACAAATGCGAATGCAAGCAATTAGTGCCACCGGCTTAGGCTCATCAGTGTTTCCTACTACATTTAATTCCAGTAAAAGCAATTTCCTTAAAGAAAATTATCAACTTTTGTCTGGTGCATGGCCGCATAAGGCTACAGATTTGGTTTTAGTAACAGATAACGAAAACAAATTAAACATTAATATTATTAAAAACTTAGGTTTGAAAGCCAAAGCTGGTGAGAAGTTAAATTATCAAAAATTTGTTGGGAAGAAATTTAAAGTTGTCGACAACGATGACTATTACCAAAAATTGCCAACAGGGATGTTTATTCCTCAAAAAATCAGTAATTCTATGTATGACAATAGCAAAACCCAAATGCAAATTGTAGGCGTCATTAGACCAAAAGATGAGAATTCTATGGCACTCCTGTCTTCAGGAATTGCATACAGCGATCAGCTAACTCAAAACATTATCAAGAAAAATAAAAAATCAGAAATAGTACGAGCCCAGAAGAAGGCAAAACAAAATGTAATGACCGGACAAGATATGAATGCTCGAGAAAAGAAACAGATGCTGCAAACAATTGGTGGCTCAACCATTCCAACGAGTATTATGATTTATCCTAACGATTTTGATTCTAAAGATAAAGTGCTTGATTATTTAGATAAATGGAATCGTGGTAAAAAAAGAAAGAATAAAATCATTTATACTGACATGTCTAGTGCCGTTACTTCAATGACTGGTGGGTTACTTAACGGGATTACTACCGTATTGGTTGCATTTGCTGCTATTTCGTTAGTAACTTCAATGATCATGATCGGCATTTTAACTTATACTTCTGTCCTTGAAAGAACGAAAGAAATTGGTATTTTAAAGGCTTTAGGCGCCCGTAAAAAAGATATCACCAGAGTGTTTGATGCTGAAACATTCATTCTAGGTGTCTTTGCTGGAGTTTTGGGAGTAGTCGTAGCCTGGCTGCTAGTCTTCCCTATTAACAGTCTTTTATACTCCATCACAGATTTAGCTAACGTCGCCCAACTTAATCCAGTACATGCTTTGATATTAGTCATTATTTCAACGGTTTTGACAATGCTTGGCGGACACCTGCCAGCACGTATGGCTGCTAAAAAAGATGCTGCTATTGCTTTAAGAAGCGAATAAAACAATCTTAAAAAGTTCAATTAAAGTTACATGTGAAACAAACATTAGTTGAACTTTTTTAATTGCCAAAAACAATGCCTGCTATTATTATCAAGTTTATTGACAAATTGGCATATACCAATTTATAATTGAGATAACAATTATGGAGGGGCAAATAAAATGAAAGTTATTATCTCAAGTGACAAGACTAACGGCAGTAAAAAAGGTTTTGAAATATTTAAGAATAGTATTAACAGTGGCAGTAAAGTTATTGGATTAGCAACTGGATCAACTCCTGTGACTCTCTACCAGGAGTGGACTAAGAGCAATCTAGACAATAGTAGCTTAATTAGTATTAACCTTGATGAATATGTAGGTTTAACTCCTGATAATGATCAAAGCTATCACTATTTTATGCAAAAAAATCTGTTTGATAAAAAGCCATTCAAGCATTCATATATTCCTGATGGTATTAAAGCTATTAAAGATCCAGAAGGAACTTCTGCTGACTATAATAAAATTATCGCTGAAAATCCGATTGATATTCAGCTATTAGGCTTAGGCCAAAATGGCCACATTGCGTTTAACGAACCAGGTACATCATTTGATTCTGTTACACACGAAGTACAATTAACAGAGAATACTATTAAAGCCAACTCTCGTTTCTTTAATAATATTGACGAAGTACCTAAATCAGCAATTTGCATGGGTATTGCAAATATTATGTCTGCCAAAGAAATCGTCATTATGGCTTTTGGTGATAATAAAGCTGAAGCTGTTCAAAAGATGGTTGAAGGTTCAGTAACTGAAGAAGTCCCAGCTTCAATCTTGCAAAAGCATAAAAATGTAACTCTTATTGTTGATCAAGCTGCAGCAAGCAAGTTAAGTACAAATTACAACAATTAATTAACTCAAATTATATTAAAAAAGCGGTGCATTAAAGCATCGCTTTTTTGTGTACTATTTCGCATGCTGTTATTGTATACATATGGTGCATATTGTTAGTCTGTTAAAATAATCCGTATTATTATTAAGGTGAACCATGAGAGGATGGTGATAAGTTGAAAAGGAGTAAAAAATGGCTATTGGTATTATGCATGTTGTTACTGCTACCTTTGCCTTGTTACTTAATATGGGAAACCAGTAGTTTTTGGCAAAAATATTTAAAGATTAAATTACCGCATTTAGGTTCTCTTAATCCTATATTTGCCTGGTATTTAATTGGTATCAGTATAATTGTTTTTATAATACTAATTGTTAGTTTAATTGTCATCCTATTCTGGCCAGTCCAGAGAAACTTTAATTTAATTCATAAACGTGATGGTCAAGTTAAGGTTACTTCAAAAGCCATTAATAGCTATGTAATGAATTCACTTGCTGACTTGCCTTATTTAAATAATGCAAAAGTTAGTTCTAAACTTACGAAACACCGGATTAAAATTAAAATTGGCGGAGATCTTGGTCCAGGTGAAAACATTGCTGCCCTACTTGATGATTACCTTGAAGAATTAAAAAAGAACCTGAAGCAGTTGCTAGGAATTGAACAAAAACCAAAAATTAAAATCAAGTTTATCAATTATCACAAAGGAGATAAACCTGAAAAGCGCGTTCAATGAAGGAGGTCAAAATGAAAGAAGAATATAAAAAATACCTCCCAGAAATAAGCGGTGCTGTAATTGGTGTGTTACTGGCATTTTGCTTTTTGGTACTGGGATTTTTTAAAACTATTTTTGTAATCGTGATGTTAGTCTGTGGCTTTTTAGTTGGACATTACTGGCCGGTATTCAAAAAAATGTTACAGAATAAATAATATATATAAGGAGTATATGCAATATGGTACAATCAAGTTCAAATCAAGGTAGTTCAAAACCAGAAGTTAAAGGTGACTTAAAATACGATTCAAAAGTAATTCAAAAAATTGTTGGCATTGCTTTATCAGATATTAAAGGTTTGTTAACTGTTAACGGTGGCTTTTTCTCAAATATCGCTGATAAAATTGTCAACAGCGATGATGTCACTTCAGGTGTAAATGTTGAAGTTGGTAAAAAACAAGTAGCTGTTGACATTGAAATAGTTGCAGAATATGGCGTTGATATTACTAAGCTATACGATCAAATAAAGCAAAAAATTCAAGAAAAAGTTAAAGAAATGACCGGTCTTGATACTGTTGAAGTTAACGTCACAGTAGTTGATATTAAAACTAAAGAGCAACACGAAAAAGATTCTGTCAGCTTACAAGACCGCATCACTGGAGCTGCTCAGGACACAAAGGAAAAAATTACCGATCAAAAAGACAAAGTTCAAGATAAAGCCGAAGAAAAGAAAAAGGAATCTAAAGAATCTAGAGTTAAATAGTATTTTCAATCTCAATCGACAAATTTATGTGGCAGATTCTAGAAAAAGATCATAATACTTACACAAAAAAGGCAAACCTCAATTTTGATGGTTTCCCTTTTTTTATTTATCCTGAATTTTAGGTAAACCTAATTATCTGTTTGATTTGTTTTCATTAACCATACTTATTAGTAGGTGTTTTTACCAATCTCGAAAATAGGCTTCACCAGCTTATTTAATTGGTTGTTAAAAGATGTATTATTCTATCATCCCAATTCAATCACTTGATCAAATTGCTTTTTGATTTCCGGTCGCAAGTGATGAGAAATGTAGACTAAAGTGATGCTGTCCAAATCAAGCAGACTTTGTTCAATTTTCTGGCCATCTTTTTCATCTATTGCTGAAGTAATTTCATCGGCTAAGATAACTTGCGGATTATTAAGTAACTGTCGTGCAAGCGCAATTCGTTGCTTTTGACCACCTGAAATATTATTACCAGCATGTTTTAAAACAGTGTCAAGACCGTTGGCACTGTCAGCAACAAACTCTTCGAGACCGGCACGCGTAATTGCAGCATTAACTTCTTTGTCAGTTGTCTCCCGATCTAAAGTGATGTTATAACGCAGGCTGCCGTCAAAAATATAGGCAGACTGGTCAATGTAAGCAATCTGCTTGTGCAGCGAACTAAAATTAAGTTCGCTGTATTCATCATTATCCCAAGTCAGCGAACCTTGATAGCCTGTTAACAAACCACCAATTAATTTTACAAGGGTTGATTTGCCACAACCAGACGGACCAACAATGGCCACTCTTTCCCCTTGCTTAATGCTGCCGGCAACATTCGTTAAAATAGGTCTGTCATTATTGGGATAGCTGAATGAAAGATTGCTAAATGCAATTTGCTGGGTCAAAGGAGCAACATTCTTATCCCCAGTTTTTTCCTGTTTATTAGCCAATTTATTATATTTGTCAAAAATAGGCTGAACTGCCCGAATTGAAGTTAGATCAATACTGATTTCTGTCAAGCTGCCAAAGACATTCCCGGACATTGAACCAACAATTAAAATAGCACCAATTGGAACCTGATTGTGAAAGGCCAGATATCCGGATTCAACAGTTAAAATAGTTTGAGCAGATACACTAATCAGGTTAATCAGTGCATTAGAAAAGGACATTTCTGTAATGTAATTAACCCGAGCCTGTCCGGTCTTATCTGATACCGCAAGAACTATTTTATTGAGCAATTTTTGCTGACCAAGCGTGAGCAGGTTGACAAAGCCCTCAAGAACATCGGTTATTTTTGACGTTAATACCTCATTTTGCTTGCTTTGTTTTTGTGATAATTCCTCCAGCTTTTTCTTAAAAAGACGGGGAAATAAAATCATAATAACAGCAAAAACCAAAGTGGTTACAAATAAGAGTGGATGGTAAAAAAACAGGATGACACTGGCAATAATGCCTAGGAGTGCGCTACTAAATGTTTGCTCTAAACTGAAAAAGCCATCTTGATTAATTTGGTTTATATCGTTAGTAAACCAGGAAACATAATCAGCTTCCGTGTGTTTGTTAAAGCCTTCATACTCTTGACGGCCAATTATATGGGCTAATGCGCTCCTAATGGAATTATCGACAGCCTTGATGATTACAGCGGAATACCGTGAACTACAAAAAAAGAAAATCAGAAAAAAGCCCCAGCTAAGCAAGTTTAAACCTGTATCAACAATAAAGCCGTTTAAATTATGCTGAGTCAAAGCAGTAAGTGCATTACCTTTAAAAATGCTGGCAGCAATTTGTGCTAAATTCCGGCCAAAATAGAAAATGGCCAGAATTACATACATGCCTGAATTACGTTTAATGTAGGCCCAAAGCGAAAATTTTGTTATAGTATCGTCCATGATTTACTTCCTGTCAAAACATCTATTTTTAGAGCTAATACTAAAATGACATATCTTCCTGAGAGAAACAGTTTGCAAAGAACATTAATCTTTGACCTATTTCAAAGCTGCAGGCTCTCAAATAATTTAATTATTGTGGGCTTTAGCATTCCTTCTAAAAATCCCCTAAGTACCAATTACGGCCTGAAACATACTAATTTGCCCTTTTTATTTGAAGCATTTTCTACTATCTTTATAATTTATTTATCATTTTATGGTTTTTATAATATAAAAGCAATCTATTTTTAATTTTTATATTTAGAATTATTTCTTCGCAACAGTATATAAATAGTGCAACTGCTTTATATTCTTAAAAAAATTTTGTTTCATAGTTGAGATATCATTATCATGTTTTAATTGAATTAAATTATACAACTGCTTTCAGCTTCGTTTGCTTTAACAATAAAAAAGCTAAATGCAAGCTGTACGGCTTGCTATAGAATAAATATTTCCATCATGCTCTAACTCTATTGCAAGTTAATAACTATTAGTTTAATTTTGAGGATTTATTTTAGTTTCACGTGTAACACAGTTTAAAATCATAAGTTCAAATTTTCAATTTTGACAATATCTACAACTTTTTACTTCTGTATTATACAAAATCACTTGACTTTTTCACTACAATTTAAATTTACTTTTTCCTTGTCTACCACTATATCTCGTATTAAACTAAATAAGAATCTATATATTGTATTTAAGAAAGAACGTGATCCAAGTTATTGTTTTAAGTGGGCCAATTGGAGCCGGTAAATCCAGTTTAACTAGTATTTTAGCTGAGCACTTAGGTACACAAGCCTTTTACGAGGGAGTTGATAATAATCCTGTTCTTCCTTTATATTACCAAGACATGAAACGCTATACTTTTTTGCTCAACATCTACTTGCTTAACCACCGTTTAGCACAAATTAACCAGGCAATTCTAGAAAAAAACAGTGTTTCTGATCGTTCGATTTATGAAGATGCACTATTTTTCAAAATGAATGCAGATAGTAAAGTGGCAGACCCTACTGAATTTAAAATATATGATAGTTTGCTAGAAAATATGATGGAAGACACGCCGGGCAATCCTAGCAAAAAACCCGATTTACTAATCTACATTCATGTTTCCCTGGATACTATGCTTAAGCGCATTAAAAAACGTGGACGTTCATTTGAGCAAATCAGTACAGATCCCAGTTTAAAAGATTACTATGCCAGGCTAATTAAGTATTACGAGCCTTGGTACGAAAAATATGATGCATCTCCTAAGATCAAAATTGATGGCGATAAATATGATTTCATTTGCGATGAAGATGCCAAAAAAGAAGTTTTAAGTCAAATTGATGACAAGTTGCATGCAATAGGCAATTTAGAATAGAGAAGGAACGTGATGACAGTTATTGTTTTAAGCGGGCCAATTGGAGCCGGTAAATCCAGTTTAACCAGTATTTTAGCTAAGTATTTAGGAACTAAACCTTTTTATGAAAGTGTTGATAACAATCCTGTATTGCCACTTTTTTATGCTGATCCTAAAAAATATGCATTTCTACTCCAAGTGTTTTTCCTAAACACTCGTTTTCGTAGTATCAAGGATGCATTAACCGATGATAATAACGTTCTTGATCGTTCAATTTATGAAGATGCCCTTTTCTTCCAAATGAATGCAGACATTGGTCGGGCTACTAAAGAAGAAGTTGATACATATTATGAACTGCTCAATAATATGATGGGTGAACTTAAGCACATGCCAAAGAAAAATCCTGATTTGCTTGTTCATATTAAGGTTTCATATGACACTATGATTAAAAGGATTCAAAAACGAGGACGTCCTTATGAACAGCTGAGCTACGACGCAACGCTGGAAGATTACTATAAGAGACTTTTGCGTTACTACAAACCCTGGTATGAAAAATACGATTACTCTCCTAAAATAGAAATAGATGGTGACAAACTAGACTTCATTACTGATGATCATGCTAGAGAAATTGTACTAGATCAAATCGTTGCCAAGTTAAAAGAAATGGGCAAACTACCTAAGTCTTGGGACAAGTCTACAGCTATTCAAATCGAGCAACAATAAATCATTTTAAAGAGTCATTAGCTACAGCTAGTGGCTTTTTTCATGTCATGCTTATTAAACTAACTATCAGCAAATTACAAATTTCTATATTAATTAAATAAAATTTCGAAAACTATGTTATGATTAAAACATATATTTTTTCACATATTTTTTTAATCAATTTATATAATTTAGCTGGTATTAAAAGAGTTGCCCTATTAGTCTCTCTAATCAAATTAATTTCAGTAAAAAGGAGAAAAAATGAACTATATCCTTTCAATTATGCCCTCTTTAATTTCAGGTGCAAAGATGACATTAATTTTATTCTTTTGGACTTTGATTGTTTCTATTCCTTTGGGAATTATAGTCAGCCTAGGCTTGCTTTCGCATTTTAAGCCCTTAAGGTTAATCTTAAAATTTTACATTTGGATTATGCGGGGTACCCCTCTTTTGCTGCAATTAATTTTTATTTTCTATGGTTTGCCTATAGTCGGCATCATTTTTGAACGCTATGATGCAGCACTTTTCGCTTTTATTTTAAACTATACGGCATATTTTGCTGAGATATTCCGTGGTGGCTTTCAATCAATCCCTGTAGGTCAATACGAAAGTGCTCGCGTTTTAAGATTAAATTACTGGCAAACAATGACCCATATTATTATTCCTCAGGTCAGCAAAATAGTTATACCTTCAATTGGCAATGAAGTGATCAACTTAGTTAAAGATACTTCTTTAGTCTATGTCATTGGTTTGGGTGAACTCTTACGTGCTGGCAATGTTGCTACAGCAAGAGATGTAACGCTAATTCCTTTAGTGATAGTCGGTATAATATATCTATTAATGACAGGTATCGCATCATTTTTGCTGAAAAAAATTGAACACAATTTTGCAAAGTGGAAGTAAATTAGGGGAAACAATACTATGTTAGAACTTAAAAACATTACTAAAAAATTTGGCTCTCGTACGATTTTAAACAAGTTAAACTTAACTATTCCTGACAGACAAATTTTAGCCATTGTAGGACCATCTGGAGCAGGAAAAACTACTTTGCTGCGCTGCTTAAGTGGTTTAGAAAAAATTGATTCCGGTGATTTTTTGTGGGATGGGCAAAAGTTTGACCCAGCCGCTCCTGATAGCAAAAGTCATATTATCGGAGTAGTTTTTCAAAGCTATGAGCTTTTCCCCAATTTAACTGTAATCGAAAATATTACTTTGGCACCAACACTAGTTTTAAAAGAAAGTACAGATCAGGCACAAGCCCGTGCGCGAAAATTGCTTAAACAACTAGATTTAATTGGTAAAGAACAGCTCTATCCCTATCAGCTTTCTGGAGGTCAGCAACAAAGAGTAGCTATTGTACGTGCTCTAGCAATGGAACCCCATATTCTATGTTATGACGAACCCACTTCTGCTTTAGATCCTGCTTTAAGAACAAAAGTCGGAGAAATAATTTTAAAACTTAAAAATAATAACAACATGACGCAAATTATTGTCACTCATGACATGGAATTTGCCAGTCAAGTGGCTGATCAGGTATTCAAAGTAAAAGCATTAGATGATAAGAAGGTAATATAAGTGAAAACAAAGCGCCTCTTAGCCCTCATAACAACGCTCATCTGTACTTTATTTATCTCTGCCTGCAGTGGCATATCAGTTAATAGAAAAGCTAATGCAGTTGACAACTGGTCTCATATAAAGCAACGCGGCTATGTTACAGTTGGTGTAGATGATACTTTTGTGCCCATGGACTTTAGACAAAAAAATGGTCAGTTAATTGGTTACGACGTTGATCTCGCAAATGCTGTTTTTAAACAATATGGTATTAACGTCAGTTTTCAAACAATTGACTGGTCCATGAATACTACCGAATTAAAAAACGGCACAATTGATCTTATATGGAATGGTTTTAGCAAAAACCCAGAGCGTGAAGCTAAGGTAAGTTTTAGTAAAACTTACCTATATACTTCTCAGGTATTAGTAAGTCTTAAAAAGAATAAAATTAATACCATTGCCGCAATGAAAAATAAGACTTTGGGCGTTCAAACTGGCTCTTCCGGCTATAATGACGTAATGAAATATCCGAAAGTTTTTAAAAATCATATTAAAAATCAGGATCCTATCCTTTATGATTCCTTCACTAATGCATTTATAGATCTAAATGCAGGTCGCATCCAAGGCTTGCTGATAGATAGCACCTATGCAAATTATTACATTTCACGGCAAAAACACCCGGAAAACTTTACTGAGATCGAAAGTCCTTTTCCAAAAGAAGAATTTGGTGTAGGCATGAGAAAAAGCGACTTAACCTTGCATAAGAAAATCAATTATGCCTTAGAAAAGCTGGCAAAAAATGGCACTTTAACAAAGATTAATCACAAATGGTTTGGTAACAAAGCTGAATCCCCTTTACTTCAAACAAAAAAGGATTAATTTAAATTGTCAAGTATTGCAGCTATTCCATCGTGATTGTTATCTAAAGTAGTTTTAAATTTCTTTTTCAAATCTTGTGGTGCATTCCCCATTATTACAGGATGACCAACTGATTGAAGCATTTTTTCATCATTATAATTATCTCCAAAAGCCCAGCACCTTTTTAGTTCTATGCCAAAAGACTGGGCTATTACTTTTGCTCCCTGACCTTTAGAAACTCGTTTAACAACAACCTCTAACAAATTTGCGGCAGATTTCACTATATAGAATTCTGGATAAAGCTTTCTAAGTTCCTGTTGAGTATCATCTAATAAGCTTGGTGTTCCCATGAGCAAAATTTTATGTACATTCTCAAGACGTTTTATTTCAGTAATTGAACTGGGTTGTGCTTTAAATTTAACAATTTTTTCTTCATTTTCAACCAAATTATTATTATTACCTGGGAAATAATACCAATTATCATCGCTATAAACATTCCACACCACGCCATTATTCTGACGTTCTATATAAGCACAAATGCTTGCAGCTTTTGAAGAAGACATGAAATGCGAAGCGAGAACGTGACCCTTTTCATCCAAAACCAATGCTCCATTGTATGCGACCATCGGACATGATCTAGTAATTTCTCCTACAACAGACATGATTGCCTTTGGCATACGTGCAGAAACTGGTACAAATACATTGCCTTTAATAAGCTGCTTACGAATAGCAAGTTTAGTCTTCGGTGTAACTTCTTGCTTTGAGTTGATTAATGTGCCGTCTATATCCGAAAAAATTAGTATTCCCATTTTTTCTCCTAACAGGATGTATAATCCGCTACTGATTTATGTTTATTTTACCGATTAAAGCATTAGTTGGTCAATTTAATCAAACGTGCTTTTATTTGCAAATTGTATTTATTTTACTATATTTTTACACATATAATTCGTATTTACATTACTTTAAATGAATGATAAACTGTTAAAGGCGTTAAATTTAATGTAAAACGCGAACAATATTTTTAGGAGAGGTTAGATGAACTTTATAAAGAGTTATTTTCAACTCGATAAGTATAAAACTAATGTAAAAATTGAGTTTCTTGCTGGATTAACAACTTTTATCAGCATGTCATACATTTTATTTGTTAATCCCAGTGTTCTGGGAGCAAGTGGCATGGATAAAGGAGCAGTCTTCACAGCAACTGCCTTAGCTAGTGCCTTGGGTACTGCAATAATGGGAATTGTTGCCAATTATCCTATTGGAGAAGCACCAGCCTTAGGAATCAATGCGTTTTTTGCTTATACCGTTTGCGTAGGCATGCATGTTTCATGGGAAACAGCCTTAGCTGCTGTTTTTGTCGCATCTATCATCTTTATTTTAATTACTATGTTTAAGCTACGTGAGATGATAATTAACGCTATTCCTTCTGATCTAAAATTCGCAATTTCTTCTGGAATTGGTTTGTTTATCGCTTTTTTGGGAATGCAAGACGGTGGCTTAATTGTAGCAAACAAATCAACTTTGGTTGGTTTAGGTTCTCTTCATGATCCAGCCGTTTGGATTACTATCTTTGGTCTGATTGTTACTGTTGTTTTAATGATCCTGAATGTACCAGGTGCTATTTTTATTGGAATGGTTTTAGCAGCCATCTTTGGTGTAGTTACAGGACAGATTTCTTTACCCACTAAAATAATTTCTGTTGCTCCAAGCATTGCCCCATCATTTGGTCAAGCAATTTTTCATATTAAGGACATTAATACTTTACAGATGTGGGTTGTTGTCCTTACTTTTCTTTTAGTAACATTCTTTGATACTGCTGGGACCTTAATTGGTCTAGCTCAACAAGCTGGCTTTATGAAAGACAATAAGATGCCCCGCGTAGGCAAAGCATTGGCTTCAGACTCCACTGCTATGATGGTTGGTTCAGTTCTAGGAACCTCACCAGTAGGTGCATTTGTCGAATCTAGTGCCGGTATTGCAGTTGGTGGTAGAACAGGCTTGACAGCTGTCTTTGTAGCAATTTTCTTTTTAATTTCAATGATATTCAGCCCACTCTTAGGGTTATTTACTACTCACGTCACCGCTCCGGCACTAATTATCGTTGGGGTTTTGATGGCTCAAAATACTGCTCATATCCAGTGGGATAAAATGGAAATTGCTGTTCCAGCCTTCTTAATTTTAATTGGTATGCCTTTAACTTATTCAATTTCAGACGGTTTAGCTCTAGGTTTAATAACATATCCTATATGTATGGTTGCCGCTAAGAGAACAAAAGAAATTACACCAATGATGTGGATACTTTTCTTCGTATTCATCATATTCTTATGGGTATTAAATTTTTAAACTTACTGATTGTTTTAAACGAATAATATGTTAAACTAAGCAAATATAGGGGTATTTATTTACCTAATATATTTGCTTTTTATTAAGAAGGGAGTCTTTTATGAAGACGATAGATTATAAAAAATTTATATTGCCACTATTGTTTGGTCTTATTATCTGGTTTACAACCCCAATTCGTCCTGCGGGAGTATCAGTTCAAGCCTGGCATATGCTGGCAATATTTATTGGAACTATCATTGGTTGTATTACGTTACCAATAGCTATTAGCGGTGTTACTCTAATAGGCTTTACTCTTACAATTTGCCTTGGGCTTGCACCCCTTGCCGACAAAGTTGTTAACGGTAAAGTTGTTGCAAAAGGTGCCATTGACGCATTCTCTAATTCATCTGCTTGGCTAATCGTTATGGCTTTTATGATTTCACGTGGTATTGTAAAAACCGGCTTAGGTCAGAGAATTGCTTTATATTTTGTTAAATGGTTTGGTCATAAATCCTTAGGCTTAGGCTATGCTATTGGTGCTATTGACTTAATAGTTTCTCCTGCAACTCCTTCAAACGGTGCTAGAGCAGGTGGCGTAGTATATCCATTAATTCAATCATTAGCAAATACATTTGACTCTAAGCCCAATGACCCATCACGTAAAAAGATGGGGGCATATCTAACTTTTACGGAATTTCAAGTTAACATTATTACTTCATCATTATTTATGACTGCTTGCGCACCCAACTTAATCGCTGTTGCACTTGCTGGTAAAGCTGGCGTGACTCTTAGCTGGATGCCATGGTTAATGGCCAGCATTGTCCCTGCAGCAATTTGTTTACTCGTTGTACCATATTTTGTTTATAAACTTTATCCGCCAGAAATTAAGGAAACTCCTAATGCTAAAGAATGGGCTGATGGTGAATTGGCAAAAATGGGCAAACTTACTTTGCCCGAAAAATTAATGGCAGTTATTTTTGCAATTACTTTAGTACTCTGGATGCTTTCCAGTACTTTAGGAATAGATGCTACATTAATTGCATTCATTTCCGTTTCACTTTTACTTCTTACAGGTGTATTAGCACCTAAAGACTTGCTAAGTGAAACCGGAGCTTGGAACATTTTGATCTGGTTATCTATTTTAGTATTCATGGCTGAAAAACTAACTCAATTTGGTTTGATTGGGTGGATATCAACTAGTATTTCCAGTGCAATGAAAGGTCTTAACTGGCTGTTAGTTTTAGTGGTTTTAGCACTTGTTTTATTCTACACTCATTATTTGTTTGCAAGTGCTACAGCTCACAATTCAGCAATGTACCTGCCACTTTTAACTGTAGCTATTTCAGCTGGAGCACCTAAATTACTAGCGGCACAGTTCTTAGCACTGTTTTCAGCAATCATGGGATCTACTACTCATTACTCCAGTCCTGCTGCATCAGTTTTAGCTTCTTCCGGCTATGTAAAACAAGATGAATGGTGGAAATTGAGTTTTATATTCGGTATCTTCTATATCTTAGTTTATGGCATAATCGGATTAGCTTGGATGAAACTAATTGGTATGTGGTAAACTGATAAAGCAAATCTGTACAGATTTGCTTTTTTTATTTCCCCGGAAATATTCTTTGCTTTACATGGCTTTTCTGAATTAATAAGTTATATACTAGATATATTAGTTCTTTATAATTTAAATATTTTTGGAGGAAAAAATGACGACATTAGACAAAGTCTTTCATTTAAACGATGCTCATACCACTGTTAAACGTGAATTAGTAGCTGCACTAACCACATTTGTCAGTCTCTCCTACATCCTTTTTGTTAACCCTAACATTTTACACGCAGCTGGTATTGATAAAGGAGCAGCCTTTACAGTTACCGCAGTTTCAATTGCAATTGGCTGTTTCATTATGGGTTTGGTAGCAAATTATCCTGTAGCCTTAGCTCCTACACTAGGCAGTGCCGCTTTTTTTGCCTACAATGTTTGTGGAGGAATGCATATTAACTGGCAAACAGCCTTGGCTGCTGTTTTAGTAGCGTCTATCTTGTTTATTTTGATAACAGTCTTGAAATTACGTGAAATAGTAGTTGATGCTATTCCACAAGATTTGAAATATGCTATTTCAGCTGGAATTGGCTTATTTATCGCATTTATAGGTTTACAAAACGGCAAACTAATAGTCAATAGCGATTCAAATTTAGTTACTTTAGGCAAGTTTAATTCACCAGCCGTTTGGATTACCCTCTTCGGTTTAACCTTAACAGTAATTTTAATGACAATGAATATCCCTGGATCAATTTTTATCGGCATGGTAGTAACTGCTATATTCGGAGTTATTATTGGTCAGGTTGCGGTTCCCAAAGGTATTATAGCCAGTGCGCCAAGTATTGCACCTACTTTTGGTCAAGCTGTTTTTCATTTAAAAGACATTAATACCCCTCAGTTATTTATGGTGGTTTTGACGTTTTTATTAGTTACATTTTTCGATACTGCGGGTACTCTGATTGGCATGACTGAACAAGCCGGTATGGTTGATGAAAATGGTAAAATTCCCCGTATTGGAAAAGCCTTTATTTCCGATTCGCTGGCAATGGTCGAAGGAGCTGTCTTAGGAACTGCTCCACTTGGAACTTCTGTGGAATCCAGTGCAGGAATTGCCATGGGTGGTCGTACAGGATTAACAGCAATTTTTGTAGGAATCTTTTTCCTGATTTCAATGATTTTTAGTCCACTTTTGGCAGTTATCCCTACTACTGTTACTGCTCCAGCGTTAATTATTGTTGGGGTGCTCATGGCAGGCAACCTGAAGAAAATTGACTGGGATAAGTTTGAAATTGCCTTTCCAGCGTTTTTGACAGTAGTTGGTATGCCATTAACTTACAGCATTTCAGACGGTTTAGCTTTAGGCATGATTGCTTACCCGATTACTATGATCGCTTCTAAACAAGCCAAGAAAGTTTCACCAATGATGTATGTTCTATTAGTCGTATTTGTCCTCTTTTTCCTGATCACAAATATGTAAGAATATCTGTCTAATTACAAAGGTCACTTTTAGAAGTGGCCTTTTTGTTTATACTTAATTGATAAATTACACTTTATTTTTTATTTATTTACTATTATAATTCATAAAAATATTTACATTTTATTCCTGAAAGAAGGTAAATTATCATGTCCAACACTAAAGAGAAATGGTTTAGCCGCTATATTGGCACTGTTACGTTTTTTGTTGTTGCTTTACTAACCAGTCTTAATTCTGGCTTTTTCCCTTATTCAATTGCTGGAAGACTCTGTGCCATTTTGTGGCTGGTCGCATTCAGCTTTTTGATATTTGCCTGCGAATATTTGATTAATCACACTAACCTTGATAAAAAAATGCTGCAAAAGCAGTGGTAAATTTTAGTATTTGGCTCCTTGCAGCCTTAGTTTTAGTTATATTCATTTTAATTTTTAAAAAATGAATTTTTGCTTTTAATTAATTTTAGGTTATTTTTGCACGAATCGTCAAAATTTGTTATGTTAAGTAGCAGTTAATTCATTCAATGAAAGGGAAGTTGTAAAGTAGATTAAGTAGCTCGTATTTAGTCTATTATCATGAAAGAAAAAAAGACAAAAACAATTAAAAAAGATTATAAAAAGGCACCTCTTTCAAAAGTTCATTTACGCGTAATGACTGCAATTGCTTTAGGGCAATTTACTTGTGGCTTCTCACTAGGAATTACCGGCGTAGCTATGAACAGTGCTGCCAAATACATTCAAATTAGTAACATGTGGACTGGATTAATTGGAGCCGGTGGTTTGATAGGCTTATCCAGCAGTGCTCTGATTGGTCGCTTATCTGATAAAATTGGTCGCAGTCAATTATTGATGAGCAATATGTATGTTTTAGCAATTCTTTCTCTTTTTCATCCTCTGACAACCAGTCTTTCTTTAACATTTCTAATCAGGATTGGCATTGGACTGATGATGGCGATTGATTATACTGCTGGAAATGCTCTATTGACTGAATGGCTGCCTAAAGGCGAAGACAGCAAAAGGCAGAGTCATTTGTTAATCTATTGGGTTTTAGGCTTCATTGCCTCATACTTAACCGGTACATATTTGGTAGGCTATGGTAGTCATACCTGGCAGATCATTTTAGCAACAGGTGCTATTCCAGCATTGATTACTGCACTCTTTCGCAGCCTATTTCCATTGCCACCTTCACCCGGATGGCTTGCCAGCAAAGGTAAAATTAAAGCCGCGAACAGACTTATTGGTAGAATACTAGGTCATAAATGGGGCATCTCACGTCACTTTAAGCGTTCCAAAAAGGCTGGACAAACTTCATGGACAGTTCTTTTTAGTAAAAAATACTTACGCAGTACATTAGTGGGAGGAAGTTTTTACGCCTGCCAAACCTTTGCATTTTTTGGAATCAGTATTTTCCTACCAATTCTTTTGCAAGGCATGGACATTAGCAATCCTAAAGTTTCAGGAGATTTATACAATGTCAGCATGCTAGTTGGAATATTTTTAGGCATTTATCTTTTTAATCATCTCAGTCGCCGTTTGTTTTTAATCAGTAATTTTCTATTATCTGCACTATTAATAGGAATTCTAGCATTAATGCCTCACGTTTCTTCTTTAATTAAAATAGTTATCTTTTCAATCTTTGCAGTCATTTTATCTTCAGGTCTGGTACTTGACTATCCTTATCCTACAGAATTATTTGACACTAAAGTTCAAGCAAGTGGCGTGGGAACTTGCATTACAATTAGTCGCATTGGCGCTGCTGCCGGTACATTTTTATTGCCAATTTTAACAGAACTTGGTGGATCCAACTTAGCAATGCTTGTTTGTGCTTGCGTTCTCTTTCTTGCTTTTGTCATTTGTTTAATCTGGGCACCAGAAACTTCACCTAAATATCTAAAAAATAAAATTTGATATAATAAAAAAGCTAAATAGATCATGTTTAAAAACGTAGATTTATTAGCTTTTAAAATTGTTATAAAAATGGAAATTTATCTAATAATTTTCTTTACACCCTTTAGCCATCATATTTTACTTTTTGCATTCGTTTTATCTGACTAAAAACATGTCCGCGCTGACCTGCATCAAGAGTTAAAACCAGAGAATCACCGGCTTTAATTATAGACTGGCCATTGGGAACTACATATTGACCATCACGATATATTGCCTTAATCAATGTATGTTTAGGCCATTTCACCTGCATAATTTCTTTACCTGCTAGACGGCTATCCTCATAAATCGGCACAGTCAGTTGATCAGTTTTACCAGATATAATAGGAACATCTTTTTTACTTTTCGATGACATCGCACGAGCCAAGGTACCATAAATTGGGTCACCATTCAGGAGCATATCAACCAAAAGCGCAATGAAAGCTACAACCGCTAGTGGCATTAAATGGAGTAACGATCCTACCATTTCAGTAATTAACATTATTGCCGTGAAAGGAGCACGAATCACAGCTGCAAAAAATCCGGCCATTGCAAAAATAACCAAGTTTATCACTAATTTTGCCGGCAATAAATGTAATTGAACTAACATCAGGCCATAACTGGCACCAATCACAGCTCCCATTGTCAATATGGGTAAGAAAATACCACTTGGTAGTCCTGAATCGTAAGAAATAATAGAAAAAACAATTCTCACAATAAAGAAAAACAACAGTAGACCAACTATTTTCCAGCTGCTATGACGAATAATATGTGGCAAGGCTAAAATTAAACGATTACCAGGTCCAGTGATTAAGGGCCAAAAATAAGCGATCGGAATTAATAGTGTCAGTGGAATTAATCCATACAGCCAACTTGGCAAGAAAGTAATTTTTGCGTATATCTTTTTCCCTTTAAATAAGCCAACTTTATATAGATGACCCAATAAGCCTAAAATTAAACCTAAGACAAGTAAGTAGCCATATAGTTTTACTGGAAAACTATGGCGATAAACAAGGGACAAAGACGGTTTTTGACCAAAAATATTTGAAACAACAAAATCTGACACTAAAGCACCTGCAAGTGCATTTAACCAAATTCGTGGAGAAAAATTATGAAAAACTTCTTCAAGTACAAATAAAGCACCACTTAATGGCGCTCCAAAAGCTGCAGCTAATCCACTAGCTGCTCCTGTCGCTAGCAACACCCTAGAGTTTGTTTTTGACTCCTTAGTGCCCTCTCCAATGCCTTGACCGATAGTTGAACCTATTTGTAAAGAAGGCCCCTCAGGACCTAAAAACAAGCCTGTGCTGATTACCAAAATGCCACCAATAACTTTACGCCACAATGTGGGCCACCACTTTAAAGTTAAATTTCCTGCAAGTTGTAATTTAACTTCAGGAATGCCTGATCCACCAACGTGAGGATACTTTTTAACAAAATAACCGGCAATTAATCCTACTAAAGCAAGTCCAATAACAATCGGAATGAACCATAATGCATTCCGATGTGCCACGTGAAACAAGTTAAGCCACAGCTCAGTCATCTTTCCTATGCCAAAACGAAAGAAGCCCACTACAAAGCCACTGAACAGTCCAACTATCATAGCTTCCAGTAGAAGTTTTATTTGTTCTCTTTTATCTTTCATATTACCTCCGCTTTTTAATATGATTTAACATTAGCAAAAAACCAGTTAAGTCTCAGCTTTAACTGGTTTTAGTAGTTACACGTGTAACAATTTATTTTTCTTCATACCACTCAGTATGATAAACGCCATCACGATCATTTCTAAAGTAAGTATGAGCTCCAAAGTAATCACGTTGACCCTGAATCAAGTTTGCTGGTAGACTTGGGTTAAATATTGATTCCAAGTAATTTAGTGAGGCACTCAATGTTGGAGTAGGAATACCAGCTTCAGTAGCAAGTTCAATCACAGCGCGGAGTGCAGGAATGTTTTTATTCATCAAATTCTTGAAATAAGGGTCCTGGAACATGTTGTCGAGTTTTTTACCTTCAGCAAATGCTTTTTCAATATCTTTTAGCATTGATGAACGAATGATACAGCCGGCTTCCCATGATTGAGCAATAGCCGGATAACGCAAGTCCCAGTTATATGCATCTGCAGCCATTTTTAATTGTTGGAAGCCTTGAGCATAAGCAACAGCTTGGCTTAATTGCAATGCTTTACCCAAATTATCAACTAAGTCCTGTGGAACTTCACCGTTCCACTTTATTTCCTTGCCTTCACGTGTAGTGGCCTTGGACATGAAACGGCTAATAACAGCTTCTGCAATAACACTGATTGGAACACCTAAGTGTACGCCATCTTCCAGCATCCAATTTCCTGTACCTTTATAAGAAGCAATATTCAGGATATGATCAATTACATGATCAGGTGTTAAATCGTCCTTTTGCTTTAAAACTTCAGCAGTAATTTCACTGAGGTAAGCTTTAACCAACCCTTCGTTCCAGTTAGCAAAAATAGCTGACATTTCATCATTTGTTTTTCCAGCCACTTTACGTAAGATATCGTATACTTCAGAAAATTCCTGCATGATACCATACTCAATCCCATTATGTACCATCTTGACATAATGACCACTGCCTTCAGGCCCAATGAAACTAACGCATGGATGACCTTCAGAATTTTTAGCTGCAATTGCTTCTAAAATCGGAGCTACTTTCTTATAAGCATCTTCATCTCCACCTGGCATCAATGCAGGACCATTTAAAGCACCTTCTTCACCGCCTGAAACGCCCATGCCAATAAAGTGAATACCATGTTTTTCCATTTCATGATAGCGCCTGTTAGTGTCGTGAAAGTTTGAATTACCTCCGTCAAGCAAAATATCGCCTTTATCCAAAAGTGGTAATAATTTTTGTAAAGTTTCATCAACTGGTTTACCAGCCGCAATCTGGATTAAAATCTTACGTGGTTTCTCTAAAGAATCAACAAATTCTTTCCAAGAATATGTTGGCTTCAACTTATCATCTTCATATTTAGCAAAAGCGTCTACTTCTGGTTTATCAATAGAAAAACCAGAAACGGAAAAGCCATTATTTCTTACATTCAAAGCAAGGTTCTTACCCATTACAGATAAGCCTATAATCCCAAACTGTTGCATTTATAGTCCTCCATCATTTAAGTTTCATACTCTATCATTATACTTGTAAGACCGCAAAAAAGCGAAACTTTCAAAAGTTTCGCTTTTTTCAAACCAATATATACGGTGATTAGTGAGCTGAAGCACCTGAAGTTGTATCAGGCTCTGGTTCTGGCTCAGGCTCCTCTTCTTCAGCTTCTGAAGCACCTGAAGCTGCATCTTCTACCAAGCCGTACTTGTCAGCAAAATAGCTAAATGGTTTCAAACCTTCAGCTTGATACTTCTTAACGAATTCTGGGTCATCAAGAGTATTCAATTCAGTTGAGTAAGGCATGTCATGGGTGAACTTAATGTCAACTAACATTGGTCCATCCATTTGTTTGAATTCTTTAACTGCGTCTTCGAATTCCTTCTTAGTGCGTACAGTTACACCCTTCACGTTCATACCTTCAGCAACCTTAGCCCAATCGTTATTAGGCATAATAACACCTGATAATGGTTGGTGTGATTCATCAACTTGTTCAGCTTCAATGTAACCCAAAGTGTCATTTGTAAAGACAACATTTAAGATATGCATGTTGTAGCGAGCTTCAGTCAACAATTCTTGGCTCATCATGGCAAAACCACCATCACCGCTCAAGTTCCAAACTTCGCGTTCTGGGCGAGCAGTAGCAGCAGCAAGTGCAGCTGGTGAACCAAAGCCCATAGTTGCGTACAAACCTGAAGTTGCCCAAGTTTGGTCATCATGCAAGTTTACTAAACGTTGGAAGTCAATATTGATGTTACCAACATCAATAGCAAATTGTGCATCATCAGCAGCGTATTTGTTGATGATGTCAAAAATTGGCTCACGGCGAATTGGCATTTCGTCTGAATCATCAAAGCTGTGCTCCCATTCTTCCCAGTTTTGACGGTCTGCAATAGCAGCTTTGTAAAGTGGTGACTCTTCACGAGCTTGACCTGCGTCAATAATAGCTTGTAAAGTCTTAGCACCATCAGCCAAAATTGGAACATCAACAGCGTGACGCTTGCCTAATTTTTCTGAATCAACATCAATTTGTACAACTTTAGCCTTAGGGTCAAAGAAGAACAATGAGAATGGTGAGTCATTACCTACCCAGATAACGGCATCTGCATGAGTTTGAATATCATCACTTGGCTTAGGAGCAACACGACCAATTGAACCCATGTAAGCTGGGAATTTATCTTCAACGACACCCTTAGCCATAACTGAGGACATTAATGGAGTCTTGAATTTTTCAGCGAATTTTTCTAAGACATCGCCATGTCCCTTCATACCTAGACCGAAGTATACAACTGGGTTCTTTGCTTCTTCAAGAAGCTTAACAGCTGCTTCAACTTCGTCTTTTCTTGGAGCTGCATAATTAGGAATTGCGTGCAATGCATTGTAATTTACACGGAAATTGTCATTAATCTTGTCCCAGCCAAAATCCTTAGGAAGAATTAAGACAGCTGGACCCTTCTTGGCATAAGCTTGACGGATTGCTTCATCCATCATTGAAGGGATTTGATCTGCGCGCTTAATTTGGTGATCCCAAACAGCAACCGGATCAAACCAAGGCTTTTCGTCAAAAGCCTGGAAGAAATCCATATCCTGACGACCAGTTGGAACGTTAGCTACGATAGCAACCATAGGAACCTTGTCGTATTTTGCGTCATACAAACCGTTCATCAAGTGAACAGCACCAGGACCAGCTGAGCCAAAGCATACACCGACCTTGCCAGTTAATTTATATTCAGCTGAAGCTGCTAAAGCACCGGCCTCTTCATGCCGAACTTCAATATACTTCATCTTACCCTTAAAGTCATGGATAGCATTCATTGTTGAGTCAAATGAACCACCTGGAAAACCATAAATATGATCAATATGCCAGTCCAATAAAACTTGGAGCATGGCATTTGCGCCATTAATTTTTGCCATTTTAAAGTGCATCTCCTTAAATACATGTTTACTTACATATTGTATTAAAACATATAATTTCACAATTTCAAGTGACCAAAATTAACGATTAGCACAAGGTGTAAGCGCTTTGTAAAAATATTATCTTCACAAAGTTAAGCAATTACTTTATAACTTTTAGATAATAACAATAATCATATTTGTGATTACTTGATCATTACCACAAAATTTGTGTATTCTTTTGTGTGCATTATTTAAAGAAAAATATTTTTTACAACTTTTAAGTTTTTACTAAATTTATTTATGAATTTTAACATAGCGACCATTTTGCACATAAACACTCAAAATTGCCATGTCTGCCGGATTAACCCCCGAAATACGTTCGGCTTGGGCAATTGTTTCAGGTCTGATTTTCGCAAACTTTTCACGTGCTTCTGTTGCAAGGCCATCAATTGCACCGTAATCAATGTCAGCTGGAATTTTCTTTGCCTCCTGTTTGTGCAATTTATTGATCTGTTGTTGTTCCTTCTTAATATAGCCAGCATACTTAATGTTGATTTCAATTTGTTCTCTGACATAACGCTCATTTGAAATATGCATCCCCGTCAAGCGTTCAATATCCGCTACCCTAACTTTGGGTCTTCTCAAGAAAACATCTGCTTTAACACCGGCTTTGAGCTTCTCTTCTCCTATACTTGCAAGGTAGTCCTGTACTTCTTTAGTAGGATGAACCGTAATATTTTTAACTGCATTAGCTGCCTGAGCAATCTGTTCTTTCTTTGCCAAAAACTGGGAATAACGTTCTTCAGATATTAAACCAAGCTGGTAGCCATAATCCGTCAACCGCAAATCAGCATTATCATGACGCAGAATCAAGCGATATTCCGCTCTTGAGGTCAATAAACGATAAGGCTCTTCTGTCCCCTTAGTTACTAAATCATCTATTAAAACGCCGATATAAGCTTCATCACGACCTAATGTAAATCCAGGCTGACCGGCAGCTCGCAAAGCGGCATTAATACCGGCAATTAGTCCTTGCCCCGCTGCTTCTTCATAGCCGGATGTACCATTCATTTGTCCAGCGGTGAATAAATTTTTGATATTTTTCGTTTCCAAGGTATGTTTTAACTGCCAGGGATCGATTACATCGTATTCTATAGCATAACCAGGCCGCATCAATTCCGCATCTTCAAGGCCAGCAACAGAATGCAACATCTTTAGCTGTATTTCTTCAGGCATTGAGGTTGAAAAATCACCAACATAAACTTCTTTAGTATTTTTTCCTTCCGGTTCCAGAAAAATCTGGTGACGAGGCTTGTCCGCAAAACGAACAACTTTGGTTTCAATTGACGGACAATAACGCGGTCCTACTCCCTTAATTTCTCCTGAAAACATCGGGGACCGGGTCAGATTTTGATTGATTATTTTATGTGTAGTTTTATTGGTGTATGTCATCCAGCAGGAAACCTGATTTTTGAGGTAGTCTTCATCTTTAGTTTCATAAGAAAAATGACGCGGAACTTTATCACCAGGTTCTTCTTCAGTTTTAGAGTAATCAATGGTGTTGCTGTTAACGCGTGGAGGCGTACCCGTTTTAAAACGGCGCAGTTTGAATCCTAATTTTTCCAGATTTTCTGATAATTTAATTGCTGGAATTGTATTGTTAGGTCCGGAAGAATAATTTAATTCACCAATAAAAATGCGGCCGCGAGCTGACGTACCAGTGGTTAGAACAACGCTTTTAGCGTGATATTTAGCCCCAGTATTAGTAATTAGGCCTTTGCAGACACCATCTTCGACAATCAGTTCATCAACTGTTGCTTGTCGCAAAGTCAAATTGGGCGTTTCTTCAATCACTTTTTTCATCTGTTCATGATATTGCCATTTATCGGCCTGTGCACGTAATGCTCTTACAGCTGGTCCTTTACCCGTATTTAACATGCGCATCTGAATGTAGGTAGCATCAATATTTTTACCCATTTGGCCACCTAAAGCATCAATTTCACGTACTACCGTACCCTTTGCAGGACCTCCTACTGATGGGTTGCAGGGCATGAATGCTACCATATCCAGACTAATTGTTAAAAGCAATGTCTTTTGGCCCATTCTGGCACTAGCTATGGCTGCCTCACTGCCAGCGTGACCAGCCCCAACTACAATGACATCATAATCATTTGAGTCATAACTTTTAATCATTAACTTACACCTATTTTCCTAAACAAAATTGACTAAACAATTCATTAACTAATTCATCAGGACTACTTTCACCTGTAATCTGGCCTAAAGTATCCCAGGCACCGTTGAAATCTATTTGGGCAATATCTAAAGGTACTTCGTCTTTTAATGCCTGAACGACATCTTGAAGCTGCTTTTTGGCCTTTTCCAAAAGACCAACTTGCCTCTGGTTAGTTACCATAACTTGATCATTAGAATTCTCGATACCCTGGAAAAACAGTTCCTTAATTGCACCTTCTAACTGATCAAGATTTTGTTTCTGTAAGATTGAAATAGCGATTACTGGACTCTTGGTCAACTTTTTAACCTGAGCAGCAGAAACTTTTTGTCCCAAATCCGTTTTATTCAAAATGACAATACGCTTTTTCCCGCTAGTAGCATCAATTAAAGCATAATCTTCAGAGGATAATTCCTTACTTGAATCAAACAAGAGCAAAACTAAATCAGCTTTTGCCAGTGCTTTTTTAGAACGTTCAACCCCAATTTTTTCTACCTTATTATCAGTATATCTGATACCTGCAGTATCAATTAATTTTAAGGGGACGCTTTCAACTGAAACATATTCTTCCAATGTGTCACGGGTCGTACCTGCAACATCGGTCACGATAGCCGTATCGCTTTGAGTCAGATAATTAAGCAAAGATGATTTCCCGACATTAGGCTGACCAATGATTGCAGTAGCCAGGCCGTTACGTAACGCCGTTCCTTCATTTGCCGTTTTAAGCAATTTGTCTATTTTAGCAATAACTGCCTGGGAAACACTCGTTATCTGCTTGGCTGTGACAGTATCTGCATCATATTCAGGATAATCAATATTAACTTCTACATTGGCTAGTGTATCTAAAATTTCCTGCCGTATTGCCCTGATTTTCTCAAGCAAACCACCCTGCAGCTGAGTTTCAGCCACTTGTCTGGATTTATCAGTTTTAGCACGAACAATATCCATTACGCTTTCAGCTTGAGTTAAATCAATGCGGCCATTAACAAACGCCCTTTTAGTAAATTCACCAGGATCAGCCATGCGCGCACCATTTTTTAATAATAGCTGCAAAATATGGTTAGTGACAACAATGCCGCCATGACAATTGATCTCAACAATGTCCTCACGGGTAAATGTTTTAGGTGCCAGCATCACAGACACCATAACTTCGTCAATGACTTGCCCGCTTATTGGATCAACTATATGACCATAGTGAATAGTGTGTGTTGGCACTTTAATTAAATTAGCACCCTTGAAAACCTTATTGGCAATTTTAACTGCTTCTTCACCAGACATGCGGACAATAGAGATTCCACCTTCACCAATTGGCGTTGAAATTGCTGCAATTGTATCAAACTCCGTTAAAGTTTGTGCCATGATTTTCTCCTTTTCAATAAAAAAAGCGCATTACTCCACCATGAATAATCACGATGGATAAAGCACTTTGACTACTTTATCTAAATCATTAATTTAGATTAACATTATTTTCTACGTTTTAATCGTTTATACGTTCTTCTTAGCTGCCGTTTTCGTTCGCGTTCCTGGCGTTCTTTTTCTTCCAGTTCACGCCGATACTTAATTGGGTTTTGCAGAATGAAAGTCTGAACTACCTGGAACAGGTTGGAAATTACCCAGTAAACTACAATAGCTGACTGGAAATATATACCCATTACACCAACCATAATTGCCATACCATAAGTCATAATTTTTGATGACCAAGTCTGTGATTCCTTTGGCATTGAAAGTTGACTAATGTATGTTGACGCAAATGTCAAAATCATTGATAAAATCGGCATAATAAAGTATGGGTCAGGCTTACCTAAATCCATCCACATAAAGTGACCGGTCATGAGCTGTGGAGTTTGAGCAATCGCTCCGTATAATGCAAGCATAACTGGCATCTGAATAATTAAAGGCAAACATCCGGCATAGGGATTAATCCCAGCTTCTTTATAGAGCTTATTTGTTTCCTGCGAAAGCAAAGTACGCGACTCTGTATCGCTACCAGGATATTTCTTACGCAAAGCATCTATTTCCGGCTGAATTTTCTGCATCTTGGTAGTGCTCTTAATCTGAATTGCACTAAGTGGATACAAAATTAGCCGTACAATAATCGTAAAGATAATAATTGCCCAGCCATAATTATTGCCAATCAGCTTCGACAGCCACAATAAAAACGTGGACATGTAATAAATGACCCAGCGATCCCACCAGCTGCCACTTGTATGTGAAACTGGTTTTAGCTTGCCAGTTGATGCACAACCTGTTAAAACAACCGCTAATGCAACCACTGTCAGCAATACAAGTAGACGCTTGACATTCTTTTTAGTTAAAATGTCTTTCACTCTAATCTTCCTCAACTTTATTCGGTATCTCTTCAATTATATTGGCTAAAAAGAGTGCATGCAAGAGGTTCTTACGAACATCATCCCATCTAAAATTGCGTGCATACGGTCTAGCAATCACTAGAAAATCAATATGTGGCTTAATTAAAGGTTTATTTTCCGTAAGAACAGCACGAATATAACGTTTGAGGCGATTACGAACTACAGCAGTATGTCCGACTTTTTTACCAACAGAAATACCAACGCGAAAATGTTCATTTTCTGGTTTGTCTTGTTGATAAATAACAAAAGCCCGGTTTGCTATTGAATTACCTGATTTAAAAACTGTTTGAAAATCATTTTCTGTTTTAACGCGATAAGACTTTCTCAAAACGTTTCATTCCACTCTTATAAATTAAAAAAACCACTGGGATTTCAGTGGTTTAAGCAGATAAGACTTTTCTACCCTTTGCACGGCGTCTAGCCAAAACCTTACGGCCATTAGATGTACTCATCCGTTTCATAAAGCCATGAACTCTTGAACTGTGACGCTTTTTAGGTTGGTAAGTTCTTTTAGTTGTCATTAAACTACACCTCCAATTTTTTGTATGCAGACTGCACAATTTAATATCTAGAATACCATGATTAAAGTAAAAAACCAAGTAAAAAGACAAAAAACATCAGGATTAATTACCAATTTAGGAATAATTTGTGACTTGGCTTAAACTGACCCTGAAAAATTCTTCCAACTTTCTATAACAGATCAGTCTTAGTAATTTCAATTGATGGATAATGTCCAAGCGCTGGCAAATCGGTATCAAACGGACAACTATAAACCATGTAATAATCTCCTTCTGCTTGTTTGGCAGTCAGTTCCTCCAGCTTTTGCCTGGCCCGTTCAATACTCTGCGTAATATAAACCACACCAACAACACCCACTTTTTCTGCTTTATGTGCACTGATTTCAACACTGCCTTTTAGTATCACCTTTAAGTTGCCGTCATCTTTCAGTCCCAACTCAACATAATCTTGATAATTCATATTGGTACCTCACAATAAAGAAATATTTTTAGTTGCAAATAATTAGACTATTCAGCACTATTAATTGTATCAAATAAAAAGCATACTTATAATTTTACTCCTTCAATCGTAATGTTACTTTCTTTATAATCAAGTTTTACTATAATTTTGTTTTGCGTTTCACAAATTACTTCAAATAATAATTACTGTTTACAATAAAATCATGATATCGATTTTGAAATCACTTTAAAATAGCAACTTACGTTGCCGCAATAACATCATTTTAAGATCAATTTATTTTACACAATACTTCACATTCTTTACTATTTTTTAATCATTCTATTACTTATTGATGATAAAATTATCTTTGTAGGCAAGCGTTTTCCATAGCGCTTAAAACAATTTTGATATAAAAAAGGAGATTTTTATGATAAGTGGTGTTTTTAAAGGTGCTGCTCAAGGCTTTCACAGCTTATTAACCAGTAACGTTACATTAAAGGATGGTAAAATAATCAAAGTTGCTGTTGACGGTGTCCAGCCATATACGGTTGGATCCTATGCAATACCAACAATGATTAACAGAATTGAAGAAGCTGGTAGTACCGATGTTGATGTTGTTACATCAGTTTCAGTAAGTACCTCAGCAGTTGTTAATGGTGTAAATAAAGCTTTAGAAGTTGCTCAAGGAAAATTAACCGCAGACGATGCCGTTAATCCTAAAGTAAAACCGAGTAAGAAGCCTAACTATCCGGTTTATGCCAAAGTAAACAATAACAAGTATATCGAATCTCAAGTGCAATTTGATGATACCTATGACGTGATTGTTGTTGGTTCAGGTATCTCCGGATTATCAGCTGCTATTGAAGCCAAAAAGCATGGTAATAGCGTAGTTATTTTTGAAAAAACAGGAATGGTCGGTGGAACCAGTAATTATTCCGCTGGTGTCATTCAAGGTTCTGGCGATAAATATCAAAAAGAGTTTACAGATTATCAAAATGACAATCCCGAACTACATGCTCAAGAGTTAATTCAAGCAGGTGAAGGCAGAGTAAATCCTCAGATGATAAAAGAACTAGCTGAAGATTCTGCTAATAATATTGAATGGCTGGCAACTTTAGGGATAAAGTGGACCTCCGTCTACGGTCACAGAGTTATTCCCTATGAAAACAAAGATTACTTTGCTCAAAGAATTCACGTTTATGAGCACGGTGGCGGTTTAGGCAGTGGCTGCGTAATGATTGATGCAGTAAGAAAAGAAGCTGAACGTCTGGGAATAAAGATTTTCTTTGATACTCCTGTAATTAATTTAGTAACCAACAGCTATACTGACAAATCAGTTGCTGGCGTAGTAACTAATTACAAAGGCAAAACTAGTTATTATCGTGCTAATAAAGGAGTAGTCCTGGCTACTGCAGGTATTGACTATAATGAAAAATTAGCTAAAGAATTTGCTCCGCAACAATATCGTGATATTAAAAACCATGCCTTGACTAATTCTAAATATGATACCGGTGACGGCATTTTAATGGGATTAGCACTTAACGCTGCAACTGAAGGCTTAGGTGGCTCGATGGATGTTGATTTCAAGAGCAATGTAGGTGCAGCAGATAATCTGCCGACACCACCAATGTTTTATGTAAATGGCAACGGTAAACGTTACATCAACGAAGATACTACCTACGGTTATCTAACTCGTGCTACTTATCAGCAAGAATTAATTTGGAACAAGCCAACTTGGCAGATCTTCGATTCATCGACTTTCTCTGCTCCATTTACACCCTGGAAATCTGATGCAGACACACAAAAGGATATTAATTCCGGTCAAATGTTTAAAGCAGACTCAATTGCAGAATTAGCTGCTAAAATCAACGTACCAGCTGAAAACTTAAAACAACAACTAGAAACCTGGAATGACAACGCTGTAAGTGGTGCAGATAAAGAGTTTGGTCGTAAAGAAGGCTTGCACGAACTACATGCTCCATTCTATGCCTACGCTCACAAGGATAGCAATTTTGGAGCAATTGGCGGCTTAAAAGTAACCACTAATTATGAAGTAGTTGATCATAATGACAAAAAGATTGCACATCTATATGCTATCGGCTGCAATTCTGGTGGTTGGAATGCAAATTATTACCCATCATCAGGCACAGCACTTGCAGAAGGAATGCATTCAGGACGCAAAGTTGGTAGAGTTCTATCCGGTTTGGTAGAAGATGTCAATGTAACGTCTGAGCAAATCGATGCAACAACTGGCTCGTCAGAATATTAAAAGATTAATTTTAGACAAATTGAAGAAGCGTTTTTACTAATTTTATTATAGTAGAAACGCTTTTTATTCATTTACAAGTTTTAATAGACTTACACATTTTCTTCATAATTATTCATAGAACTATATGCTGGTTCATGACAAAGCAAGTATAAGCTTTATATTATTAACAGAAAGAATTTTAAAAGTAACAATTGTTAATTGTATTAGCATTTATTACTTTTTATTTTATGTTAAGACAAGAAGTAATTTTCTAATTAGCCTTTGCTTTATTTGTTTAAAATAAAAGCTCTAAAATTGTCCACAAAATCAAAGTCACAGTATTTTGCACAACTTTATCCACAATCTACAACCTGTTTAAAAAGTTTTACACACCATGTGGATATTATGTTTCACACTTTGTTAAAAAGACTGCTGTTATAGCAAAAGATTTCCACAATTGCTTATGTAAATAAGCAAAAAGTTTTTTAAATTTACTTAGTTTTTGTGTATTTTTCTGTAAATTATATCCACAGCTTGTTGATTCTGAATTCTTTTTGTGCACTTGTGGAAAACATTTTTATTAGATGGTAAAATAAGTTTTGCTTAACGTATGCGGAGGGAATTATTTTGTTTGACATTAATAAATTTTGGCATCATTTTAATAGCGAGATGCGTGAACATTTTAATGAAGTTGCTTATAACGCATGGTTTAAAAATACAAGACCAATTTCCTATAATAAGGAAACTCATGAACTAAAAATTGCCGTGCAAAATCCCGTAACCAAAGGGTATTGGGAAAAAAATTTGGCCTCACAACTGATTCAATCTGCCTACGGCTATGCCAATATTGAAGTCATGCCGGTTTTTCAAATTGAAGGTGACAACAGTACTGAGCGCCTTGTAACACCTAAGCTAAAAACAGACTCAATGTCAGAAAGTGCACGACCTCAAATGGAAAATGCATTTGTCCGTAATCTTAAGCTTAACGAAAAGTACACGTTCGACAATTTTGTTCAGGGTGAAGGCAATAAATTGGCTGCAGGTGCAGCCTTGGCAGTTGCTGACAGTCCGGGCAGTTTTTACAACCCTCTTTTTATTTTTGGTGGCGTAGGGCTTGGAAAGACGCACTTGATGCAAGCTATCGGACATCAAATGCTGACAGAGCGTCCCAATGCCAAAGTCGTTTATATTCAAAGCGAAACTTTTGTTAATGATTTTATAAACTCAATCAAAAACAAAACTCAAGATCAATTTCGTGCAAAATATCGCACTTGCGATTTGTTGCTTGTAGATGATATTCAGTTTTTCGCTAAAAAAGAGGGTATTCAAGAAGAATTTTTCCATACTTTTGAGACTCTCTACAATGATCAAAAGCAAATAGTCATGACGAGTGATCGCCTTCCTACTGAAATTCCTGACCTATCAGAAAGACTGGTATCTCGTTTTACCTGGGGTTTGCAAGTCGAAATTACCCCACCTGATTTGGAAACACGCATCGCGATTTTACGTAAAAAAGCAGAGGCTGAGAATCTAATAATAGATGATAATACACTCGACTATATAGCTTCCCAAGTTGATACTAATATTCGTGAACTTGAAGGGGCTCTGGTAAAAGTTCAGGCACATGCCACAATTGAACATGAAGATATCAATGTTAATTTGGCTAGAGAAGCCTTGGCAGATCTCAAACTAGTTCAAAAGAATCAGGGACTGCAAATTTCTAAAATTCAAGAAGTTGTTGCTAACTATTTCCAGACTTCAACCTATGAATTGAAAGGAAAAAAGCGCGTTAGACAGATCGTTGTTCCCAGACAAATTGCAATGTATTTGTCACGCGAATTGACAGATTCCAGTCTTCCCAAAATCGGACAGGAATTCGGTGGCAAAGATCATACAACAGTGATGCATGCTTACGAAAAAATCAGTCGGGAAATTAAAACAAATGCTGATATCAAAACTGCAGTATTTGATTTAAAACAAATGCTTGATCGCTAAAAGTTATTAATTGTGGATAAGTAACGAACTTGTTCACATCTTCTTAACCGTAATAATTACGTTCTTTTAAGAACTGTGTAACTTTTCAACAGAAATCACAGGACCTACTAATACTACTAATTAAATATATAATTAAAATAAAGGAAACAGACAAAATAACAGGAGGCACCAAATGAAATTTACAGTAAACAGAAATCTTTTCTTAGACAATTTAAACAACGTAATGCATGCAATTTCTTCAAGAGCAACTATTCCTATTCTTAGTGGAATTAAAATTAATCTGACTGAAGATGAATTACTTCTAACAGGCAGTGACACTGATATTTCAATTGAGATTAAAATACCGGTAAGTGAAGACTTAACAGTTGCATCAACAGGTTCAATCGTTTTACCAGCTCGTTTTTTCAGTGAAATTATCAGACGGTTACCAGGAAAAGAATTTTCATTAGAAGTTAAAGAAAGTTTTCAAACACAAATTATTTCTGAAAACAGTGAATTTACTATCAATGGTTTAGATGCCAATAACTATCCAAGATTACCGGAAATTCCAGACGAGTCCTCTTTTGTTATTTCGGGGAAAACTTTTCGTGAAATAATCAATGAAACCCAATTTGCAGTTGCGACACAGGAAAGCCGTTTAGTGTTAACCGGAGTACACTTTACTTTTAGTCCAGACAAAATCCATGCTGTAGCAACAGACTCACACAGATTATCTAGTCGAGCATTGACTTTGGAAAATGGACCGCAAGCTAAAACGGATCTGATTATACCTGGAAAAAGTTTACTTGAATTAGCACGAATTATTGGTGAAACCGATCCGGAAATTAAAGTTTGTCCTGGTGAAAATCAAGTACTTTTTGAGATTGGCAACATTCTGTTTTATTCACGCTTACTTGAAGGTAGTTATCCTGATACTGAGCGCTTAATTCCGACTGACAGTACAACAACTGTAGAATTTGATTTAATGGAACTTTCGAGTGCATTAGACCGGGCAAGTCTGTTGACACATGCAGGACGCAATAATGTGGTCGATTTAACGCTAGATACCGAAAAACAAAGTGCAAAATTGTCCGGTGAGTCAGCAGAAATTGGTAATGTGGAAGAAGACGTTAGTTTTAAGAAACTTGAAGGTAACAATCTAAAGATTTCGTTCAACCCGGATTACCTGCGAGACGCACTAAAAGCTTCAGTAACAGATTCTGTCATTATGGATTTCACGCAGCCATTGCGTCCGTTTACTGTCAATCCAGATAAAACTGATATTGATTTTGTTCAATTAATTACACCAGTTAGAACATTTTAATCATTGTCAAAACCACAAAAGCTAAAAAGTCATCATTTGATGACTTTTTTTGTAGTCAAATTTTTGTAATCGACCGAAAAAGCTTGCTGGCTTATTTTTAATGTCGATCACTATGAATTGTTTATTTTGGAAAAATCCGTTTATATGGCTTTATATGGGCTTTTAGTTGTTTTTTGTTTGTGAAACGAATATACTTATTATAGGTATTTAAAGTGGCGAAGGTGGTTATGATCAAAGAAATAAAGTTAACGAGTGAATATATTACTCTGGGTCAATTTTTAAAAAAAGAAAGTATCATTTCTTCTGGTGGTCAGGCTAAGTGGTATTTGCAGGATAATCCAGTTTTATTAAACGGAATTAAGGAAAATCGCCGGGGTAAGAAGTTGCGTTCTGGCGATAAGCTTGAAATTAATCAAGAAACTTACGAATTGCGGTAGCATTAATGTATCTCAAGCATTTTATTGCCCAAAATTACCGCAATTTACAGCAATTTGAGGTTGATTTTGATCCTAATGTGAATATTTTTATAGGACAAAATGCTCAAGGCAAAACTAATCTGCTTGAAGCAATTTATTTTTTGGCTTTAACTCGGTCTCATCGAACTAGTAATGACAAAGAACTGATTGCTTTTGGCAAAGATTATGCCAATGTTTCCGGGCACATTTACAAAAGTCAAGTTGATTTGTCCTTGCGGGTTTTAATTACTACCAAGGGCAAAAAAGTTTGGGTTAATCGAGTTGAACAAGCAAAATTATCTAAATATGTTGGCGAGCTGAATGCTATTTTGTTTTCTCCGGAAGATTTAGACCTGATTAAAGGTGCTCCTAATTTAAGACGTCGGTTTATGGATCAAGAGTTTGGTCAAATTAGTGCAGAATACCTTTATTTTGCGGGGAAGTATAAACAGGTTTTGCAGCAAAAAAACAATTACTTGAAGCAACTGGCTAAAGGTGATACGCATGATACCCTGTTTTTAGAGGTTTTATCTGATCAATTAGCTGGAGTTGCTGCAGAAGTAATTGTTCGCCGTTTTCAATTTTTAAACTACCTAGACCAATATGCTAGAGATGCATATGCGCATATTAGTACCAGTGCAGAGAAATTTGAGGTAACTTATCGACCATCAGTAAAGGAAATTTCTGCAAAAGACAGTGTCGAAGAAGTTTACCATAAAGTATTAAATAATTTTCAGAAAAATAAAAAGGTTGAAATCCTCAAAGGTACGACATTAAGTGGACCTCACAGGGATGACATTGAATTTGAGCTTGATGGAAAAGATGCACATTTGTATGGTTCCCAAGGACAACAAAGAACTATAGCACTTAGCATCAAACTAGCAGAAATACAACTTGTGCACCAAATAACTGACGAATATCCATTATTATTGCTTGATGATGTAATGAGCGAGCTTGATCATAACCGTCAAAGTGCTCTACTTAACTACATCCACGGAAAAACGCAAACATTTATTACGACAACAGATCTTGAGGGTATTTCCTGGGAAATAATTAAAAAGCCGAAAATATACCGCATAAAATCTGGACAAATTTATTTAGAAGAGGGGAAATTGCATGGCAGATAATAACAAAGAAAATCTTAATCAAATTAAGCAATACGAAAAAGAAGCCGATAAATATAATGCCAGTCAGATTCAAGTCTTAGGCGGACTTGAAGCAGTTCGTAAACGTCCAGGAATGTATATTGGCTCAACCAGTTCTCAGGGATTACACCATTTAGTATGGGAAATAATAGATAATGGTATTGATGAAAGCTTAGCAGGCTTTGCCAGCAAGATTGAAGTTACTATTAATGAGGATGGCAGTGTTACCGTTCAAGATGATGGGCGTGGAATTCCGGTAGATATTCAAAAGAAAACCGGTCGTCCGGCACTTGAAACGGTTTTTACTGTCCTGCATGCAGGCGGTAAATTTGGCGGAGGTGGCTACAAAGTATCCGGTGGCTTGCACGGAGTTGGTGCGTCTGTCGTTAACGCTTTGTCAACCAAACTAGACGTTACAACAATGCGTGATGGTAAAAAGTATTTTATCGACTTTAGTCGTGGTCGCGTAGTTGATGAAATGAAAATGATTGGAACCGTGCCCTTATCTGAACATGGAACAATAGTGCACTTTTTCCCAGATCCTGATATTTTTACTGAAACTACTTCTTTTGATGATAAAATTCTCAAAAACCGAATTCGTGAATTGGCTTTTTTAAACAAAGGCTTGAAATTAACCTTTACCGATAAAAGAAAAGATAGTGCAGAAACCGATGTTTACCACTATGAAGGTGGTATTCAGGAATATGTGTCATTCTTAAACCGTGACACAGAAGTATTATTCGATGAACCAATTTACGTAGAAGGTAACGACAACGATATTAACGTTGAAGTATCTTTGCAATATACAAAAGGTTATAAAACAACGTTAATGACCTTTGCCAATAATATTCATACTTATGAAGGTGGAATGCATGAGGCTGGATTTAAGACAGCTTTAACGCGCGTAGTTAATGATTATGCCCATAAAACCAAATTGTTAAAAGACAGTGATGATAATCTTTCAGGAGAAGATATTCGGGAAGGAATGACCGCTGTAGTTTCTGTCAAACATCCTAACCCTCAATTTGAAGGCCAGACTAAAACTAAATTAGGCAATTCAGACGCTCGAACAGCCGTTGATCATGCTTTTTCTGAAACTTTCAACCGTTTCTTAATGGAAAATCCTCAGGTTGGTCGCAAAATTGTTGAAAAGGCTCAGTTAGCTGAACGTGCTCGGACAGCTGCTAAACGCGCTCGTGAGGTTACACGTAAAAAATCAGGACTAGAAATTGCCAATCTGCCTGGTAAGTTGGCTGACAACACCAGTAATGATCCTAGCATTTCTGAATTATTCATAGTTGAGGGTAATTCTGCCGGCGGTTCTGCTAAACAAGGACGTTCAAGATTAACTCAGGCAATTTTGCCGATCCGTGGTAAAATTCTGAACGTTGAAAAAGCTTCAATGGATCGTATTTTGGCTAACCAAGAAATTCGTTCACTTTTTACAGCTTTAGGTACCGGTTTTGGTGCAGACTTTGATGTTTCTAAGGCTCGTTATCATAAGTTAATCATTATGACAGATGCTGATGTCGATGGGGCTCATATTCGGACCTTGCTCTTAACCCTCTTTTATAATTACATGCGTCCGATGATTGAAAAAGGCTACGTTTATATTGCACGTCCGCCTCTATATCAAGTGCGCCAAGGCAAAGTGGTCAGATACTTAGATACTGATGAAGAATTGCATGACTATTTAGGTAGTTTACAACCAAGTCCTAAGCCGCTGGTACAGCGCTATAAGGGACTAGGTGAAATGGATCCGGAACAGCTATGGGATACAACCATGAATCCTGAAAATAGAAGACTCGACCGTGTAAGTCCGGAATACGCTAAAAATGCCGATGAAGTATTTGAATTGCTTATGGGCAATGAAGTAGGACCGCGGCGCAATTTTATTGAAACTAACGCTAAATACGTTGAAAACTTGGATGCATAGGAGGTTTAAATGGATAACGACAATCAAGGTCAGGATCACAGAATAAGAAACGTTGATTTGACCAGCGTAATGAATAGTTCATTCCTGGATTATGCCATGTCCGTTATCGTAGCACGGGCTTTACCCGATGTACGCGATGGCTTGAAGCCGGTTCAACGCCGGATTCTATATGGCATGAGTGAACTAGGAGTTACACCAGATAAACCATACAAAAAATCAGCCAGAATCGTTGGGGAAGTTATGGGTAAGTTTCACCCTCACGGTGATTCCTCAATTTATTTAGCAATGGCTCATATGGCACAAGATTTCAGCTACCGCTATATGCTTGTCGATGGTCACGGAAACTTTGGTTCAGTTGATGGTGATGAACCAGCCGCAATGCGTTATACTGAGGCGCGCATGAGCAAAATTGCAGTTGAAATGCTGCGGGATATCAATAAAAACACTGTTAATTGGCAACGTAATTATGATGATTCTGAAAATGAACCAGTAGTTTTGCCGGCTAGAATACCAAACTTATTAGTTAACGGTACTAGTGGTATTGCGGTTGGTATGACTACCAACATTCCGCCGCACAATTTATCAGAAGTGATTAAGGGCCTGCACATGCTAATGAACAATCCTGATGTCACTACTAAAGAACTAATGAAGGCAATCCCGGGTCCAGATTTTCCTACAGGTGGTACTATCATGGGTCGCGGTGGCATTTATCGCGCCTATGAAACTGGTCGAGGCAATATCGTTGTTCGTGCTAATACTAATATTGAAACTGAAAAAAGTGGCCGTGAAAGAATAGTTGTCACTGAAATACCCTACTTGGTCAATAAAGCAGAACTGGTTAAGAAAATTGCTGATTTAGCACGTGCTAAAACAATTGATGGTATTACCGGTGTGCGTGATGAATCGGATCAAACGGGGATGAGAATTACTATTGATATCCGCCGTGATGCCAGTGCCAGTGTGGTTTTAAATAACTTGTTTAAGCTGACACAAATGCAGGCTAATTTTGGCATGAATATGGTAGCAATTGTCGATGGTGCACCACACTTTCTCAGCCTCAAGCAAATGTTGCAATATTACTTGGAACACCAAGAAGATGTTGTTACTCGCAGAACTAAATTTGAGTTGGAAAAGGCTGAAGCTCGGGCTCATATTCTTGAAGGTCTGCAGATTGCTCTTGATCATATTGACGAAATTGTTCATATAATTCGTCAGAGTCAATCAAGTGATATTGCAAAAGCTGCTTTAATCAGTCGTTTTGGTCTTGATGACAAGCAGTCACAAGCTATTTTAGACATGAGACTGGTACGGTTAACTGGTCTTGAGCGTGACAAGGTTGAGGCTGAATACAAAGAACTACAAGCCAAGATTGCTGATTATAAAGATATTTTGGCAAAACCAGAGCGAATTAATGAGATCATTTATAATGAATTGTTAGATATTCAAAAGCGCTTTGGTGATGATCGGCGGACTAAAATTGGTGCCAGTGAAGTTGTTTCAATTGAAGATGAAGATTTAATTGAAAAACAAGATGTTTTACTAACTTTAACCCATAGTGGCTACATTAAGCGGATGCCAATTACTGAATTCAAGACCCAAAATCGTGGCGGCAAAGGTATTAAAGGCATGGGCGTTAAAGATGGCGACTTCATTGCCAATCTAATTTACTCAAGCACGCATGATACGTTGCTGTTCTTTACCAACAAGGGCAAAGTTTATTCTAAGAAAGCCTATGAAATTCCAGAATTTGGCCGTACTGCCAAAGGATTGCCAATAGTCAACTTGTTGCAACTGGAAAAGGGTGAAAAGATCCAGACAATCGTCAATATTCCTGAAGATGCCGATGACCAGTACCTGTTCTTTATTACGAAGATGGGAACGGTCAAACGTACACATGTCAGTGAATTCTGCAATATTCGCAATAGCGGCCTAATTGCATTGACATTGCGCGATGGCGACGAGTTGAATAACGTTTTGGCTACAGATGGCAGTCAGGATATTTTAATCGGCACTCACTTAGGTTATGCAGTACGCTTTAATGAAAAAACTGTTAGATCTATGGGTCGAACTGCTGCCGGTGTTCGCGGAATTAATTTGCGCGAAAATGATTATGTTGTTGGTTCTGGCGTCGTTAAGAATAGTGATGAAGTCTTGGTCATTTCTGAAAAAGGTTATGGCAAGAGAACAGCGGCTTCTGAATATCCAACAAAGGGTCGTGGCGGTAAAGGTATTAAAACCGCAAATATTACCGAGAAAAATGGTCCATTGTCAGGAGTAACAGTGATTGATGGCAGGCAGGATATTATGGTTATCACTGATGATGGCATCATGATTCGCTTCAAGACAAATGACGTCTCTCAAACAGGTCGCAGCACTCTCGGTGTACGCTTGATTAAAGTTAATGACAACAATAAAGTTGCAAGTCTTGCAATTGTTCCTGCTGAAGAAGACCAGGAAGTAGCAGCTTCAGAAGAAACTGATGAAGAGCAAGATTAATTACTAAATCAAAACTTTTAAAAATTATCAGATTATTTTACGTACTTACTAGTAAGAAATAAAAATTTCTTATTGGATCACGTGAAGATAGTTTGGTAATTTTTTGTTTATGTGCTAGAATTAGAGATTGCGAGTAATAAAATTACTCCTTGTTCTTGATTTTTAGCAAGAACCATTTAGTCCAGAAGGAGGTGCACTAGTATGACAACTACTAAGTACGAAATAACTTATATTATCAAGCCTGACATTGATGAAGAATCAAAAAAGGCATTAGTTGAAAACTATGATAAGGTTATTACCGATAACGGTGGTACGATGGTTGAGTCAAAAGACTGGGAAAAGCGTCATTTCGCATATGAAATTAATAAATATCGTGAGGGATTATATCACGTTATGACTTTCACTGCTGATAATGCTGACGCAGTTAACGAATTTGACCGTTTGTCCAAGATTGATACTGCTGTTTTACGTTCAATGACCGTTAAAGTTGGATAATTAATAACAAAAACTTTATCGTTTTCGTGATTTAGGAAAGGAAGGACCTAAAGTATGATTAATCGAGTTGTACTTGTTGGCCGTTTAACACGTGATCCTGAATTGCGTACTACTGGGAGCGGAATCTCGGTTGCTACGTTTACTCTTGCTGTAGATCGTCAATATACAAACGCACAAGGCGAGAGAGGTGCAGATTTTATCAGTTGTGTCATTTGGCGCAAAGCTGCGGAAAATTTCTGTAATTTTACGTCTAAAGGTTCACTTGTTGGTATTGATGGCCGAATTCAAACCAGAAGTTACGATAATAAAGATGGGCAAAGAGTATATGTAACAGAAGTTGTCGTTGACAACTTTGCATTGCTTGAATCACGTAAAGATCGTGAAGCCCGTGGTCAAAATGGTGGTTATACACCAAATAATAATGGCAATTTTGGTAATCAGAATGCTAATAATACCCCTAACATGGGAGCATCTAACCAGAATAACTCCGCTAATAATGGACCAGACGATACTCAGGATCCATTTGCAGGTTCAGGTGATACCATTGATATTTCTGATGATGATTTACCATTCTAAATTAACAGAAAGGACCTAGGATATGGCTCAACAAAGAAGAAGCGGCGGCGCTCATCGTCGTCGTAAGGTTGACTACATTGCTGCCAACCATATTGATTACGTTGACTACAAGGACGTTGATTTGTTGAAACGTTTTATCTCTGAAAGAGGTAAAATCTTACCACGTCGTGTCACTGGCACTAGCGCTAAGAATCAACGTAAGGTAGCTAAGGCAATTGAAAGAGCTCGCATTATGGGCTTGTTGCCATTTGTTACTGAAGACTAGTAACTAAATAAAAAATAGCTTTGCACTAATATTGGTTGTAAAGTGAAAAAGATAAAAGCATCAAGCTGATAATGGCTTGGTGCTTTTTGCTTCGTAAGATTTAAAATGAAATATCATAGCAACAGTATTTAAAGAGTGTAATTTTTGCAGGTAAGAGGATAGTTAAAACCTGAATATTGCGTAGTTTCTTATCCAGAGAATACAATGTATAATAATAATGATGTATTATACATTATTTTAGGAAGGACCTTACATGAAAGATTTTTTACGTAAGCTTGAATTTCCTGCTTTTATTAAAGATTCCAGGCTCACGGCTTCAGTCATTATTATTTTAGCGTTATCGCTTTTGGGTAGTATCGTGGCAATGATCATGAACCCATTATTTGGCTTGGCCATGGTTTTGATCTTTATTTTGACTGTAGCATGTGTTGTTTATGGTGCATATATCTTAGCCGGCAATGCGAATAATTTTGCTGTTAGTTTGTCTTACCGGATTAAGCGCAGCGAGCAAGAAGCAATGATTAAAATGCCTTTGGGCATTTTACTTTATGATAAGGATCGGCAAATTCAGTGGGCTAATCCTTACCTGCAGCTTTATTTAAAAAATGAAGATTTAATTGGACATACAATTGCTTCTGTTGATCCTGAACTAGATAAATTGATTGATGAATCATTGAAGGCCAAAACAGCTGAGAATCATGTAGTAAATTGGGATGGTCATCAATTTGAGATGGTTATTCAGGACAATCTCGGTGTTGTTTATTTACTTGATATTACGCGTTATGCCAAAATCGAAGAAAGATACAATAATGAATTATTGGCCATTGGCCAGATTTTTATTGATAACTACGATGAATTAAGCGAAACAATGCATGATCAGGAGCTAACGACTACTAGTGCATATGTTCAGAATACTTTGAGTGATTATGCTAAAAATTTTAATGCCTATCTTAAGCGTATTGATGAAGATCACTTTTTGTTGTTACTACACATGCAAGATTTGGTTAAAATGGAAAAAGACAAGTTTTCTGTTTTGGATAAAATGCGTTTGGAAACCAGTCGTAATAATACGCCTTTAACTTTATCAATTGGTATTGCTTTTGGTAGCAGCTTGATTACCGAACTAGCTGATCAAGCGCAGTCAAACCTTGACCTCGCGTTAGGCAGGGGCGGCGATCAAGTTGTTCTCAGTCAACCAGGCAAGGCTGCTCGTTTCTTTGGTGGTAAATCGAATCCGATGGAGAAAAGAACCAGAGTTAGAGCCAGAATGGTTTCACAGGCGATTAGTGAGCTGTTTAAAGAGGCAGACCGCGTTTTTGTAGTTGGCCATGCTAGCCCTGACATGGACTCAATCGGCAGTGGCATTGGCGTTGTTAAAATCGCTCGTCTGCACCATGTGAAGGCAAATTTTGTCTTAGATGTTAATAAAACCAATTATGATGTCAGCCGTTTAGTTGCTAAAATGGAAAAGGTAAAGGGAGATAATGATATTTTTATTGCTCCTGGGGATGCCTTGGAAGCAGTGACTGACAAGTCCATGTTGGTTATGGTTGATCACTCGAAATACTCTATTACTTATGCGAAAGAACTATATGATCGGTTAAGAGATAGAATTATTGTTATTGATCATCACCGTCGCGGTGAAGAATTTCCTGAAAATCCAATGCTGACGTATGTTGAGCCTTATGCCTCATCAGCCTGTGAACTGGTGACTGAAATGGTTGAATACCAGCAGCCAAGTTCCGGCAAGCGCGTGTTAACTGACCTTGATGCTACGGCAATGCTGGCGGGAATTACGGTTGATTCGAAAGAATTTTCTTTGCGTACTGGTACTCGGACGTTTGATGCTGCCAGTTACTTGCGGTCGATCGGTGCAAGCACGATGGAGGTTAGTGAACTGTTGAAAGAAGATATAGACAGTTTCTTGCAGCGTACTCGTTTGGTCAGCAGCTTAAAAATGATCAAGCCCAAAATGGCTGTTTTATGCGGTCCAGATGACAAGGAAATTGATCCTATCGTCACGGCTCAAGCAGCAGATACGGCTCTTGATTTAGAAAATGTTGAAGCCAGTTTTGCAATCACCAGGCGGAATAAGGACACAATTGGTATATCTGCTCGTTCAATGGGTGATATTAATGTCCAGTTAATTATGGAGAAACTTGGTGGCGGTGGCCATTTGTCTAATGCAGCTACCCAAATTAAAGGGATATCTGTTAAGGAGGCACTTGCCAAATTGATGGATGCGGTAGATACTTATGAACAAGAAAATGAATAAAAGGAGAGCACAATGAAAGTTATTTTTACTAAAGATGTTAAAGGCCGGGGCAAACGCGGTGAAGTTAAAAATGTTCCTGATGGTTATGCCCAAAACTTTTTATTTAAGAGGGGCTTAGCCAAAGCTGCTACTAAAGCAAATATGCATACTTTGGAAAGAGTTGCTGCTAACGAAAAAGCGACTTATGAAGCTGAAAAAGCTGAAGCTGAAAAAATCAAGACCGAACTAGATAAGGATGAAACAGTAGTTAACTTTAAGTCTAAGGCCGGTTCAGATTCTAGATTATTTGGCTCGATTTCTGGTAAAAAAATTGTCGAGGGCTTAGAAAAGCAATTTGGTATTAAAATTGATAAACGCAAATTAAACCTGCCTGAACCAATTAAATCATTGGGCTACACCAATGTACCAGTTAAGTTGTTTAAGGGCGTGGAAGGCAAAATCCGCGTCCATGTTACTGAACAGGATTAGCCTTTAGTTGAATTCTGAAAAAAGTGGGCGTGATTAATGGATAATATTGTCTCACAGCAGATACCGCATGACGATGAAGCTGAAAAAGCGGTTCTGGGCGCAATTTTTATAGATCCTGCTGCAATAGCTGATGCCAGTGCTGAGGTTCAGCCGGATGATTTTTATAAGAGAGCAAATCAGTTGGTTTTCCAGGCTATGCTTGATTTATCTGACCGTGAGGATGCAATTGATCCGTTAACGCTGCAGGATGAACTGACTAAGAAAAATCAGCTTGATGATATTGGCGGCATTGCTTATGTTTCTGAGCTGGCCATGGCGACTCCGACGGCTGCTCATGTCACTTATTATGCTAAAATTGTACACCGCAAAGCATTATTGCGGCGACTTATTTCTGCCAGTCAAAAAATTATTACGACTGCAATGCAGGATTCCGATGATGTTACTGACATTTTAGATAACGCCGAAAGCGAGATTATGAATGTCTCATCGGAAAATAATGCGAATGGTTTTCGTAACATCAAGGATATTGTTAATTCCACGATTGATGAAATTAACAATATTCCTGAAGATGGCAATATGGTTACCGGTTTGCCTACTGGTTTTGTCGAGCTGGATAAAATGACTACGGGTTTTCATGATGATGAACTGGTAATTGTGGCTGCTCGTCCCGGAGTGGGAAAGACTTCCTTTGCGCTTAATGTTGCCCAGTATGTTGGTTTGCATACTGATAAAACTGTGGCAATGTTTTCCTTGGAAATGAGTGGAGAACAGTTAGTGCAAAGAATGCTGGCTTCAGAAGGATTAATTAATTCGCAGCACTTGCGGACTGGCCAACTGGACGAAGATGAGTGGCCTAAGCTGGTTGCGGCATCGGGTTCTTTAGCAACAGCTAATATTTATATTGATGACACTCCAGGTATTAAGATGAGTGAAATCAGGGCTCAATCTCGCCGCTTAGCTAAAGAAAAAGGCAATTTAGGCTTAATTGTCATTGACTACTTGCAGTTGATTGAAGGTCCGCACAGTGAATCACGGCAACAGGAAGTTTCCGCTATTTCACGGCAATTGAAGAAACTGGCTAAAGAACTTCATGTGCCGGTTATTGCCTTATCGCAATTATCGCGTTCAGTTGAACAGAGACAGGATAAAAGACCAGTTTTGTCCGATATTCGTGAGTCAGGTTCAATTGAACAGGATGCCGATATTGTCTCCTTTCTTTATCGTGATGATTATTACCGTGATGAAGAAGAGGGCGAAGAAAATAAAGAGGTATCAGCTGAAGATGATAACGGTGAAGTGGAAGTTATCATTGAAAAGAACCGTTCTGGTAGCAGGGGCACAGTGAAATTAATGTTTTCTAAACCCTATAATCGCTTTTCGAACCTCGATTATAGTCATGATCAGCCAAACGAATAGAAATTAATAAAAGCCACGGTGTTTTAAAGGAAAACACTGTGGCTTTTTGATTTATACTATATTTTAACAAAAAATAAGGCGTTTTTAATGACAATATTTCTACTAAATTGTACTATTAAGGTGTGAATAGCAAAATTTCGCTAATTTTTTGGGAAAGGACCGATTAAAATGGCTGATAAAGGTTTTAAAGACAAGGTAGCTGGTAAAGCTAAAGAAGTCAAAGGCAAAGTTCAACAAGCTGCCGGTGATGTCAAAGACAAAGCTCAAGAAGCTACTGAAAACGTCAAAGACAAAGTTGATGACGTTAAGGATAAAATGAAAAAATAATTGTTTAATTAACAAAAAAGAGGCTGGAAATCTAAATGTTTTCTCAGCCTCTTTTTTGGGTTACACATGAAACAATTTACCGTAATTTACGCTGGATGCTTTTTGGCAACTTGATATTGGGACGTTCCGGATCGTAAAATTCATAAAAGACTGGAGCCTTATTAGAATCATTACTTTTAGGATAAAGTTCATAGTTGCTGTTCATCAATGGTAGAGTCATGTTCTTTTTATATGAATTCCAGATGTTGCTTAGTACCTGTGTCAGCAATTTTCTTTCTTCGGATTCCAAGGATAAAAAGGCGCGGCCAAAGCGATAAGTTCCTACTATTTTATTACTAGTTAGCTGGTGTAATTCATCAATATCGTAATTTTCAAATGCCTCGAAAAGATCAGAAAAAGCATCGCTTCTTTCTTGATCAGGGATTGAATTATTAAAATTAATAAGAGCATGTCTGATAACACGACTGCCTGACGATAACCCGTCAGCCAGGGTAAAACTGTCGCGCCCTACTGACCAGCGGCGCGGATCATGTTGGTTGCGCATAGGCACAGTACTTTTAACAACCAATACTTGTTCAGGATGATCCAGCATTGCACCAAAGATTGAGCCTTGAGGGATGTAGGTTTTCATTTTCGGCATAGAAGCAGTAAAGCCACTGCTCGTATACACTTTATGGAAAAAGCCCGGCCCGTCAAAGCTAATCGCTTTTATTACCCGTTTTTGTATTTCAGGGCTAACTGCACTTAAAGCAAATTGAGCAAAATTGCCTCCTTTTGAATGACCTAAGAGATAAATTTGCTGTTCACTAAATTTATGTGCAATTTCAGCAAGATACTTAGCGGCCACTTCTTGACCATAAATTTCCGGTAAATAATTCATGCCCATATCTTCATTTAGACCGATCATGGTGCCGTCGGTTCCCCGAAAGGCAATGGCTATGGTATTTGAATCAATAAAAAAGGTGACAGCAGTAAATTGCAAGGGATGCGGTTCTTTTTCCAGCCTATCAGTCCAATCCAAAATTTTAATGTTGCCAATTCTAGGACTTTCTGGTAATAACATAACCTCGGTTGCAGTTTCGGCATACATTTGATGTTGAAAAGAGGGCAGCTTATACAGTTTTTCAGCTACTTCTCCTAAAGTATGACCAGTGGCAGAACTATCAGCCGGCAAATAAACAATTGATGACAATAGCGAAGCATCTACACTGTTGAATGGTTTTTCTGAGAAGCTTAAGTCACCACGCCAGCGTAAATAATCAAGTGGTCCAGCCATATAAATTCTCCTTTCACAAAAAAGTTTATATCAATATTGTAGTGAGTTTGCTCAGCTAAGATAAAAATTATGCAAAAAAAACAATAGAATTAACTATTGCTTAAAAAGTAATTTGCTCTATTTATCTATACTGGCATAACTAATGCGCTTGATGTCAGGATACTTGCGCAGAGCCATAATGATATCATTTTCATCAATATTATTGTTAATAATACCATCTACAAAAAAGATGATTCTTTCGTCGCTGACAAAAAGTATTTTTACGGAAACATTTTCAACATGATTTGTCTCAAGCTCCTGTTCAATTATGTGCAGGATGTCAGGCTTATTAACGGCTTCTATCTGAATGTTGAACCTGATATGCATGATAATTTTATCAATTATGGCATCATCGTGAAACATCATCTGGATAACGAAGAGCAAGGCAGTTGCTAAAATACCAATAAAGTATAAACCAGAACCAATTGCCATCCCGATAGCAGCTGTTGCCCAGATACCAGCAGCAGTTGTCAAACCGGAAATCTGTTGCTTTTTAATTAAAATTGTACCGGCACCAATAAATGAAATACCTGAAACTATTTGCGCAGCAATTCTGGAAGGGTCCAAAGCAACGTCTGACATTTTTAATAAATCGCCAAAGCCATACTTTGAAACTATCATAAATAGCGCGGAAGAAAAGGCAACTACAATATGTGTCCGCACTCCGGCACTTTTTCTTTGAATCGCACGTTCATAACCGATCAACGCTCCGCACAAAGAAGCTACTACAATTCTCAATAGCCATGGGAGTTCTGCGTTAATCAATGCTAAATTTGCCATTACATCCACTCCATTTCTAAATCTATTCTTATATTATACTCTTAAAAAAGCGCGCCAAATGACAGTTATGACAAAAACTGGGAAAAAGTCAAAAAATGCTTGCGTAAACTTTTAGAATATGTTTTAATTAATATCGTTGTCGATATATGACAATGCTGACTTAGCTCAGTTGGCAGAGCACGTCATTAGTAATGATGAGGTCGGAGGTTCGAATCCTCTAGTCAGCATTTAGTAAAAAACAACTTATAGTTTTTTAAGTCTATCATTTAAGTTCAAAAGAGCCTGATATGATAGACTTTTTTGTTGCCTAAAAATATTTGTGTAGATTTAAAAATAGATATGAATATTTGTTTTACCACAAAAAATGCCACACAGAATTATTAATGTGGCATCTGTTTGGCAAAAGGTTATAAAGTGTTGTAAATTAACCACATTCTACATCATGATTATAGAAGAAATGACTAGCTTTAATAATAAAGAATCTGTATAGGCTACTTTTGGATCACTTGATAAGGGGAGAGGGAAACCACCTATAGTTTTTTGGAATCAAAATACCTTTCCATATTTTTTATCCGATTTTATTTGCTCTATCTCCCTGTCAATTATTCGTATTTTAACAAATTCTTGAATAATTGCTCTAATCAATTTCTGAATAATCGTATTAGCCTTGGTGATTTCTGACATAATTTCAATTTCACTTTCGGACCAATTATTAATTATTGATTTATCATGTTTATTGAAATGACCTTTTAAATCATTTCTTTTTATTGTAGGTCTTATCTTTGGTTCACTATTAGTTGATGATTCTGTAGTTAATCCAGATATTGGAATAGTTGCATGATTTGCATAGTTACGTAATACACGTAAATTTTCTTCACATGGAGTTTTCTCACGTGAGTTAATTAGGGCATTAAGATTTAAATTATCTAATTGAATTATTAAATTTTTACAATTATCTATGAACATGCGATTAACCATTATGTAAATGGTTGTTTTCTGAACGGCTAAATCTGATCCTTGTTCACTTAAAATTGGAAGATTCTATATAATATGTGGTACTGCTCGTAGCTCAGTATATTGATTTTGTGTCATCTTATATGTTTGGACTATGTTCTCCAATGGAATTAATATTTTAATTAACTGAGAATATATTTTAAACTGCTCTTTAGAGATAGTTATTGCAGTATTTAAGTTATAATCTGAAAAATTATATTGGAATTGATTCATATTTTACCCAAATGATTATGTAGTATTAATTATTCTTGATAAGATATATTTTATTAAAAATGACAAGCTTTATTACTTACTTTTTTGGCTTTCAAAGTACCCATGATTTAAGAATGACTTTCGATACTTTTTTAAGATTTCTATTTGATGGTCTATAGCAGGGATTAACATATATGCATTGTTTTTATTGTAGAACTCATCCATTAGTTTAGTATTAGATTCTTTATAGTCGTTAATGAAATTACTATCATTTTGATTCATAATAATTTCTGCTAATTGCATACGAATAATTAAATTAACATTATTAATTATTTCATGATCATTAGCGCCTTCCAATGATTCTTCAAATTGTATATTATATGTAGTTATAAATATCTTATTTATATATAAATAACCACATTTGGAAACAAAATACAGAAAAAAAGATATCTATATTGTTCAATAATATAACAAAACAAGGTGAGTTGCTTTCCACCTTTAACGAGAAAAACAGAAGAGGAGCAAGATTCAAGCGATGAAACTAAGACTATTCCTTGCGTAGGATTAGAGTGGAAATATCTCCGTAATGTGGAATGAATCAAGAAAAGATATGGGAATACACATCGACTGTACTGCGACAGACAAAGCGCTATATGAAAGTCCTGCTGAGTTACACGAACTTTCAGTTAGTTGGCCAGTTAATTGGAAAGAAATAATTGAATGGCTGTATGAAGTGTTGGGACATATTTCTAGACTAGATATAGCTATAGATTTAATTAATTACGGCTTTTCGGTTAATGAAACTATTCAACAAAGCATAAAGAATCGTTTGTTCTAAACAGACAAGGAATAAGAATAATTTTAATCACATCAAGATAATTGAAATTATCTTGAAGCTCAAACGCTGTATGCCGATAGCGGAAAAAGTGATGCTTTTTTGAGGATATATGATAAAAAGCAGAGCAAGAAGTTGTGAAAACTCGATTAGAGTAGAGGCAGAGTTTAAACATCGCTTAGCTAAAGAATTAGGAAAATATATTTTAATATTAACTACAGATAATATTTATCCTTACTTGCTGGGGTGTTTACTGTAACAGTGGTCATTATTACTATTTAGATAAAATATATTCTGATACTAAAACTATTGCAAATTCTACATAGGGCTTGAACTTCGGGGAATATTTAGAATATTTGAAGGAGGAATTAGTTTAGGGAGATAAACAGAAAGGCAAGTACTAATATGTTTGGCACAGAGTTACTCAATGCTAGACAAATAGCAGAGGAATTAGGTATTAGCTATACTTACTTTTTTAAGCTGATTAAAACACTTGGCCTTATCATCAACTGGAAAATCAAGGACGTAAATATTATGTTTTGAAAGAAGTGCAATAATGGTTATTAGTAAGTAGTCAACATTAATTAGAAGGCATAGTAACTTGCTATGCTTTTTTAGGAGAAAGAGCCATATACTGTTAAACTAGTTACTCAGTATTTTGGAAAGAAAAAGGTTAAAGATATTAAAGAAAAAGATATGCGGAGTTTTGCTAGAAATTATGTGTAAACGCATAGTACGACAGACAGGCAGTTACAGAATTTAAGAAGCTATTTTTCTACTTTAAAAGAATACGGTATCTTGAAAAATTCTGTTCCTATGAGACCATTAACAAAATTTTTTAGACGTGATGAAATGAGTATGCTTGCTAAAAAATATGTTTTTAGTAATAGTGAGATTGAAGATATTAAAGATATAATTATAAGGAATTGAAAGTAATTAGAATAAGTTATTGGACAATTCGAATTGCAATTTTGATAGTTCTAGATGCTGAAATGCGACCTCAAGAGATTTAAACTTTAAAATGAAATCAAATTATAGGTGACGGAAAATTTAAGGTTTTTCAGATTAATGATTCTTGGAATGAAAAAGAAAAGCATCTTAACGGACATTTAAAAAGTCGACTACATGGAGAATCTAGACTAACCCTTTCCCTTTCTGAACCACTTTTGCAGTTATTGAATAAGTTTCAATATAGCCAGTGAGAACTTCTAAAGGAAAATGGTTTAACTAATTCTAACGATTGTATCTTATTGAATATCACAGATTACAACTTGTGTGCACTTGGATATTCAATCTCTCAAAAAAGCATGAATGACATGTTGAAGCAATTGAATATGAAGGTAGGGGTTAATAATCAGAACTTAAATGTTAGTATGTATACTTGTCGGCACACGGTAGCAACTAAGTTAGGTAATACCCAAGGTATGTCATACCCTTGGGTAGCAAACAGATTAGGGCATTCTTTGAAAATGTTTATTCGCACTTATGTGCATGTTGATGAAGATAAAAGTTAGGAAAAGTTGTATCTTTGACTAAGGAATAAAGTAAGAATATTGTACGAGAGAAACTGATAATGGCGAATGCAAATAAAGTTGAAAATAGATATTAGTTAGTTTGAAATAGAAAAATTATGAAGAAATTACCAAAAAGGTCTCAACAAATTTGGGGCATGGAAGCTAAAAAATTACAAGATAAAAAAGATTTAAAGCGTGCTGAAAAAATAATAAAACGAGAGATTAGGAAAACAAAAGATGAATCAAAAAAAGAAAAATCTAAAGAAGTATTACAGGCTTTAATTAATGGCAGAGAAAATAATGATAAGCCCTATGCCACAGATGATTTTAAATTTGAGCCAGATTATTTAATAATAAATGAAATAATCGAAAAAAGAAATTTAGATAATCTTTTAGACTGTATGTATAAGTTAAAAAATTATTTTAATGTTAGTGAAGAGAATTTCTTTAAAATTATATCGAAGGATGAGATAGAAGATTGTGTTAATTCAATAAACAATTGGATGGGCTATAGTGAATCCTATACGAATTTGCACCCTATTATATTTAACGATGGATTTGAAGATTTTACTGACCTTATAATTTGTTTTAATGACTTAACTCCTTCTATGGTTAGTGTGGAATTTATTTTAGAATTTAAACAATCAACTAAGGAAAAATTAAAGAGCAATATAAGCAAAAATAATGTTGCTAGAAATGTATTTCCTTATTTTTTTAAAGTAGATGATAAAGAAGTTGCATCTACTAATGTTTATGCTGATTATATTGTAAAAAATAAAGTGTTTTCTGAAGATATAGCGAGAATAAAATGGAGCTTTTTACATTTTATAAATGAAGAAATAGGAATTAAGACATATCTTTACGAATTAGGTGTTCCTGCAGTAAGTATTCTATATTCAAAAATAAATTCAAAATATTTAGCAAATTATTCGAATGGTAATTTTGATAATATTCCAGTGATGAATGGATATAAAATTCCATTGCATTTAAGAAATAAAGTATGTGATTTTTTATACGTTGATGAGTCCTATGAGTTGTTAGATCAGGATTATAATTGCTTAAATTTATTAGTAAGTTCCGAATGTAAAGATGATAAAAACATAGATGAAATTTGGGATAAAGTAATAAAACAATGGTATATGTTTGGGCAAATTTCTTCCATTTTTGCAGTTATTATAAAGAAAAAACAATTACAGGAAAAATATTTAAACAATAACTTAAATACGATATCTGAAGCAAAAATGTATAGGACAATTGTCAAACAAAATTATGATTATTCAGAATTGATTTTAAAATATAACGAATTACTTGAAGTGGTAAAAATATATCCCTTTAAAGATAAATTTATCAAAATGTCGAATAGTGCATATGGACAAAAACAGCTACGAAGAATTGTAAGCAATTTAAAAAAATCAATATACAAAATTAATGCAAGAACAAAGCAAGTAGAAAATTTGGTTGCCCAAAAGCAAAAAATAATTACTTCTAAATATGATTCTAAGAAAGAAAAAAGCCACTCCAGACATTCTGGCTGTAGTTTACTAATTGCTGTTATAGCGTTGATAGTTTCTATTATTGGACAATGGGAAAATCTTGAACCATTAATTCATAACATTATTGTTTATTTTCAAAATATATAAAAGTCGATATGTTAAATTTGAGATTTTTAAGTGTCTGGGAAAAATCTATTTTAAACTAATTTTAGACTTTACTTAAAATAAAAATCCTATTAAATCAAGACTTGTTCGAAGTGCAACTAAAAAGTTAGACATTTTAATATTACACAAGACCCAATACACGGTTCCGATATTTAATCAGAGTCGTGTATTTTAGTTTGTTTGATTTTCTAATATGGTTGAACCAGTAAACGTAATCACGCAGTACTTCCCGCATTTCTGCTAGTGAACTGATCTTAATGCGGTTAAGCTCTCCCGTTTCATTAGGTTGAAGATTGTTTCTCCCGGTGCATTATCGTGGCAATTACCCTTGCGCGATATGCTTTGCTTAATCTTCATCAAAAGCTTCAAACTCATTAGGATGCAATTTGAAATGAAATATTAAATCTATAGAATTAGAAATTATTTGTAAATCTTTTTCGTCCCAATTCTCTGCTACAATAACAACTACAAATTTAGAATTTGGTTCTGCTTCTTTAATGTTGGAGATTGGTGTCATAATATCTCTAGAAAACAAATGATAATGTCCTCCTCCTTCAGTTTTTAGAGATTTTATTGGAAAATATATGTGAAAAGCTTTTTAAGAATTTGATAGCTCAATTGCTACATCCATAGTATCATTTCCAAATTTTCCTTGTTTAGGTTCAAGTTTGACTTTATATTTTCCATAATTTAAAAGATACTTGTATATGTTTGAATGGTTGTAGAAACTGCCAATCTTATTGAATTTTCCAGAGTATGACCTTGTAGTGATCGTCTAGATCCTTCTAATCTGTTTATAAATACATCTCTCAATGTATCCCATTCAAATGATTTGACAATCTTTCTATATTGTACAATTAATTTAGCCAGGCTCTCTATTTGTAAATCGGTGGTTTTAAGATCTACGACTTTATTTTTTCGTATTCTAGAAATTAAAAGTGAAAGACGTTGTTGAGAAGCATCTCGAATTAGCCATGCGGGAGAAAAATGTGACTTTTTTATGTCTATAATGGCGACCGACTCCATGGACTAAAAAAGGTATATTTTTATTAGTTGAGAAATACATTATTTTAGATATAAGAAAAGAAATATTTTTTTATCTTGATTTTGTAAAATGCGATTTAAATCTTTACCAGTATTAAATAATTGTCGAGCTTGTCTTTCTACTCAGTCATAGAAAAGCTTTTCCCGGTCTGCTAATGAGTTAGTTGGGTTAATCTGTAATGTGATATGCTAACTTTTTGTATTACTAAAGGATTAGCAGTTTATTTTTTTGATTATATTTTTTCATTATTATTTTATACTTAATGATACAAGCAATTATCAGACTATATATTATTAAATACTGCTCTGCCACACGGTTTTTATAAAAGCAGTAAGATAAGTTGAATCAACAGTAGGTATTAACTAAGGGTTATCTGCTTTTATTCAGCATTTAGAAGGATAAAATTAGTAAAATAACCTTGAATTATCAGTATTTTCGTTGATAATTTGAGGTTATTTTTCTTTATTAAAGATAATTATGTACATGATAAGGAATATGTTTTAACTTTGTTCCGTGCAAAAATTCTTAGGTAGACTTTTAGGCTGATATAACGGGATTTATAACCACTTTTTGTGTAGTAATAAATATTTTTCGATGCAGTAAACAAGTTTGCGGTGCAAAATTTAATTATTTTGCACCGCAAATTCCAGAGATTTTTCTACTTTTTATGAAAGTCAATTTGTGGCAGAAAGTATAAATTAGTATCATTACATCTTGCATTGCTTTTTCGCAATACGAGATTATTATTAATTTAATTACAATAGAAAGCAAGCAACCACAGATGAAGCCAGTATACCCACTATAAATTAGAGGTAACATGAAATAATTTAGACAAGAACTTATTGAGACGCATTTAGCAAAATGCGCCAATGGTTTACGTTGCCTAATTTCGTTATTTTTAATTTTATTAGTGGAAACTGGCATAAAGAGTGCTGACATTTATTGTAGGAAATTATTTTTCTGCAAATAGCATTTTTCACTTGCATAATTCTGGCTTAAATTACCAATATTTAGTGAGTTGCTAAAAGTAATCATGCCCAAATAGAATTAATTATGTTATCTCTAATTTTTTAATTTAAAAAGTTATTATTTTTGAAAATTAGAAGGGTAATTAACTATGAAAAAGTTACACTCTTTTCAACATTACTTCGATCTGTTCTTGGCAACTTATAAATTATTTTTTAAAGCAGCTCGCAGTTTAGCTGCTTTTGTTGTTTTATTGGCTCCTTTCCAAGCAATTGCATCCGTTCTTGCAGTCAATACAGGACAAAATGTCATTAATGATGTTTCTAATCACCAAAATTTTGTTGTTAATCTAATAATTTGGATTATAGCTACCGCTTTAACGCAGCTATTGCACCGATAGCTACTTCTGTTCACGGGATTTTAACTGATAAATTAACGGGCTTTATCAATGTCAACTTAATGACTAAATCCCAAGATTTGAAGTTTCTTAGCATTTTTGATGACAATTCTTACTATGATGATTTAAAGATGTTAAAAGATGATGCTTCGTGGCGACCAGTCAATTTGATCATATTTGGAGTAGCAGTAATCCAGCCTGCTTTATGATTCACTTTTAAGGGTAGAAAAATATCAGCGCTTTGAGGATTACCATGATGACTTACAAAGTGGTACTAAAAAAATAGTCGAACCGATTAAACAAATTAAATTAGAGCACGTTTCATTTGCCTATCCGTTTTCCAAAAATGAAGTCTTGCATGATTTGAATTTTCAAATTAAGCAAGGGGAAAAATCGCTGTAGTTGGTAAAAATGGTTCGGGCAAGTAAACTTTAATAAAATTATTGTTTCGTTTTTATAATCCAAGTAAGGGAAGAAGCGAACTCAATGGTAATGATTTACGTGAATTTTCTCTTGCAAATTACCGACAAAATTTATCCGCCACTTTTCAGGATTATTCTAAATTTAAGTTGAGTTTGGCCGACAATGTAGCAGTTTTTCGTCCAGGCGGTAACGCAAAAATTAAATCTGCGTTGAAGAAGGTAGGACTAGAAACATTGCTTAAAGATAAAAAGATTGACTTAAATACAATTTTAAGTAAGGAATTTGCCAATGGTACAGAACTTTTAGGAGGACAGTGGCAAAGAATAGCACTTGCACGGGACATGTATACTAATGCTCAAATGGAGTTCTTAGATGAACCTACTGCAGCTTTGGATGCACACGAAAAATTAATCAGGAGTAATGCTGATTATCGCAATATGTATAATTTACAAAAGGATGCTTATATATAGGTATAAATAGATATAACAAAAAATAGATAAAACATATGTTTACTTTATTGATAAACGTAGATTTTATCTATTTTATATTTTATATTTTAAAACTATTAAATTGTTATTTTACTTCATCTACATTGTCTTCTGCTAAACGGTAATGGTATAAGCTTTGATCTGTTTTATATATGTCTGTTGTCAATGCTTACTCAATAGCATGTTGAATATCAATCATGTTTTGCTTGTTATAAAATGGAACAGATATTTCGTATGATATGCCACCCTTTTCAATTGATAATTTAGTCATAATACCATTTAAAAAGATTCCGATACCAATTAATAAGATAATAACACCGATTGCTGTATCAGAGTTAAACATTCCCAATCCAGTCATTGCTATAATCACGCAAAAAATTAAGTCTTTAACGGAGTAAGATATATCAATTGAAGCATCAGATATATTTTTTAAAGGAATGTTTTGTTTATGCTTGCCAGCTGGAAGTAGACCTAACACGGTATTTTGTTCAACTATTCTTACAAATCTATAGTCAACTGCCACTGATCACTTAATCCAAAAAAGTAATGTACTGGCAAAAAAATTCTATTTAAAAAAATATTGATATCAAAATCCCTTATAATGATATGATTTTCACTTTTTAGTAAGTTTAACTAAACTATACTTATGAGGTATATTGTTATGTATGATTTTTTCGCATTATTATTTCTAAATCTTTATTTTAACTTTTGAGCGATCAAATTTAATAATCCTAATAATTATTTGAACTATTTTTGAAGATCACAAATACTGTAGTACAGTTATAGCAGTCTTTTTTATCTTTTCTCTTTTCAAAAGTATTTTTAATCATATTGATGATCTGAATAGTAATAAAAATTGATAAGATGACAAATGTAAAATAGTATTAGGAAAGCAAAAATTATTCAGATTAAAAAATTGCTTTTCTGGATATGTTTTTTGTGTATAATATATGTATATAATATAAGTTGTTTAACTTTTGAGACTTTAAATTTTTATGTTAAATAACAAAAGCAAAATAATTAAAATATAGGGTATATTATTTAGAAAGAAAAATAATGGAAACTTATGATTACCTCCTCAAAGAATGGCCAAAAGATATAGACTACATAATGGCCCTTGATGAGTCAGGGACTAGCGAAATTAAGAGTATAAAAAGAAACTTATTGAGAAATAATGAACAGCCAGTTTGGTTTGTGTTATCAGGTATAATTTTTGATCTTCATACAATGATAAATGTAAAAGAAAAAATAATTGGCCTAAAAAATAAGTATTGGCCAAAAGATGGCATGTGTTATGGCAAAAAGGTTGTCTTGCACAGTAAAGAAATGAGACATCGTGATAATGCTTTTTCAAAAAAATATATAAAAAATTATGATGCTTTTTTAAATGATTTATGTCAAATTATCTGTGATAGTTCAATAAAAGCAATATCTATTTGTATAAATAAAACTGCTCATGTTAAAAAATATACTAATCCATATCCTATTTATGAATATGCTCTAGCCTTAATGCTTGAAAGATATTCGTTTAACGTTAAAAATAATGAAAAAGGGATATTATTATTTGAGTCTAGAAATGGTGGTGCAGACAAGCAATTACTTAGAAGCGCTGCTAATACTTTTAAAAAAGGGACATATTATATTCCTGGATCAAATTTTAGTTCAGTTAATCATGGGATATATTTTAATCCCAAAAGAACTTCTGATGACCACCTTTCTTATTTTATGTTAGAATTCGCTGATTTAATGGCTTATGCTGTTTATAGAAAATTGAGTTTTAATGTGGAAAGTAAAATTTATAAGTGTATGGAGAAAAAAATCATAGGCTATCCATATTTTAATGGTCGAGGTTTAAAAATAATAGATAATGATGGTGAATAAATATGAATGAAGTTAAGAACAAAATTGGTAATTTGCGTAGTTGGGAAAGACAAAAAGAAAACTTATCTAAAAATTGTATTAATTGTAAAAGTATGGTTCATCAAAGATATGCAATTAGAGGATCCATCTACTTGATTAATTTCGGAGAAAATATTGGAAGCGAGATTAATAAAAAAAGACCGGGCTTAATAGTTTCAAACAGAACTAATAATTTAAATTCTGATAACGTAGTAGCTTTACCAATAACTAAAACACTGGTAATTAACAAAAAAACGCATAGACCAAAATATTCAAGTCAATACTTTTTATATAAATCAAAATATACTTTTTTAGATTTTGACTCATGTGTCAAGTGTGAGCAAATTAGAACAATATCAAAAGCAAGAATTTTAAAATATCTTGGCAATTTGGATAAAGACGATTTAAAGAATATTATTTTGAAATTAAATAAATTTTTTTCTTGATTTATTTGCAATAATTATATATAATAATTTATGCAAAGTATTTAGCTCTTATTAGGGCTAGTATATGACAGTTCGTATAGTACGAACGCCGATATCATTAATTTAAATGATATCGGATCTGGAGCATTTGCTTCAATAGAGCCATCTTTTTAGATGGATTATTTTTAAAATAAAAACGGAGAAGTGTATTATCTTTCAGTTTTTTATTAAATGATCTTTGTCAAATATTGTTGATAAAGAGTAAAGGAAAAGAACTAAGCAGCTAACAACCTGTTTGGTTCTTTTCCTTTTACCTGATTTTTCCAATCTAATCCTTGCTGGCAGATTGTGGAAATTGGCATAGTCAAAAGCTATGCGCTTAATTTGTTTAATTTTGTGATTGAAATATTCTAAGCATCGATTGGAATAATTCGATGTTATTCAGTTGATTACCGTTTTAAGATTATGCTTAAAAATTAACAGTGTTTAGTGTATTTGGCTGCTGACGTCTTTTTTAGCATGAATGACTTTTTTGTTTGCCTACGGATCTTTGACGATCAAAGTCTCTTTGTAGTGTCAATTATACTACGGATGAATCCGGTCAAGTTCCTAGTATTCTTGAGGTACAGTTTCTAAGGAAATTTAAGCAGTCTGTATTCCTTACTGGTCTTTTTGAATTTCTCCATGACTTTAACGTGCAGAAAGTTGAAAGAGCGCGTATGCATTTGAAGCATGTGAAAACGGTCAATGAAGATCTCAGCGTAAGGAAAGCGTCTCTAACAATGTCCTGATAGTAAAAATTCAGGTCCATAAAAACAGTTTTGATACCTTGCAAAGCCATTGGAGGAAACTTTTTGAAGAAGACAATAATTGTTTTTTATAGCTCGTCCTTAGAATCTGAACTACCTCGTGCCTGTCGGCATCATGACAAACAAAATGTAAAGTGCGATTCACGTCTTTAAACTCGTCAAAGGTCAGGTGCTCAGGTAAATAATCATAGCTGTTGCTAAACTGATGTGAACCGTATTGACAGCGACATTGTTTTTCTGGGCAAAGCTGATTATTAAGAGATTTTTTGTGAAGCTGGAAGTGTATTTGTTTTATCTTTGAGATCTTTAGAAGCACTTATTCGAGTATTGCTAGAAAGATTAATAAGAAAACATGTTTTAAAAAATCTTAGTGAAAGACTATTTGATATGATTGGTCGTTTAACTCCTATCAACTAGAGTATGTTATTCAAATAAAGGATGCTATTAGAGCTTCTGGAAATTCGGGTGCGCATGATGGTGATGAAACTATTCGTTAATTGGACACAAACGGCAATCAAATGCGAAGTTTAATTCTAAACTTACAGAAGGGCAAAGACGACTTAATGCCAGGAAACAATAAGTTTAAAATTATGATCATTTATGAATTACTCAGCACGAAAGAAATCAGAAAACAAGTAAAATGCTAGCCTTACAAAAGTTTAAAATAGGAATAGTCGACTTTTTTAGTTTTAGTAAATTGCTTAAGTTATGCTTCTCATTTAGTTTATATGATTATATGTGTTTTAAAAGGCAGAACTAAAAAATTAATTATGATAAATTCTCTTACACACAATTAAAGCTCTATGATATAATTATTTAAATATTTTATATAACTCATTTAGTATAAAAGTTGGATATGAAGATATATTGAGTAGGGAGATAAAATGAAAGAAAGCGAAACACTTCAAAAAGAATATAAAGCCAAATTATCTGAAAAAGATAATTGGAAATATGATGATAACGAATTTAGATTTTCATATAAGCCTGATACAAATTATTGTATGGATATAAAAGATAGTATTAATAAAAAATTGGTGGAGTCATACTCGTTATCTCAGCAAGAAAAGAGCGTAATTCCAGCAACTTTGGAAATAAAATATAGAAATTCCCTAATGAAAAAAATTCCAGTAGCATTTTTAGATGATTCAAGATTCCTTACTGTTCGTCCATTAGAAGATTCATTAGATCAAAAATCAATTGAAGATGATTTATCTTTTCGTTTCCTATTGAGGAATTCATTAGAGTATTATATTGAAGAACTATTTTTTTATATGAATAACGGTTTTTGCTATGCTGCAGATAGTGGACAAAAAACTCAACTATTAAGAGATGTTGTAATATTTGAAGATGAAAAACAGAAAAATAAAATAGTAAAGGAACTAAAAAATAAACTACCTGAAATTCAAGAAGTAATTCAACCAGAAGATTGGGAAGTAGAAGAATACAATATGATAATAGATCAATTTTTTACAGGAGAGAAGAAGAACAATATTGTAAATTTGTGTAAAGAAAAGAATCTAAGTGAGTACATAAATAAATATTATATAGAAAAATAATTTATAATATTTGAAGTGGTGTCCATAAACTGAACTGATGAGTTCAATTACTTAGTTGAGACTTGATGTCGATATTCAATCGGCGTCAAGTCTTTTAGTCTAAGTTTTATCCGTTCTTGATTGTAATAAGTAGTGTTGATTATGATAGCAATTTTCATGGTCATAGAGCGTTTTGTTTATAGAGTTAAAAGAAGTTCTCCATGAAACCATTATCAAGTGAATTATTCTTGTGCCGCATTCTTTTTCGTATTTCCCTGTAATTTAAAGGTATGCTGATAAGTAGGCTTTAGTATAGGCTTCTCTGTCTGAACTAATAGCTTTTCTGAAAAAATGAAATGTGTTTCACAAATATATTTACCTTTTGAAACAAAGAAAACATATTTTAATATAAGTAATTGTAAATAAATAGTAGGAATAGATAAAATGTCGAAGAAAAAAGAGAATAACTTTCTCAACGAGATATACTGAGGACAAAAAGTTAATATCATTTCTTTAAGGCTTGAACCAGATATTTTTTCGGTGTCAGACCTTTTACTCTCTCTTTATTTCTTTCTTCGTTATAGTAGCGAATGTATTCTGTTAATTAGTTCTTGCAGATTATGGTATCTATATTTTTGGCCATAAAACATTTCTATTTTAAGTATAGCAAATGCATTATTGTGTGAAAAATAGGTGAATATGCAAATTAAATTTAAAATTATAAATATATTTATAATTTTAAATGAGCTGTGATTGACATTGCTGTCATTTACAGATGCTACACGACTACTAATAATATCGTTAGTTATTTGAAGAAAAATTAGTTAATTATTACGTGAACTGATTGATTAGATATTTAAAGAAACTTTGAACTTTTAGTAAGTGTTTAAGTTGATTTTATAAGCAACTAAACTCTAAATTGACCTTGATTTTGTAGATCCTTTGTATTGATTCAGTGCAGATTATAAATCGTTGTCTTTAACCATAAGATACGTGTCTATAATAAAAAAGTTTTAAAATTATATTTATATCTTAAAACAAAGGATTAAGCATATCAGTAAGTATGGCTATTAAAATAATTAGTCCAGATAGCAAAAAATACTTTTAGTAAGCAAAGCCGAAATTAAGAGCAGCAACAAACTTTGAAATTAAACTATTTTAAGTAAATATTTGCTATGTATTCTAGCGAAATGGAAGGTGTGACAAGTTTGAATTCTATTAAAAAGTTTTTAGATTGGCTAACAAGTTTATTACTGATTATAGTGGTCGGACTAGTTTTGATAACACTTTTTTCTGCATATTATAGTTTTGGTACTATGATTTTTGGAGTCCATGAGGCAAGCGCAATAAAGGATTTTTGGTTCACAGAAATCATGTTGGGTACAGTTTATGTATCTGTAGTTATGGTCATTGCTATGTATACAGCAATAACTCGTTTTTTGAAGAAAAGAAAAAATAAAGTTCCTTGTTAAGTAGTATTGATTATAAATATAGCAAGATGAAGACAGGTAGTTCAATTGAACTACCTGCATTTTGTTGTCCAAGAATACTGTGGTTTTGATATTGCCGGCTTTAGTAAATATCAATAGCAGAACTACCAAATGCATTATTGTGTGAATATTGTAAATTACATTTAAACTATAAATATAGTTGTGATTATAATGATATTTATAATTATACATTTTAGATGAGCCCCGATTGACATTGTTATCACTTACAGATGCTACACGACTAATAATAAGACCGTTATTTGAAAAAGAAAAATCAGTTCACTATTACTTGAACTGATTGATTAGACATTTAAAGAAACTTTGAATTGTTGGTAAGTGTTCAACTAGATTTTATAAGCAACAAAACTCTAATTTAATCCTGATTTTGTAGATCCTTTGTATTGATTCAATGCAGATTTTAAATCTTTGTCTGTAATTTTGACGTTTTGGTCTTTCAAAACTTGGCTGATTACATTTCTCATAACAGTAGAATTTGCAGCCCATTTGGCATAAAGGTTATTTGTTAGTTCTGCTCTATTGTTTTCAAAACTCCCTTTAGCTGGATGATTAATCATTTTTATTATCTCATAGCCATTAGTAACTTTTACTGGAGTGTTGGTATATTCACCATTTTTAAGCTTATATGCAGCATTTTTGAAAGTAGAATCCCAATTCTTATTTTCTTGATTAAAAGGTGCTAATTTTCCGCCATTAGTGCTGGTAGAACTATCTACAGAATACTTTTTTGCTAAACTTGCAAAGCTTTTCCCATTGTTTAATTGATTGATAATTTCTTTAGCTGTTGATTGACTAGTTACTAAAATATGCTGCACAGTAATCTTTGGTTGATATGTTTTCCACACTGCTTTTAATTCTTTATTTGTGGGTTTTATTTGAGACCTCAATGCAATTTCACTAAGTAGGTTAATTTGAATCATTCTCTTAAAAGATGACTTAGTGTATGAATTTTGTGCTAAAAATTCATCAAATTGTGAGCCATAGCGCTCTTTATAATTATTGTATTCTTGAGTAACTTCTTTAGAATTCAACTTTTCCCCATATTGGGCCTTTAGAGCGTCATAAATCAACAAATTAGCTAAAACGTTTTTACTTGAAGGAGCTGACTTAAGTTCCTTATAAAACTCTTGTTGCGTAATTTTTTTATCTTTTCCATATTGAGCAACTTCTGTATTATTTGATTTTGAACAACCTGCTAAACTCAGTAAGGAAATGCCAGTTACAGCAGTTATTACACCTTTTAATAATTTGTTCATTTTATCTCCTCCAATGAAGATTTTCATCTAATTATTAAAAATATTAAAACAGATTGCAACTTTTAATTCAATAAAATCACAAAAAATAACAAGCAATAAACAAGAGATTACCAAAATAGCGGGCAAAGCAGTCCATAAATTACAAAAATAAGAAATTAAAATAATTAAAAATAATATTTTTTACTAAAACAATTGTTATTTTTAATTTTATCCTATATAATATTTAATTAATTGATAATGTTATTAATTTAATCAGGCAAACACACTATTGTTAATTAAGTTGGGGGACTAGCTATGAAAAGAAATAAGTATGTGGGAGTGCTAGTTTGTGCTGCTGCACTATCTGTCGTATCTGTATTCTCTAATGCTGAACAGCACGTTAAAGCTACTGTTGACAGTCAAACAAAAACTGTTGCAAACAGCTCTAAAGCAGCAGAGTCAGCTACAGTGGGCATAACAAACAAAGCAATTGAAGCACAATTAGCTGCAAAAGGAGTTAATCTTAAGCATTTAACTTCTGACGAAAAGCAAACTGTGTATGTTGATGTAATTGTTCAATTGTCTATTGCACCTGCAGCTACAAATGGTTCAGTAAGCACAAATTCAAGTAGTGCAGAAATTGAACAGGCTACAAAACAAGTAATTGCACAACAAGGTTCAGTTAAAGCAAAGGTAAAGGCAATTACCAACCAAGCAATTGGCAAAAGCTATGGTTATGTAGTTAACGGTTTTGCTACTAAAGCAAAGGTTAAAGATATTCAAAAATTAAGAGCCATTCCAGGCGTTAAATCAGTAACTTTGGCAAAAGTCTACTATGCTAATGACTCTTCAGCTGATGATATGGCTAATGTTTCAGCAGTTTGGAATAATTATAAATACAAAGGTGAAGGCACTGTAGTTTCTATCATCGATACAGGTATTGATCCTAATCATAAGGATTTACGGTTGAGTGATGAATCTAAAGCGAAATTAACTAGAGAAAAGGTTGCTGACTTCACAAAACAAGCTGGTTATGGGCGCTACTTTACTGAAAAGGTCCCATATGGTCATAACTATTCAGATAACAATGACAATATTACTGATAATAATCCTAGCGAGCAACACGGTATGCACGTTGCAGGTATCGTAGCTGCCAATGGTACTTCAGATTCTGTTAATTCGGTTGTAGGTGTTGCTCCAGAAGCGCAATTATTAGCAATGAAGGCCTTTTCTAATTCAGCTAGTTCTGCTACTACTGATTCTACTAACATCATTGGAGCAATTGATGATTCAGCTAAACTTGGTGCTGATGTTTTGAACATGTCCCTAGGTTCTACTTCTGGTCAGCAAACTGATGATGATCCAGAAATTGTAGCTGTTGACCGTGCTACTAAGACAGGTACTGCCGCTGTAATTTCTGCTGGTAACTCTGGGACCTCAAACTCAAAAGCTGATGGAAACAATAAGGCATATTATGGCAATCCAGATATGGGAACTTTAGGTAGTCCGGGTACTGCCAGAACTGCCACAACGGTTGCATCAGCAGAGAATAATAAAGTTACTACTGATGGTATAACTTTTACTTCATCTGATGGTAAAACTGTAATATTAGGCCCAGAAACTACTCAACTTTCAGGAGGTACTGATCGTTCATTCTTTAATGACAAGCAGTTCTACGTTGTTAAAGATAACAATGGACAATTAGGTATAGGCTCTGCAAATCAATATACATCAGATGTTAAGGGTAAAATTGCTATCGTTAAGCGTGGGACTCTTACTTTTACTGATAAACAAAAATTTGCACAGGAAGCAGGGGCTGCGGGTTTAGTCATTGTTAATAATCAAGCTGGTGCATTAACTAACATGCAGCTCAATGCTGGATTCCCTACTGTTGGATTATCAGGGGATGCTGGAAGCAAGTTAGTAGAATATGTTGATAATCATCCTGATGAAGCATTAAAGGTAAGCATTGCTGTGCAGCCATTAGATAATTCAGCCCTTAAGACGGACTTAATGTCTAACTTTACTTCCTATGGTCCTGTTTCTAATTTGGCATTTAAGCCAGATATCTCAGCACCAGGTGGAAATCTTTGGTCAACTCAAAATAATAATGGCTATACTAACATGTCAGGTACTTCTATGGCTTCTCCATTTATTGCTGGTACACAAGCACTTGTAAGTCAAGCAATGAATGATAAAAAGGGTTCTTTCTATGAAATTTATCAAAAGATGAGTCCAGATGAAAGAACAGCATTTATCAAAACTTTGGAAATGAATACTGCAAGTATTCAACCTGATGTTAGTCATGATAATGTGATTGTCTCACCTCGTAGACAAGGTGCTGGGTTCATCAATGCACAAGCTGCTATTCAGGCATTGGCTAAAAATCCTTCAACCGTTGTTGGTAGCAACGGCTATCCAGGTGTTGAACTTAAGAGCTTCACAGATAGAAATCTTAAATTCCAAGTTAAGTTTACCAATAGAACAAATAAGGATTTAACTTATAAGCTAAACAATAATGGTAAAGAATCGGATATTTATACTTCTGCTACTGATAGTAGTTCAGTTTTGTATGACAAGAAAATTGATGATGCTTCAGTTCAAACTGATGATTACGTAGTTGTACCTGCAAATTCAACTAAGGAACTTACTATTACATTAGCACTGCCGACTGATTTTAAAGAAAATCAGTATGTTGAAGGATTCTTGAACTTTAATGGATCAGACGGTTCACAATTACGTTTACCATACATGGGATTCTTTGGCGACTGGGCAAGTTCAGATCTACCTATCTTTGCTAGCTTAAATGATCCAGATGTATTCCAACCTTACAATAATATCTTGGGTACTATTGTAACCGCTGGTAATGACTCTTTTAATGGTAACCCAGGTTTAAGCATTGATGAAAACGGTAATTATGTATTTGATTCTTCAAAATTCGCAATTTCTACTGCGAATAATGTTCAATTCCAATGGTTTAAACCAACTTATTATTTATACAGAAATGCTAATAACGTTAAGGCTCAAATTTTGGATAAAGATGGCAAAGTAATCAATACTTTAGCTTCGTTGAGTAATGCTACTAAGACTTACTATTACGCACAAGCTCAAAGATACACTTACTTTGATGAAGCTCCTGAGTGGGACGGTACATACTTTGACCAACAAGCTAACAAGACAGTTAAAGTGCCTGATGGAACATATACTTACAGAATTTCTGCTACCGTTGATGGCACAAATACAGAACAGCATTACGATATTCCCGTTAAGGTGGATAGTGTTAAACCTTTATTAAAGAACTTAAAGCTAGAATCAAGTACAGAAAAGGATAACAATGGCCAAGAAAAGACTCGATACTACTTGTCTGCCGAAGCCAAGGATGATCTTAGTGGCTTAAGTGGTGACGCTAATGTTTCTATAAATGGTGTCTCAAGTCAATTAACATACGATCCAACTACTAAGGCAGATAAAGATGGTTTCCAAAAGATTGAAATCGACTTATCTCCTGAGCAGGTAAAAGCTTTACAAGCAGGTACTAATGACTTTGCTGTAGCACTATTTGATAATGCTTCAAATGCAGGAACTGCTTCAGGTGAAAGCAATAAACCAGGTGAAACCGGCTATGGCTTGGTTCTTAAAGGCGGTGGGTTACCAGATAAGATCTCTTCAACAACTGACAGATACGAACCTGACACTAAGTTCTTTGTATTCACAGGTACTTATCCAAGTAGGGTATATGGTACTTATACTGATAAGTATGACAAGACTCACGACTTAGATATCGAAAGTGAAGATGACAAGTCATTTGTTGCTAATCTTCCACTTACTAAGGATGATTACAAGACAACGGTCACTCTCTATGCTGATGCTGACCATAAGACCGTCCTTAAAGAAAAAGAAATTACAGTTAGTCTTATACCAGCTAAGGTTGAAAGCTTAACCGTTGATAAGAGTGATACTTACGATGCAAGCAAGGATTCATCAGCTGAATTAGCACAAACCTCTGAAGCTACCATTAAGCTTTCAGGTAAGGTCAGTGCTGATACTAAGTCATTAGTAATTAAGCAAAATGGCGAAGATGACGTATCAGTTGATCTGGGTGCTGATCATACCTTCTCTATTGAATTACCAGTACACTTTGGTGAAAATGACTTTAATATTGTAGCAACTGATGAAGATGGTAATTCATCCAGTGTTGAGCAAAAGATTAAGTCTAGTGATCGTGGTAAAACAACTGTAGAGAGCAATGACGTTACATTCGGTGACGGCATCAAGTGGGGTACCAACAACGTTAGCGCTGATACCAAAAATTATGATCCTAAAACTGGCGAGTTGACTATTACTGGTAAGGTAAAGAGACCAACTACTACTTTGCAAATCGATGGTAAGAACGTCAAGATCAATTCTGATCAGACATTTGAAGTAACTTTAAATGTTGGTACTCACGGTGCTAAGATTGTATCTGCTTTGATTGGTGACTCAACTGTTAGAGAAACTACTCAAGAGAGACTAAGTTTCTATGTAGATGCAGAATCACCTGATTTAGCCCTGGATAATGATGGTCCTGTCTACACTAACAAGGATAAATACACAATTTCTGGTACTGTCACTGATGACTACAACTACTATGAACTATCAATCAATAATAATCATATTGAATCTGCTTGGGGTGATGTAGACTTCCACAGCGAGGAAGGCTTCAAGAAGAACTTTAAGTATGAAGCTGAATTGAAACAGGGTAAGAATACTTTTAATATTAAAGTAACTGATTCTCAAGGGAATGAAACTACTCAAGCTTTAATCGTTTACTATGAACCAGAAAAGGTCTTAGATGAGCCTGATATAAAGCAAATTGTAGCAAAAGATGGCGAGTCTGCTCTCATTGAAGCTACTACCAAGGAACCTGATGCAACGGTAGTTTATAGTGTTGATGATGGCAAGACATTCAAAGATGTGCCAGCTGACGGACTCAAAGTCACTGAAAATGGAACTGTTGAATTCAAGACTGTTGATAAATATGGCAATGAATCTGATGTTAAATCTGTAGAGGTCAAGGATCTTAATGAGAAAACCAAGCCTAGTGCAGATGACGAGAAATTGTCTGATGCTAAAGAAAAGCTTCAGGACAATTTTGATGCTGGCGAAAAGAAAGACTTGAGTGGCTACACTGATGATTCTAAGAAGGTCTATGAAGAAGCTTTAGACAAGGCTAAAGATGTTTTAGCAGATAAGAATGCTACATTAAAAGATGTACAAGCTGCTAGCGATGCATTAGCTAAAGCAGAAAAGGCATTGACTGATAAAGAAAAAGATACTTCAGATGATAATCTGCTAAAAGCAAAGAAGAAACTTCAAACTAATGTTGATGCTGGCGAAAAGAAAGATTTGAGTGGCTATACTGATGATTCTAAGAAGGCTTATGAAGAAGCTTTAGACAAAGCGAAAGATACTTTAGCAAACAAAGACGCTACACTGGAAGATGTCCAAGCTGCAACTGATGCATTAGCTAAAGCAGAAAAAGGTTTAACTGCTAAGAGTACTGAATCAACTCCATCAACTAATGCCACTCCTAGCTCTAATAATTCTAGTTCACAAGCAAGTGCAAATACAACTGCTTCAGATAAGAATAAGGCTAATGAGGAAAAGAAGGATGCCAAAGAAGAGGGTAAATCAACTAAGGTAATGTTCAAGTCTGTTCTTTACACTAAGGATCTTAAGAAGACCTCTAAGACTGCCAAGGCATATAGCTTCCTTAACTTTGTAGTTGAAAATGATAAACTAAAAGTTTATACATTTAATGGTCAACATTTCTACAAGGTAGTAGATGAGGATGAATATGTTCGTGTAAGAAATGTTACTGGTACCAAGGCTAAGTTGAAGAGAAACTCTTACGTTTACAAGTCTAATGGTAAGAAGACATCACGTATTCTTCTCAAGAAGGGTACTACTGTGACCGTCTACGGTGATCAATATAAGGCTTTAAAGAAATATAAGAAGACAGCTTATAGAATTGGCGAAGGTAAATACATCAAGAGCGTAAACTTTTATAAAGTTGATCTTGTAAAATAGTTGATCCATAACTAGTCTTATCATATAAAACTTATATAAGAAAATAGTTTCCAGATTTTAAAAGACGATCAAAATTCTCAATTGAGTATTTTGATCGTTTTTTGCTTGTTCTTTGTCGTGAAAATCTGCTATGTATCTCATAATTTTTGGGCGTTCGATAACAGACTGTATTGAGAAAGGCGACTTAACTAAGCAAATAATACTAACCCCCAAAAAAATTTTGTCTTAATTTCGGGATTCATATCAGGTCAGATTGAATATTGAATTAGCATAATAAATCAACTGGTAGTCTTTTTTAGAAATCTTGCGCATTTCCCAAAAAGTGCCACTGCAATTAATAAATCTAACAGAAAATATACAAGATAAAATACCTGACAAGATTTAAATATTGTCAGGCTTTTTTGATGAAAGACAAATACTAAAGTATAATTAACATTAACGTGAAAATTCAATTTAAAGCTTTATAGATAATGATCAATCTAGAGAAAAAAGCTTACAAACTAAGGGAGGGTTAGAATATGAGTAACATAAAAGTTTTAGTAACAGGAAGAATGCCAGAAGCTGGTTTAACGGAGTTAAGAAAAAACTTTGCTGTGACCCGTAAACCAGAAAAAGAAGGTAGAGCCTGGATTTTAGCACATCTATCTGAGTATGAAGGTCTGATACTCATGGGGACACAGGCTGACCGTGAATTAATTGATGCCGGAACTAACTTGAAAATTATTTCTGCTAGTGGCGTTGGCTATGACAAAATTGACATTGACTATGCAAAGCAAAAAGGAATTGTTGTTGCCAATTGTCCTAAAAGCGTTCTTATTCCCACCGCTGAAATGACATTTGCCCTAATTCTAGCAACTATGAGACGTTTGCATTTTTATGATAAAACCATTCGCATTGAAAAATGGGTTGATGTTTCTAAACCGGAAAATATGGGGACGGGACTCCAGGGAAAAACGCTTGGTATTTACGGTATGGGGCGTATCGGCTCTGAAGTAGCCAAGTACGCCCAAGTCTTTGGCATGAAAGTCATTTACCATAACAGACATCAGTTAAGTTCTCAAGAAGAAGCAAAAAAGAATGTTCATTATGTAGATTTTGATACTCTTGTTAAAACAGCAGATGTGATTACCCTGCACGCCCCAGCAACCCCTTCTACAACAGGCGTTTTCGATGCTCAAGTATTTAAGCAGATGAAAAAGACAGCTTATATCATCAATGTTGCTCGAGGTAAGCTGATTAAACAAAATGATTTAATTGCCGCATTGCAGAACGGTGATATTGCCGGAGCAGGTTTAGACGTATATGAAACTGAACCAGAAGTGCCACAAGCTTTATGTGAACTAGATAATGTGATTTTGTCACCTCATGCAGGTTCAGGAACACTGTCTGCCCGCACGAATATTGCGGCTGAGGCTTCACAAAATCTCATTTCATATTTGCGGGATCATAAGCCATTAAACCAAGTTAATAAGTGATCTTTTAATTAGTAAAAATAATCATGAATAAAAACCAAGTTTTTACTTGGCTTTTTTTCTTTTACAGTAATATAATATGAAGCTAACTACATGAAGCATACTTCACATTACTAAGAAGGTGAGATTATCACAAATTTAGTTAAAGAAAATAGAAAAAAGCTGCACTTAACGCAACGTGAACTTGCTGTCAAAGTGGGTGTTACTGAACGAACGATTATCTCAGTAGAAAAAGGTAAATACAAACCCTCGCTCATCTTGGCGTATAAACTAGCGCAAGTTTTTAGGACCGATATTGAAACCTTATTTTGTTTACAGGAATATGTAGAAAATGAAGAAGAATAAGAAAAGAAAGATCAAATATTATTTCGCAGCATGCTTTTTTACATTTTTAGCACTTCTTGAGTTAGTGCTGATCAGTTTAGAGGTTCTGCAGCACCGCAGGCAAACCGATATACCGAAAAATATTATTTATGCAGTTTTTGCTATTAGTTTTGCTTTTTATCTTTATTATAAAGCCAAAACTGTGGGCACAGATAAAGATGATGAAGACGAGCGTGATGAGTTTATTGCAGTAAAAACTGATCACCAAATGTATAAAATAGCTAACTGGTTAATTTATATTCTGAGCCTAATCTTTATGACTGGGGCGGCGTTCATGTTTGAAGCTCAAGGCTTTACGACACTGGTCATAATATTGACAACCATTGTCGCTACTTTAAGCGTCTTATGGAACTTATTATTATTAATCGAAATGATTAAGGTATTACCAATGAACTTAGAAACTGATGAGACATAAATACTGCTAAATAATATCCAAGCGACTTTGCATTTTAGTATAAAAATTTTTCCACTTGCTTTCCTGATAGTGACCTCTTAGTTAAATAGTATTGTAATCTCGGTTCTTCTCAAGTTTAATTAATTTATCATCTTTAATGAATGAAAAAATTATTAACAAAACTGAGGGAGAAAAATAATGATTTACCATAACTATTCACATTTAAAATTCTTTTGGCTCAATGTTTTCGGTTTGATATACAGTACTTTAAATATCTTTGCTGCTTATATGCTTAGCAATTTGATCAATATGGCAACTAAGAGACAATTTTCAGTCTTACCTTCTTTAGTGACGCAGATCATAGTAGCGCTGACTTTAATCTTAATTTCAGGCTTATTATTTAATTACTTAAAAACCGATGCAGTTAAGCAGATTAACACTAAGCTGAGAACTAAAGTGTTAAAGGGAATGCTGCTAAATAAAGAAGAAGATAGTGCTAATTTAGGTTTTTTAACTAACGACTTTAAGTTATTAGAAACTAATCGTTATGAAGCTGAAATTGAAATTCTGATCTATACTTATACCGTTATTTTGGCGCTGGGTTATGCTTTATATTTAAACTGGTTTGTTACTTTGATTTATTTCGTGGGCTCAGCGATCCCTACAATTGTGTCCAACTTTTTCCAAAAACCAATTCAAAAGGCTTCAGGTGATTGGACTAAGGCTAACGACAAGTATGTCAGCCAAACCAAAAATATTTTAGCTGGCACTGGAACTTTTAATTTATACGGCAAGCAAGACAATGCTGTTAAACAAAATAAGCGTGCGGTTGAACGTCTGGAAGAAAAACTGGCCAAAATGAATGTGCTGAATAATAATACTAATACCTACCTTAATATTATTGCGATTGCCAGTGCATTTTTACTACCATTTGCTTTTGGGACATTATTGGTAGTCAATGGTCAAATAACATTAGGAGCATTATTTGCCATCACTCAGCTTTCTAATTCTTTCGTTAATCCTATCCTGCAAATTTTAAATGAACGAAACAATTTATCTACCACTAAGGGTATCGTTAACAAGATCAATCAGTTTATTGCTAAAGGTGAGCAAAAACCGCAAAACGGTGTTGCTACTGATGACTTTAAGCAATTAGAAGTGAAAAATCTGACTTTAAAACGGCAGGATAAAGAATTAGCTAGTCAAATTAATTTTGCAGTTGCAAAAGGACAAAAAGTTGCGGTCATTGGACCATCTGGCTCTGGTAAATCCACCATGCTCCAATATTTAATGTATGGTGATTACGGCCAAGCACAAGAAGATTTGCTTAATCAAAAAGCAGTACAACCAGGCTCTTTTACCAACCTGTTTGCATATTCAAGCCAAAGCGCGGTCATCTTTGCCGACTCATTGTGGTTTAATCTTACTTTGGGTGCAGACATCCCCTTAGAAGAAGTAACAGCAGTTTGTGATCATTTAGAACTGGGACAGCTGGTTAAAGAAAAAGGTTTTGACTACCAATTAGGTGATAATGCTGACCAATTATCGGGTGGTCAGTTAGCCCGAATTGAACTGGCAAGGGCTATCTTAGCCAAACGACCAATTTTATTACTGGACGAAGTCAATGCCTCATTAGATAAGGCAACTTCTCAGGCGATTCATGATTACTTGTTTGATTCAGACTTCACTTTTATTGAGGTTATTCACCATTATGAGCCAGCAGAATTAAAGCGTTATGATGCTGTAATTGACTTTAATAATTATATTTAAAACATGGTTTCAAATAAATGTATGGTAAATAAAAAGCTTACTTTTTGTAAAAATAAAGTAAGCTTTTTTATGACACCAAGTATATATCTAAATTATTTCCAGCTATTTTTAATACAGTGACTTTAGTAGTACTGCCACTGACTAAATATATTTATTTTCCTTTCCGTTTACGTGTAAACCAGCCAATTACAGCAACTGTTCCTGTGACAATTATGCCCGTGAGCATTATCATGAAATTGCTTTCTTTACTTTCACCAGTCTTGGCCAATACATTAGTGCGTTTAGAAGTACTACTTAAGTTATGGCTTTTAATAGTAGAATGCCGAATAATCTGGAATCGCCGACCCGTTTTCTTTACATGATGCTGTTTTGAAACTGCTTTTTGTGGCTTTGGCCTGGTTGGCTTTTTCTGTTTATTTGGTTTTTCTGGTTTGGTAGAAGAATTAGTCGGGTTATTACCACTCGGATTATTATTGTTTTTGGTGTAAATATAGGTGACATCTTGAGTCTGTGGACTAAAGAATCCAGTCGCATTCGTCGGTCTGGACTTTAAAGTATAGCCTGCAAGATCTTTGGCTCCAGTAGTATACCCGTCACCAACGTTACCGCTTAAAACAATGTCGGAAGTAAGTTCGTTACCATTTTCATCTTGGTAGTGAACAATCACATCAGCAGCTTTACTTGGGACATTAGGATTTACTGGCAGCTTGGTAGGAGCTTTTTTGTAGAGATAAACAACATCAGTTATAGTATTATCAGCAAAGCTACCACTGGCATTGGCAGGAGTTTCTGCTAAAGTGTAACCAGTAATATCTTTCGGCTTTGTAGTATATGGAGTGTTTAATCCACCTGTTTGCACATCATTAGGTGCTAGTTGGTTACTGTCTTGGTCTTGATAATGTGTAATAACAGCCGCATTGTATCTCACGTAAGTATCGGCGTCTTTAGCTGGATTATAGTTAGTTAAAAGTTGTGGAGATGTCCAGCGCTTGTCTTTAAGTGCTTGAGGATGTCCTGTTGAGCCATCACCGACATTAACCCAAATTCCTGGCGTGTCTAAGCCAGTACTTGGTAGAGAATTTTTAGCACCTAGCTTTAAGTAATTTAAACCTGTCAGTCCATTTAGCATATTATCGCTACTGGTAACAGAGTTCATATTGAAATTACTGATATCAAGACTGGTTAAGCTGCTATCTCCTAAAAACATTTCCATCATGTCAGTTACCTTGTCCGTGTTAAAGTGACTAACATCTATCTTTGCTAAATTGGTGCAAAAGGCAAACATTCCGTTCGTGCTAGTAATATTACTAGTGTTGAAGTGGCTAACATCTAATTGGTTCAAACTCATACAATATAAAAACATGCCCACAGCTTGCTTAACGTTGCTGGTATCAAAGCTAGCAACATTTAAATTTGATAACTTAAGGCACATGCCAAACATAGCAGTCATGTCCGTTACCTTTGCTGTATTGAAGTTACTAATGCTCAGAGACGACAAGTTTCGACAGGCATAAAACATAGAATTCATGTTTTCAACATTTTTAGTATCAAAATTATTCAGATTTAAGTTGGTTAAACTTGTGCAAAGGTTAAACATAGTACTCATGTCTTTAACTTTTGCTGTATTAAACGAACTAACATCAAGATTTGTTAAGGCAGAACAAGACTTAAAAAGCTTGTTCATATCAGTTACATTACTCGTATTAAAGCTACTCAAATCTAGACTTTTTAAATTTTTATCATTAGAGAACATAGAGGCCATATTCGTAACTTGGCTTGTGTCAAAGTTAGATAAGCCCTCAAACTCTTCTAAGTCGTTTAAATCACTGAAGAGACCAGCCGCAGATCCCTTGATAGCTAGAGGTCCGTCGATAACAATCTTTTTGGGTTTATTAGTGAGAAAGAATTGGCTAATTGTTCTAGGTACATCATTACTATCAGCTGTTATATTACCAGAAATAGTGGCAACTTCTTGATCAGGATCATATGTAAGATGAGCACCATTACTATCAGATGATATTAAGTTGGCTTTTGTAGCAATCTTTTGCTGTTCATTTTCACCATGTGTAACTGCAGGAGGCACGTCTTTTTGATAGGCTGCTTTAGCATCTGCATCAGAATTCTCATTATTTTTCGTAGAAATTACCGGCACACTAATTAATGAAGTTGTCTGATCTTTTGAGTTACTATCAGCAGCAGTATTTGTTTGGTCATTATCCTCATTTGTAGCAATAGGATTTTGTGAATCTATATTAGATTTTGTATCATTTCCAGATACAAGATGAGAAGCAGCAAGATGGTCTGCCTTAACTATTTGTGGACTGTTACCTAGTAAGCCGAGACTGACCACAAGCCCACCCAGCAGCAATTTTTCCTTGTTCTTATTCATTATACTTAACCTTCATGTATTAAAAACAGTATATTATGTACCTAAATGGAGTTTATCATATTTATTATAGTAATTAATAATTAAACGCACTTATATATTTTAACAGATGTAAGAATACTTAAAGCAACGCAAAATAGTTAGAGTGTTTTTAATTACTAACTATTTATATATATTATATATTAATACAATTATTTTAATGTCTAAGTATTGAATGAAACACTCTTTCGTCATTTTTCGTTGCACATATGGTTAAGCTAACTAGTTAAAATTGCTATAGCTGTCAGTAATAGTCTAGCAAACATAACAAATAGACTTTCTTTTTGCTTTTCTACAGTTTTAAACAAATACAGTAGCAGCATTGGTATTTTTAGTAACTTTTTTAAAACCGGAGTTTTAATTGCAGCCTTATGATCAGCCAGGTATTGACTTACAATATGATTTACTTTTACTATTGAGGATTGCTGTCTCTTGAACCAAGTGAAGTTGCTAACCACTTTCTTAACCCCTATTATCGTTGATGCAATTGTGCCGAATTTATTATAAATGGTGCTTAAGAAACTAACTTTGCTTTTAGCTATAATAAAGCTGAATAAAATATGATAAAATCATTGTTAATTACTTTTCATTTTTGTAAATCAGGTAGGCATTTCCATGAAGAGAACTTATTTTAAGGCAAATTTTAATATTGCACGCAAATCAAAGAAAAATATTCTGTTAATGGGCGCTTTGGTTTTATTCATGGTTCTCTTTGTACTAGTGGTTAAAGCTCAAAACTTGGGAGATAACTACCGTCAGTGGCGCTCATACTATGATTCTCTTGAGGTTAATATCAGTTATTTTGACAGCAGTCTATTACGCAAACAAGAATATAAAGAGACTTATGACAATTTAAACGCCCAGGAAGGCAGCATTGCCAGTTTGCAAAATGGAGAAGTTTTAAGTGATCCGCAAACTTATCTAGACGGATCGATCACTTTATTTCAAACCATGTTAGATGGCTACCGCAATAATTATCTGGGTGCCAGCACATTGAATGTTCCACCCAAATATCAATTGCATCAAAGATTAGTTACGTATAAATATCTATATCGTCATCATATACCTGCAGTTATGAATTCAAAGGCATCAGCAACGTATTTAATCTATATTCTCAATTTTGTGGCTATTTTTATTTTCTTTTATATTTTGCTTATTTCTAATGATGTGTGGATGGTTAAGTTGGATCATGATACGGTTTTACGCAATATCCCTTATCGTGTAGAAGATGAGGTTAAAGGCAAAACCATGATCAATTTGGCTTTAGCCTTGGATCCTTTATTTATTGGACTAGTTGGTGCATATCTTTTTGCCGGCTTACGAAATGGCTTTCGCAGTTTAAATTATCCTAACGTTTTTTACTTTAATAAAATAATAGCAATCCCTGTCTGGCTGGATTGTTTGCTCTTTTTACTTTATACCGCAGTATTGGTAGTATTTGTGACCAGTTTAACTTTACTTCTTAACCAGTTGACTAAAAATGTATATCTCACTACCTTTATTGGTATTGCTCTATATGTATTAACGTATTTGCCTGCCAAAATGCTTAAATTTATTGTTTGGCTGCCATCTGCATATTTAAATGTTAATAATGTGCTTAATGGCACTGTGGCAAGTAAAACTGGATTTGCAGGGCTAAACCTTGTCACCAGCGGCTGTATCCTATTAGTTTGGTCATTTATTTTGATCATCTGGTTCAGACACCTGGTTAATAAAGGAGGTATTGCACGATGAAATGGCGTTATTTCCTCTTTCAGTTGAAGGCTTTTTTGATTAATCCCAAAAATATTGGACTGTTTATTGCCACTGTGATTATGTCTTTATATTTTAGTCTGGTCAGTGTGCCTAACCGCCAGGTAATTGAACAGGTCGATGCCAAACCTATCGGAAAGGAATATATTGACGATACGGCCTTTCTGAAAGTGGCGAGGCAAGAGATTGCTTATTCCAAGAGGCCAGGTTATGATTATATTCCTAGCAAAGGGGCAGTGGACGCTGTCAGTACTTACCCACAGGTCTTATCTTATGATAAAAAAATATTGCTTGCTATAAAGAAAAAAGACTGGGATGCTTATGCTAAAAACGCCAGTGCTCGTTATCAATATATTGACGAGTTAATCTTTGTAGAAGGTAACCAAAACTTTTTGTATCCAGCTGCGTACAATCAAAATGATAATTTTAAGCAGGACGGTCATTTTGGCTATCAACGGACGTATCACTTGTATAACGCACTTTTAGCAGGTAAAAAGGATAAGCAAACAGAGCTGAATAAAAATATTTTGGAAGAACGCACAGCCTTACAAGTAATTCAAAACTCACTTTCTGGCTGGACAGTCTTAATCATGGTAGTGATAGTTTGTTTCTTTGCTGCAGACATTGTGACTAATGACAGGAAATATTATACGGTCTTGGAAAATATTCCTTTAAGTAAACGCACCATTTTATGGTTGAAAACTGGAGTCGTTGAAGTAGGGGCTTTGCTTGACTTTGTAGCAGCTGGGATAATTGCTCTTCTTTGTATAGCACCTAGATATGGTTTGGGATCATTAAGACTAAATACTGTTGATTATTTAGGCAAAATAAACTTCAAAGCAACCTTTAGGACTGAAACACTAGGTATGTATTATTTGCAGTTTATCATTTTTGCAATCATTATTTCGTTTATCTTTATCAGGTTAACAATTCTGCTGTCAATCGTTTTGCGTAACGAATATGTTGCCGGCATGCTTAGCAGTCTGTTTGCTATCAGTGCGAAAATGCTTTACTTCTCATTGGGCATGGGTTTTGTTTACCCGTTTTTGGAAAAATGGCCTATGACTTACTTTTCTATCGGTGACAGTATTACTGGCAACTTGGCTTATTTGATGGATGCACCCGGATGGGGCTTTACTGCTGGCTTAGGGCCACTCATTTGTCTAGCACTTGTCATTGAAATTTTACTGTTTTTGTTCACGCAAATTAAAAGCATCCCTTTAGTTAGACGAGGTGATTAAAATGTTAAAAATAAAAGATGTCACATTGGCATTTGGTAAGAACGTTGTTTTAGACGATGTTAACTTGGAATTTAAGCAGGGCGAGATCGTTGGTCTCGTAGCGCCTAATGGTACGGGGAAGTCGACCTTGATCAACGTTATTTTGCATAATCTGACACTGCAAAAAGGGTTTGTTGAATATGAAAATACACGTTATCAAACACAAAAAGACACGATTAAATTACACCAGGAAATATGCTCGTTTCCTGAACAAAGCGACCTGTTTCCCTTTATGACTGGACGAGATCATCTTAATTTATACGCTGATCTTTGGCACAATTCTGTCAAATCAGTCGGGCAGGTCATTAATGACTTGCAAATGGGAAATTATGTGGATAAGAAGGTGCAGACTTATTCTTTGGGGATGAAACAGCGACTTTGTTTTGCAATGGTAGTAGCAGCTGATTCTCCTGTAATGTTGTTAGATGAAGTAATGAATGGACTTGATCCACAGAACGTAGCTTTAATTTCACAGATGCTTCTTAAACTAAAGGATGAAAACAAGTTGATCATTATGGCTTCACACCTTTTGTCTAACTTGCAGCAATATGCTGACAGGGTCTTGTTTATGGGTAAAGGACACATCATCGAAGATTTAGACAATAAAAAGCAAAATAAACGGTATTTAAAGATGCAGACTACCCCTGAAACGACTAAGTTGCTAGCCGGTTATGACTACGAAACCTTGCCTAATAACCTGATATTAGTTCCTCTAGAAAAAATTGAGCAGGATAAGCTGACACAACTTATAGCCAGCTTAGTTAGAGCTGATATTCAATACGCAGTTGAAAGAATTGATATCGAAGACTTATTTAATAAATTTTATGATTAGTTTAAAGCTTTAACCTGATTTAATATTTGCAGAAAATAAGCAGCCGTAGTTTGCATGTCCATATTAGTTAAAAAATGAATGATTGAGACAGCTGCTTCATCATTGGCAGTATTGTGAAATGTAAGAATTGCATTTAAAAATTTGCGCCCAACAATTAACAACATTTCGTTATCTGGTAAGTCAATCTGGTTTATTGGTGTTAGCAGTTTATCTGCAAATTTAAACTGACTATTTGTAATTAAACCAATTACAGCTTCAGATAGAGCTGCTATACCAAAATGAAATGTACCTTCTCCTACTTTTTTAATAAAAGAAATATTACTGATAACCTGAACAGAGATTTGGTAAATGATTCTGGGACTAATAATAGGGATAACATTGGCAAAAAGTGAGAGAAATTCATGACCCCAAACAGTTATCTTACTTAACTGATGGTTTAATTCGTTTTGCTGGGCTACAGGAAAGATGTTGTGTTGTGAAGTTTTATAATACAAACTGCAGGCTATTGCTGCATAGTCGAGGTCAAAAGGATCTTGACTTGACTCGTATTTATTTAATGCCGCTTGAGCCAGTTTTTTCAAATAGTTTTTGTCGTGGTTATTCCAAGACTCTTCTAAAATTTGGGCAATGTGATCCTTTGGGTCGACTTTAGCAAGTGCAATATATTCAGTTGCCGATAAACTAATTCTTTCGCACAGTTTTAATACCCGGTTAAAATCCATATGGCCTTGATTATTTTCCCAGCGGGAAAGCATTTGAATGGAACAAATGCCTTTAGCTGCTTCTTTAAGCGTAATATGCTGTTTTTTTCCTTAATTGTTTAAATTCAATTCCTGACTGCATGTTATTTCGTCCTTTTTAAGATATTATGCACTTTTTTCTCATATATGAGAAATAAAAAAGCGAGAAAAATAATTCATGCTTTAATATGTTTAATCAAAAAAATATCTTAACCGTTTTATCTTAACCGTTTTAATAATAAAGAAGGAGTAGAAAAATGCAATCTTCATTAAAATTTGCACCTAAATGGAAACTCGTTGCCTACACACTTTTAGCAATAGTAATGGCATTTGGCAATGTGGTAATTGCATATGTCACTAAGATCATGTTAAATGCAGCGCAATATCGTCAAGGCGACAGTGGCAATTTAATTAGAATTGCCGGCATTGGTGCCGCAACAATCTTAATTATTATGTTGTCTAATTTTGTGTACCGTTATATCAAGTGCGCTATTATTCAAGATGTCAATGTTTATCTTAAAGACAAAACGATGAGCTATCTGATTGAACAGCGCAGTGATTCACAAAAGGATGGTTTAAGTCTGATGACCAACGATCTTAAACAGATAGAGACGTCTAAGACTACAAATGAACTAATGATCATTGCAGAATTAGTTTCTTTTTTGCTATCAGTAGTAGTTGGTTTAATCAATTCCTGGATTTTAACTTTAATTTTTATGGTAACTACTTTAATTCCTGGACTAGTGCAAAGGGCTTTTACCAAAACAATTCAAGCAAAAGCAAAAGTTTGGGAGACAAATAACATCGCATACACTCAGAGTGTGAATGACGGGTTAAACGGAGCGCAGACTGTCGGCTTATACGATGCCCAAAGTTCGACTATTAGTAAAGTGGTTAATAGTGCCAAAAGAATGGAAGAAGCATTAAAGAACTTAAACTTCACACAAGCTGCTGCGGGAGAAGTCATTATGGCTTTTGCAGATATTTTTAGCTTTATACTGCCGTTTCTAGTAGGAGCCATCTTAATGCTGCAAGGACAGATTGGTGTTGGTACCTTAATTATGATAGTGCAACTATCCAATGAATTTATTAACCCGATAGTAAATATTTTTGAACAATTGAATGCAATCAAATCTACTAAGCCGATGTGGGATAAAGTAGAGCAGGCTTTGTCTTTTTCAGCTGACAGTACTAAAAATGCAAAAACTGGTCAGTTTACTGGTTTGAAAGTTGAAGATGCAACTTACAGTCAAGGTGGCAGAGAAATTTTCACTCATCTTAATCTTACCGTAGCACCTAATGAAAAAATCTTGCTCATGGCACCAAGTGGTTGGGGAAAGACTACATTGTTAAATTTAATGTTAGGTAAAATTAAACCTAGTGAAGGTCATGTTTATATTGATGGTGAAGATGTCACTGGCAACTGGACCAAAGCCCACGATAATTTCAGTTACGTTAACCAAAAGCCGTTTATCTTTGATGATACAATTAAGTTTAATATTTTACTGGGGCGGAAGGCTTCTCCAGAAAGTTTGGCTAAAGCAGTTGAATCGGCGGGACTAACTGAACTCGTGGATGAAAAAGGCTGGGATTATCAGGTTGGTGAAAAGGGGGCAAATTTATCCGGAGGACAAATCCAAAGAATTGAAATTGCACGTGCTTTTCTCTCTGAACGGCCAGTATTGCTCGCTGATGAAGCTACTAGTGCCCTTGATCCAGAACTGTCACTTGCAATTCACAAAACACTGTTAAAGCAGTCGAACATGGCTGTGATTGAAGTGGCTCATAAAATTTCTGCCACTGAAAAATCATTATTTGATCGGATAATTAATTTAAATGGAGAAAATGAAGAATAAAGAAGTATTAATGCGCTATATTGATGATGATGGAGTTGTTAAAGTTTGGCCTGGTAAGGCTAAGAACCGGTTGCTGATTTTACAATATTTGGCAACTAAATTTGATCCTGCTAAAAAATATTCTGAACAGGAAGTAAACCTGATTTTAATGCATTTTGTGTCAGATTATGTTACCAGAAGGCGAGATTTGATTGAAAATCATCTTTTAAAGAGAACGGATGATGGTCGAATTTACTGGCTAAACGAAGAAAATTAAAAAGCAAACAATGTATGTCAGCAATTGAAGGATAAAATTTGGGATATTATTGTAGCTAAGCCACCTGAAAGTTTGTCAGTAAGAGTGCCTAATGCTTTTGCAATCTATTTAAATGAAAGAGCAGGAGATCTATTAAATATGTTACAATCCAAAGAATAGAAACTTGATATTAACGGTGAAAAACAAACTATCCAGGGTGTTTATGGTTCTGATAAGGCTATGTATCATAATCTAAGAGGAGTTAAAGAAATTATGGAAATTTGGGGGAAACAATAATGAGTGACCGAATTAAAAATATACTATATGACCGTGGTGTAATGAAAAATAAGTGAATTTATATCTAGCGGTATATACGATTTGGCAGGTAAATATCGTTCAGGTAATTTTCAAAAAAATGGCTATGAATTTTTCGATCATTCACGCTTTGTTTAAACAAAGAAATTATTGTTATTACTAAAGGACAATCCCAATATAAAATACAGTTCAAGTTTGATAATGGATCAAAACTTATACTTAGCCGGGACACTGCAGTCAAAAAGCTTATAAGTAAACAAATAAAAATCACTAAAAGACTCAAAAATATGGTAATTAAGAATTATAGCTATAAAAACATAAAGAATCTGGTAAGAACGATTCTTTTAGACCAACAAAAAGGCATTAAGCATTATTGTGATGTGAACCCTAAAATTAGGACACTTTATATTAGCTGCTAACTAAGGACTAATTGCCGATATTCAAGCGGAGTTAGTCCTTTTAGTTTGA
>NZ_JACFQE010000028.1:0-312 GCF_016101625.1 Lactobacillus sp. M0396
AAAAGCAGCAAATATTGCAAGTCAAGATGTAACATTGAGACAAACAACTGCCGGAGTGGTAGCTGGAGATCAATCTCATATCATTGTCAATAAGAAGGTAATGCATAATGCTTATCTTTATGATCAAAATGGTGTTCGTGCAAACGGCTTGATAATAAATTCTGGTTCAAATATAGATGTAGTAACCCAGAAGGTTATCAATCAGAGGATCTACTATGAACTTGACGATGGCTTGTATATAGCTGCAGGAAATATCGATGCCAAGAAACTGAAATTGAAGCATAATGCCTATGTATACAGTAAATATGGTAA